>JAAWGR010000002.1 GCA_022795445.1 Oscillibacter sp. | reverse complement strand
TGTTTGCGGAATGCCGATTTATCAAAATATAAGGACAGTATGCGTCCGCTGATTGAAAAAGATATTGCTGAAACTGAAAAGAGATTGACAATGTAATTTTCTCGGTTATCGGGGGATTTCATCTTTTGGGTGCCCCCTTGACAAATGTTTTCTTGATCCTCCTTGAGTCAGAGGATCACACCGCCAATTAACTCTTTGTGCAGGTAGATGCAGTATGCGGAAGCGTTTTTATGCAATCCTCACTTTCTCAGAAAATCCCCATTTCATATCCATCCGGCCCGCCTTTTTCCTTGCCAAGGCGTATTTTTGTATCTTCATCAAAAGCACACTCCATGATTTTGGTCAGTTCGGGTATCTGCTTTTGCTCTAAGCGAGCGAGTTCCAGTTCCATATTGTTTTCTCCATTCTAATTGATTTTTAATTCTATCACATCGAATTTTTGCTTGTAAGCTTTTTTGTAAGTTCCTTGGAAGTATCCAGCATAAAAGGGAAAGATGCGAAATGCCTCTTGACAAATACCTATAGCGGTGGTATTGTATAAGTAATTGAATTAGGATCTTCAGGGCGGGGTGTAATTCCCCACCGGTGGTATAGCCCACGAGCCGCAAGGCAGGATTCGGTGAAACTCCGAAGCCGACCGTACAGTCGGGATGGAAGAAGATCGTGCAGTGTAGGCACTATGCCTGCGCTCATAAGTGTGCGCTCTGGAATGTTAGGACAGCATTTCGGGGCGTTGATGTTTTTGGGGCGCGGGATATGGGGCTGCTGTTTTTACGATGTCTTGAAAGATCGGTTTCAAGGCATCTTTTTCTATGTTAGGAGGCGAAGGATGAACGACAGCGGTTTTATGCGGATGGCAGTCGAGTTGGCCCGCCAGGGTCGCCCGTCGCCAAACCCTTACGTGGGTGCAGTCATCGTTCAGGAGGGCCGGGTGATCGGACAGGGCTGGCATGTGCGCTGCGGCGAGCTTCATGCAGAACGTCATGCGCTGGCAAACTGTATAGAATCCCCGGCAGGGGCCACGTTGTATGTAACGTTGGAGCCTTGTTGCCACCGGGGACGGCAGCCACCCTGCACCAGCGCCATCCTGGAAGCCGGCATCCAACGTGTGGTGGTTGGTTCCCCTGACCCAAATCCGTTGGTTGCCGGAAAGGGGATTGAAATTTTGCGGGAAAACGGCATTGAGGTGCAGGAGAACGTTTTGCGGGCGGAGTGCGACGCGCTGAATCCAGTGTTTTTCCACTATATCCGAACGAAGCGGCCTTATGTGGTGATGAAATACGCCATGACGCTGGATGGCAAGATTGCGACATACACAGGCGCATCACAATGGATTACGGGGGAGGCAGCCCGGCAGCGTGTCCACCAGGACCGGGACCGCTATACAGCCATTATGGTGGGCGTAGGCACCGTATTGGCGGACGACCCGCTGCTGACCTGCCGTATAGAGGGCGGCCACAATCCCATCCGTATCGTCTGCGATAGCCATTTGCGCACGCCGCTGGATAGCCAGATTGTTCGTACAGCGCGGGAGGTGCGGACGATTTTGGCGGTTTGTGAGGCCTTACCGGAGAAAACCGCCGCTTATGAAGCCACAGGCTGTGAGGTTTGGACGCTCCCGGCAAAAGACGGCCATGTCGATCTGCCTGCGCTGATGGACCGACTGGGACAGGCGGAAATTGACAGCGTATTTCTGGAAGGCGGCGGTACACTGAATTGGTCGATGCTGGAAGCTGGGCTTGTCCGGCGGGTACAAGCGTATATCGCACCGAAACTCTTTGGCGGTACCGCCAAGACGCCCATCCAGGGGCAAGGCGTGGCGCGGCCAGGGCAAGCGTTCTGTTTGACAGGAATCCAATGGACACAAATTGGGGAAGATATTTTGATGGAAGGGGAGATGAATCCGGATGTTTACAGGAATCGTTGAGGAAACCGGAGCTGTACGGGCGGTCCGGCGGGGCGCGAAATCCTCGGTGCTGTCCATCCAGGCGGAGCAGGTGCTGTCCGATCTGAAAATTGGCGACAGCGTAGCTGTGAACGGTGTGTGTCTGACAGCCACCAGTGTGGACGCCTCCGGCTTCACGGCTGATGTGATGCACGAAACCCTTGACCGCTCTACCCTGGGTGCACTGACACCCGGAAGCCGCGTCAATCTGGAACGCGCCATGGCTGCGGACGGCCGCTTTGGCGGGCATATCGTCGCTGGGCATATTGACGGCACAGGTACCATCACAAAAACACGCCAGGATGACAACGCGGTCTGGTTTACGATAGAAGCCTCCCCGGCGCTGCTGCGCTACGTGGTGGAGAAGGGCTCCATCACCATCGACGGCATTAGCCTGACGGTGGCGGCAGTGGGGGAGGGGTGGTTCTCCGTCTCCATCATTCCGCACACAGCGTCGCTCACCACCTTGGGCGGAAAGAAGCCGGGCGATTTGGTGAACCTGGAAAACGATGTGATTGGTAAGTATGTCGAAAAACTCCTGCGCCCCCAAGAGAATCCGGCAGAGAGCAAACTGACGTTGAATTTTTTGACGCAACACGGTTTTTAACAAACAAAGGAGGGACCTATCGTGTTTGAATACAGTACGATTGAAGAAGCTTTGGAGGAACTGCAGCAGGGCCGCTTGATCCTCTGTACGGATGACCCGGACCGGGAAAACGAGGGCGATTTCATCTGCGCGGCGGAGTTCGCCACGACGGAAAATATCAACTTCATGGCAGTTCACGGTAAGGGGTTAATCTGTATGCCGATGTCGGAGGAATACGTGGAAAAGCTGCGGTTCCCCCAGATGGTCAGCCACAACACGGACAACCATGAGACGGCTTTCACCGTTTCCATCGACCATGTTTCCACCACAACCGGCATCTCCGCCGCCGAGCGGTCCATCACAGCGATGAAGTGCGTGGAGGAAGGGGCGCGTCCGGAGGATTTTCGACGCCCAGGGCATATGTTCCCGCTGCTGGCGAAGCCTCACGGCGTCTTGGAGCGCAATGGCCACACGGAGGCCACCGTCGATCTCCTGCGGCTGGCGGGACTGAAAACCTGCGGCCTCTGCTGTGAGATTATGCGGGAGGACGGCACGATGATGCGTGCTCCCGAGCTGCAAGAGAAATCCAAGGAATGGGGATTGAAGTTTATCACCATCAAGGACCTGCAAAACTACCGCAAGCGGCATGAAGTCCTAGTGGAGCGGGTCGCCGCCGCCAAGATGCCTACCAAATACGGCGATTTTACTGCCTATGGTTACAGAAACCTCCTCAACGGCGAGCATCATGTTGCCCTGGTGAAGGGTGAGATCGGCGACGGGCAAAAGCTTCTCTGCCGGGTCCACTCCGAGTGCCTTACCGGCGACGCTTTCGGCTCCCGCCGCTGCGACTGCGGGGAACAGCTGGCCTCCGCCATGCGGCAGATCGAAACGGAAGGACGCGGCGTGCTGCTGTATATGCGCCAGGAGGGCCGGGGCATCGGGCTGCTGAACAAGCTGAAAGCTTATGCGCTGCAAGAGCAGGGCATGGACACCCTGGAAGCGAACTTGGCATTAGGTTTTGCCGGCGACCTGCGGGAGTATTACATTGGCGCGCAAATCCTGCGGGATTTGGGGGCCAAGACGCTGCGGCTGCTGACGAACAATCCGGATAAGGTCTATCAGCTGGCGGATTTCGGTTTGGAGATCATTGAGCGGGTGCCGATCCAGATGCAGGCAACCCAGGAGGATCTGTTTTATTTGCAGACGAAACAACGCCGCATGGGACACATTTTGAACTATTGATTGGAAAATAGGAGGAAATTATCATGAAAAAGTTTGAAGGCAAATTGACCGCAGAACGCATCCGCGTGGGCATCGTCGCCGCCCGGTTCAACGATTTCATCGTCTCGAAGCTGCTTGACGGCTGTGAGGACGGCCTGCTCCGCCACGGCGTCAAGGAGGAGGACATTTCCGTCGCTTGGGTGCCCGGCGCGTTTGAGATCCCCCTCATCGCCTCGAAGATGGCCGCCAGTGGGAAATATGACGCTGTGATTGCCCTGGGAGCGGTCATCCGCGGCAGCACGAGCCATTACGACTATGTGTGCAGCGAGGTTTCCAAGGGTATTGCGAATGTTTCACTGGACAGCGGGATTCCGGTGCTGTTCGGCGTTTTGACCACGGATACCATTGAGCAGGCCATTGAGCGGGCCGGTACCAAGGCGGGCAACAAAGGGGCCGAGTGCGCCCAAGGCGCCATTGAGATGGTGAACCTGATTCGGTCTCTGGAGGCGTAACGGAACTACTGTAAAATTTTCAGTAGCCTCTTGACATTCCATAAAGCAGAGGGTATACTGTCCGTAAGATTACTGAGTTTTTTGCAGTAGTTTGCGGAAAGGAGATGCCTGATGAAATCGTTGAACTATTTGCGCCGTCTGGCCCTGGAGGCCCGCTGGCGGCTTCCGCAGGGGGAAGCCGAGGAAGTGATTGCAGATTACACCGAACTGTTGGAGGGTGATGCCCGCTCCCAGAGAGAGCTTTTCCGGGATCTGGGTACGCCTCGGGAGGCAGTGCGCCTTTTGGATGAAAAACACGCCTACTACAAATGGCTTGCGGCTTTTGCGGGGTTGACGCTTTGTCTTTTCCTACCATGGAGATGGCTTTTCCCCTGGCATTACCACCAGAACCTTTCAATCATGTTGCTGGCTGTTGGCACAGCGGGATCGGTGTGCTGGTTCCACTGCTCCAGGCAAACGGGTGTTGCAGAAAAATCGCGCCTGCCCCGCGGGCTGCGGATATTGCTGGCGCTCCATGTTTTGGTGGTAGTTGCGGTATTAGCCTGCTCTGGCTATATACAGGTGCTAGAGCTTGGATGGATTACCAATTCTTTTCCTTTTGAAGTAGCTCGCTGGATTGGTAAAGCGTTTCGATGGCTGTGTTTCCTGGGGGGAAGCGTCGCCTTTTTAACTGGGGTGTTCGGGCTGGTATGGGCCCGGATGACGGACCGCCGTTGGTGTGCGGTTTATATTTCGGGCTTGGCAGCCGTAGTGCTTTGTAATCAATTTTTAGGCATCATAGGCGGTATGGATTTGACGCCGAATCCCTTGGCAATTTCTATACGGTTTGTGATTGTCTCGCTGATGGGGCTGGTGATGTCCGGGGTGGCGCTATGCTGAAAAAGGATTTGATCGAGCTTTGCCTGCTGCACCTGCTGTCCCAGGGAGACCAGTACGGCTATGAAATCCTCTCCCGGCTCCACGAGGCGTTCCCGGACACCCAGGAGAGCGCCGTATACGCCCTGCTGCGGAAGCTGTGCAAGGACGGATACAGCGAGAACTATCAGGGCCGGCAGTCGGAAGGCCCGCCCCGAAAATATTACCGCCTCACCCCATCCGGGGACCAGAAACGGCAGTGCCTGCTGGAAGAGTGGCGCTCCATGCGGGAAGCCATCACGGCGCTGGGGATCGAATAATGGAAAGACTGCGGTGAAAGGTTGAGCCTTGTCCCCGCAGTCTTTCCGGTTTGCAGGAGAAAAATGGTTGATTAAGAAGGAAGTTAGAGAAATTTTATAGCCATTTTTGTGCTATCCGACAAAAATTGCCCGAAATCTGACATTTGGGCAATCCGCCTATTCCGTCCGGACACATTTCACATATATAATACCCTTGCCACATATGCTGAATCATGTCCGCTCCATCCGGAAGCGGAGAAACGAGGCGTCATAAAATGGATATTTTTTCCCTTTTCACCCTCTGCGGCGGCTTGGCTTTTTTCCTCTACGGCATGAACACTATGTCCAAAAGCTTGGAAAAAATGGCCGGCGGCAAATTGGAGCGTCTGCTCAAGCGCATGACCTCCAACCCCCTCAAGGGCCTGCTCCTGGGCGCGGTCATCACCATCGCCATCCAATCCTCCTCCGCGGTGACGGTCATGATGGTGGGCCTGGTGAACTCGGGCGTCATGGAGTTGGGGCAGACCATCGGTGTCATCATGGGCTCCAATGTCGGCACAACCCTGACGGCCTGGATTTTGTCCCTCACTGGCATCGAAAGCAACAGTTTTTTTCTGAATCTTCTAAAACCAGAGAATTTTTCACCCTTGTTTGCCCTGGTGGGCATTATGCTGATCATGGGCAGCAAAAAGCAGCGGCGGCGGGATGTGGGCCGTATCCTCATCGGTTTTGCTATCCTCATGTATGGCATGGAGCTGATGAAACAGTCCGTCAGCCCCTTGGCCGAAATGCCTGAGTTTTCCGAAATCCTTACCGCTTTCACAAACCCGCTCCTAGGCGTGCTGGTGGGCGCGGTCTTTACCGGCGTCATCCAGTCCTCCGCCGCGTCAGTGGGCATTCTGCAAGCGCTGGCCCTCACCGGGTCTATCACCTATGGTATGGCGATTCCCATCATCATGGGTCAGAACATTGGCACCTGCGTCACCGCTTTGATTTCCTCCATCGGTGTTTCCCAAGGAGCGAAACGGGTTTCTGTCATCCATATTTGCTTTAACGTCATCGGTACCGCCGTGGGCCTGGTCCTGTTCTACGGCGGAAGCCTCATCTTCCACTTCGCATTCCTGCAAGGTGCTATCGACGCGGTGGGCATCGCCCTCTGTCACACGGTTTTCAACATTGGGACAACGATCCTCCTTTTGCCCTTCTCCCGCCAGCTGGAGCAGCTGGCGCGGAGTACGGTGAAGGAAAAAGAAGCGCCCAAACAGGCGACTGCTTTCCTGGATCCCTTGCTGATGCGTACCCCCGGCGCAGCGGTCAGCGAATGTGTTTCCCTGACAAACCGCATGGGTGCCCTGGCCCAAAAAAACCTTCTCCGCTCCCTTGCCCAGCTGACGGAGTACGACACTGAGCGGGAGGATAAGATTCTTCGTGGAGAGGACAAGCTGGATTTGTTCGAGGACCGCCTTGGAGGCTACCTGGTGCAGATTTCCCAGCATGGCCTTTCCATGGATGACATCCATACCGTTTCCCGCCTGCTCCATGCTATCAGCGACTTTGAGCGCATTGGCGACCATGCGAAGAACATCCAGGATTCTGCCCGGGAACTGCAAGAAAAGGAGCTGCAATTCTCCGATGCTGCCAAAGCGGAATTGGCCGTCCTGATGGAGGCACTGGTGGATACGCTGGAGGTTACCGTTGACAGTTTCCAGTCGGACGACGCGCTCATGGCGAAGGCTGTGGAGCCGCTGGAGGAGACCATTGACCAGCTGATTATGGAAATCCGTGCCCGGCACATCCACCGCCTGCAAAATGGGGAATGTACCATTCAGCTGGGCTTTATCCTGAACGATCTGCTGACGAACCTGGAGCGGGTTTCCGACCACTGCTCCAACATCGCGGTCTCCCTCATTGAGGAGCATACCGCAGGTGCGGAACGCCACGCTTACCTCCACGACATGAAGGCTGCCAGCCAGTTTGCTGCGGACTTTGAAAAAGAATTAAGGAAGTACAAGCTGCCATAAGCATTTGGAGGAAATGATGGACTTTGATGAGATATACCAGGATATCCAGGCATTTTTGCAAAATCCGGAATCGAAAGATCATGCCGGCGCTTTTTGGGACAGTTGTGCGCTGATCTGGGTTGATTGGCGGGATGACGATGAATCCGTTGTTGAATACATCAACGAATCCCTTCCACCGGAGGTACGTATTGAATACGAAGTGCGGGACTGCACTGCGCCGCGGGGCGTCGACATTTTCATAAAAAATGGCGGTGTGTGTACGCCGGTCCCTTACCCAGCGGACCGGACGGACAAGGACCTCACTTTGCGGGTTATCCAGGCATGTCTTACACCAGCGTATGGGCTGCGCCTGTATACTGGTTCCCAGAACTGTGACACCTTAGCGTTCTGCGTCCTCCCGGCAGGGCGCTGGAGACAGCTGGAAGCTGCGTTTGGAATCGGGATTGTTTCCCGGCATTTCCGCCCCATCGGTCCCAACAGCCGGATGTTTGATGCATAAAAGAATGAAATAAAGAACCCCCGCCTGGAAATTCGTTTTCCAGGCGGGGGCTTTTTGGGGTTATAGATAATTCATCGGGTTCCGGGCAACGCCGTTATAGATCACTTCAAAATGGCAGTGGTTGCCGGTGGAGTTGCCAGTGGAACCGACGCGTGCGATCTGCTGGCCTTTGTAGACATGTTCACCAACAGAGACCGTCAGGCTGCTGTTGTGGCCGTAGCGGGTCTGGTAACCGTTACCGTGGTCAATTTGGACAAGGTAGCCATAGCCGCCCATCCAGCCGGCGTAGGTGACGGTGCCGCCGTCTGCGGCGTAGACCGACGTGCCATAAGGCGCTGCGATGTCAATGCCTTTGTGGTTGGTTGACCCGATGCCGCCGGGGGATTTGCGTCCGCCGAAGCTGGAGGTAATACGTCCTGTGACCGGCCAGCGGAAACTGCCGGTGGGAAGCCAGGTGGGCCGTTCTTTGGTGCCCCGAAGCTGTTGTTCTGTAACCGGCTCCTGTAAGGTGACGCTGGAGAGGAGGGTGCGCTCCGTCTCGGTTCCATTGACGTAAGTGACGTTTGCCACGACGTCTGCCGCGCCGTACTTTCCAGCGGAAACGACCTTGTAATCGCCTTTGTACAAATCCGCGGAATCCGTATATTCCACGCGAAAGGCCACGGAGTCTACATAGCGCTCCTGCTGCACCACCGTCATGGTAAGGTAGGGCACAGAGGCAGAGAGGATCAGTTCCTCACCGATGGAGAGCTTATCAATATTGTAACCGGGGTTCAAAGCCAACAGCTCATTGGAGGTCAAGCCGTGGTCCTCCGCGATTTCCGACCAGGTGTCGCCTTTGGCAACGGTGTAGCTGACTTCTTCAGTCTTGGTGCTGTAGAGCATTTCCGCCAGATGCCCCAGGTTCATAAGATCTTCGGTGGGGACAAACTCCTCTTTGACCTCCAGCTCCTGCTCGAAGGTAACGGAGATGGTACCCTCATTGGTGGCAGATAGCTTGATTTGCTTTTGCAGTTCCTCCAAAGCGCCCTCATAAGGGGTCGCGCCGATGCGCTCGCCATCGACGTAGAGGCAATAGGCAGAGGTCACAAGGCCGATTTTCTGGGAAAGCGCCTCTTGGAAAGTCTTGGCATCCACCAGCTCCTCCCGGCGGAGGAGGCCGGAGTCGTATTTCAATAGGGAATCGTCAATGGTGTAGGTATGGCCCAAGGTTTGGGCGATCATACGCTCCAATTCGGTCCGAATGGATTCTGCTGTAGATTCAGAGGCTACACTTCCTATCACCTCACCATCATAAAGGACGGTAGTGCCCATGGTATAGGTGGAGAGGAAGACGACCAGCACAGCAGCGGCAAAACCGCCGCAGAGGAAGACCGCTGGGTGGATGTGCCGCAGCACGCCGCCGAAATGCCCGTTCTTTGTGACGGCCTTTGTGTGCCGCTGCAAAAGGCGTTCCTGCAAGAGACTGCCCCACATAGGGGCCATGCCCCAAAGGAATAGGAACAGGCGGATGAGGAAACGTTCGGATTCAGGGAAATGTCCGTTTTTATTCTCGCGTACAATGCGTCGCCATCGGCGGCGGAAGTGCTTGCTCTTTTGTTCATACCAGCCGCTGGATCGTCGTTTTTTGGCAGAGCTGCGCTCCGCAGCGAGCCGCTCCCTCTCGCGGGACTCCCGGAAAAACTGCTGAGGTTCCGCCACAGGGGCAGTCTTTTGTTCCGGCGGACGGATAGGCCGGGCAGTAGGTCGGGTACTCCGGTCCGGTGCTCGCTGGCTGCCGGTCCGGGCGCGGCGTCTGGACCGGCGGGGGGAAATGTTCTTTACATTTTGCTCCATAAAACTCCTGTGATGCCGCCTGTGCGGCGGTTCCGTTTTCGATTCTGGAAAGCGGCGCGCTTAAAGAGGGCGCCTTAAAAAGTAACAAATTGTTACCGGGCTTTATCATACCTCTTTTTTTGTCCCTCGTCAAGACCTTCCAGGCAAAAAACGTCTAAATTACGCCTTTTCGGTGAAAATTTAGGGGCGAGCAGATTTCAAATCTTATTTAGGGATGGAGAGAGCTGGCTAGAAAAGCAGGGAGGGCTCCTGTTCGATGACCTCGAAGAAGGGGCGGTCAAAGTGAAGATAGAAGGCCAGGTAGGTCAGCATATCGGAGGGGGCATGAATATTGACGATTTCCTTACCAATATACTGGGACACCAGGTTTCTGGACAACATTACATCCCAGCAGCGGTTCGCTAGACGCTCCACCTGCCTGGCGGCAGCGGAAGAGGATTTACCCATCAGTCGAGCTACTTCTGGGTAAACATTTTTCGTGACATAGAGATCATCCATGGGGATATGTTGGATAAAAAGGAGCTGTTCAGTAATTTCCACAGCGCGAACCAGCGGACGAAGATTGGACCGGTCGACGCCAAGAATGGAGCGGATCAGCGCTTCGCAATTTGCCATGATCGTGAGACCACCTTTTTCCTTGATAAGTCCATATTATGGCAAAAAAGAACAAACTCGACACTGTTCGACAAAAGACGACAAAAAATGCAGGAAATTCATATAGAATCCGTAGGCAGCAGCGGCGCTTACCAGACGCTGGGAATTTTTGCATAAAAAAAAGCGCTGCCTGCAAGGTGCGGACAGCGCTTTGGAAGATATATTTCAAATCAGATACGGGCGACGCCGGATATCTTTGCGGCCTGCCGCACGGCTTCGGCTACGGCATCCTTGACCCGGGGATCAAAGGCGGCTGGGATGATATAATCGGGGGACAGCTCACTGTCTGCGATCAGCCCTGCGAGGGCATGGGCGGCGGCGATTTTCATTGCGTCATTGATGTCGCTGGCGCGTACATCCAGCGCACCGCGGAAAATGCCTGGGAAGGCAAGGACGTTATTGATCTGGTTGGGATAGTCGCTGCGGCCTGTGGAGACCACCGCCGCGCCGCCGGCTTTGGCGTCGTCAGGAAAAATCTCCGGTGTGGGGTTTGCGCAGGCGAAGACAATGGCGTCTTTGTTCATCGTTTTCACCATCTCCGGAGTAACAGAGTTCGGAGCGGAAACGCCGATGAACACATCCGCGCCTGCCAGCATATCGGCCAGAGCGCCGGACTTCCTGCCGGGATTCGTTGCCTTGGACAGCTCTTCCTTCACCCAGTTCATGCCTTCGGTACGGCCCTCATAGATGGCGCCCTTTCGGTCACAGAGGGTGATATCTTTTGCCCCTGCGGAGAGCAGCAGCTTTGTGATTGCCACAGCGGCTGCGCCCGCACCATTAATGACAATGCGGACGTCTTCCAGCTTCTTGCCCACGACCTTGAGGGCGTTGTGCAGGCCCGCCAGAGTGATGACGGCGGTACCGTGTTGGTCATCATGGAAGATGGGGATGTCACAGCGTTCTTTCAGCTTCCGCTCGATCTCAAAGCAGCGGGGCGCGGCAATGTCTTCCAAGTTCACGCCGCCGAAGGAGCCAGCCAGCAGCGCTACGGTGTTTACAATATCATCGACTTCCTTGCTCCGGACGCACAGGGGGATTGCATCCACATCACCAAAAGCCTTGAACAGCACGCATTTGCCCTCCATGACCGGCATCCCGGCCTCGGGTCCGATGTCGCCCAGCCCCAGCACAGCGCTGCCGTCAGTGACAACGGCCACTGTGTTCCAGCGGCGGGTCAGCTCATAGCTGCGGTTGACATCCTTCTGAATTTCCAGGCAGGGCTGCGCCACGCCGGGTGTGTAGGCCAGGGAGAGGGCATCCTTGCTGTCTACAGCGGCCCGGGGCACGACTTCCAGCTTGCCCTTCCATTCGTAGTGCAGCCGCAGAGATTCCTTTGCATAATCCATACTTGATTACTCCTTATTTAAATGTATCGCTTGCAGGTTGCAGCGGCAGAGGCTGTGGCCTGCCGTTTCTGGATGACTGGGTTCATTATATAGGCCCACGGCCTTTCCGTCAAATAGAAAGTGTGAAACCCCATAAATTTTTTGGGATATATTTGGGCCGATTGGAACGCTTTTTGCACGGATTTGTGCAAAAATAGACACTTGGAAATAGAAATTTGTCGCTTTTCCGGAATTTCCTTACGGAAAAACTATTGAAAAGCGGGTGGATTTGCCGTAAAATAAAGAAACTGCCGCCGTGTGATGCGGCAAATCCCAGGAAGGAGGATGCCGGCCATGCGTGTGATAACCGGAACTGCCCGAGGCCGCCGTCTGCTGGAGCTGGAAGGCCAGGAGACCCGTCCCACGACGGACCGGGTAAAAGAGGGCGTGTTCAGCGCGCTGCAATTTGATATTGAGGGCGCAGGCGTCCTGGACTTGTTTGCCGGGACCGGGCAGCTGGGCATCGAGTGCCTGAGCCGCGGGGCGGCGTCCGCAACGTTTGTGGATGTGCGGGGAGACGCTGTGGCGCTGGTTAAAAAAAATCTGGCGCTGACGAACTTGGCAGACCGGGCAAAGGTGATTAACGGAAACGCCCAGGATTTCATCGCCCGGACCAGCGAGCGGTTCGACTTGGTATTCCTGGACCCGCCCTATGCCTCCGGCTGGCTGGAGGAGATTCTACAGCGCATGACTGCGCCGGAATTTGACATTCTTCGGCCTTGTGGTATAATCGTAGCGGAACATCCGGCGGAAAAGGCACTTCCAGCCCTGCCGCCGCCTTACCGTCTTCAGCGGACGTACCGGTATGGTAAGATCGCCGTGTCGCTGTTCCGCCGGAACGGAAACGAATAGAACGAGGAATCAACCGATGAAAACAGCCATCTGCTCTGGCAGCTTCGATCCCATAACCCTTGGCCATCTGGACATTATCCGACGGGCCGCCGCCTGCTTTGACCAGGTTTGGGTCTGCGTCAGCCCCAACGCGGAAAAACGGAACCAGATGTTTACTCCGGAACAAAAACTCCAGCTGGTCCAGGCCGCCGTGGCGGACCTGCCAAACGTGGAAGCCGAACTTTGGCCGGGCTTGTTGGCGGACTTCGCCGCTGTTCATGAGGCGGGCGTCATCGTTCGGGGCGTGCGCTGCGTAACCGATTTTGACATTGAGTACCAAATGGCGCTGATCAATCGGCAGCTGTGCCCAGGATTGGAAACCCTGCTGCTGCCTGCCAGCGCGGAGTACCAGCATTTCAGCTCGTCCATGGCCAGGGAGATGATCCGCTACCGCCAGCCGTTAGAGCGCTATCTGCCCGCGCCGGTCCTGCCTTTGGTGGAGGCAATGAGCGAACGGAAGGAAGGGGAGTCCTATGGCCACTGATATCAATAATTTGATCGAGTTGATCTATCAACAGGTAGAGGAGGCCAAGGCTCCCGCTCTGCGGCCGGGGATGAGTATCGTAGACCGGGATGAGATTTTAAACCTGCTGGACGAGCTGAAAGCCCAGCTGCCTATGGAACTGAGGCGGGCACAGGAGATGCTGTCGGCCCGGGAGAAGTTTGTGGACGACGCCCGGCGGGATGCGGAGCGCTTGCTCCGGCAGGCGGAGCTGGAGGCCAAGACCAAAATTTCCGAGAGCGAAATCATTTATGCTGCAAAGGAGCGGGCGCGGCAGATCGTGGCCCGGGCGGAAGAGCGGTCCCGGCAGCTGTACCAGGTGGCCAATGAATACGCGGAGGATGCTTTGGCCCGCACAGAAGAGGCCGTGCAGGCCGCGCTGGACGAAGTGAAGCAGTCCCGGGTGCGTTTCCGGAGCGCCTCGACGGCAAAGATGCAGGAGCAAAGGGAGAAACTGGAACGGAAACCTACTATGGATGGAAGCGGCGAAGATAGCCGCTGATCAAACGAAATATTTGTTTAAAACGCCGAATCTATTTTTTCCAAAATTTTGAAATACTCAAGAAGTGGTATCATGCTTTGTCAGAAAGTTACGAAAAGGCACAAGATATAGTGCCTTTTCGTAACTTTTTTTCCAGGGAAAAAATGTAAAAAAATCGAACTAGCGTTTTGAAATGAGAAAATAATCTCGAAAAGTCCTAAAAATAAGGAAAATACCCGCCTTCTTGTCGAAAAAAAATCCTTGCATTTCCAGAATGTTTTGCTTATACTCTGTAGACAGGTGGTAACAAGTGGGGGAATAAGTGGATAAGTGGCGCTAAACTCCATTTTAATACCACGTGCAGTCTGCTGGAAAGGTATATGTGGGAGGAGGGCGGACCATGTGAAGCGTCTGCTGGGGAAATCCAACAACAGCATCGACGCGAAAGGCCGCCTTGTCATCCCATCCGCCATGCGGGAAGCATTGGGAGATACCTTTTATATCACCATAGGTGCGGAACATTGCCTGACGATATACCCAGAAGCCAAGTGGGAGCAGATGTCCAACGATATGGACGAGCTGTCTTACACCGAGGCGCGGGCGCTGACGCTGCTGTTCGCCAACGCGATTCAGTGCGAACCGGATGGACAGGGCCGGGTGCTGATCCCGGCAAACCTGCGGAATTACGCGGGATTAAAAAAGACGGCAACCATCGTGGGATTGAATACCTTTGCGGAAATCTGGGATGAAGCCGTTTGGACAGAACGGGAGCAGAAGATGCTTTCCGAGGAAGATATGGCCGCAGCCATGGACGCCTTGGCCCGTGCGCGCCGGAACCGGAGCTGACGCCTATGGAATATGTACACAAACCTGTTTTGCTGGATGAATGTATTCAAACCTTGGAAATCCGTCCGGAAGGGACCTATGTGGACGGTACGCTGGGCCGGGCCGGCCATTCCCGGGAGATTGCCCGGAGACTGACGACGGGGCGGTTGATTTGCATCGACCAGGACCAAGCGGCCTTGGACGCGGCGAAAGAACGCCTCGCGCCCTGGCGGGACCGGGTGGAATTGGTACACAGTAATTTTGCGGAACTGGAAACCGTGATGCGGCAAACTGATGCGGCCTGCGCCAACGGGATGCTTTTCGACCTGGGGGTGTCCTCCCCGCAGCTGGACGACGCCTCCCGGGGCTTTTCGTATATGCAGGACGCGCCGCTGGATATGCGGATGGATGCGGACAAGCCCCTGACGGCGCGGGAAGTGGTGAACACGTGGAGCGGAGACGCGCTGCGGCGCATTTTATATGAATATGGCGAGGAGCGGTATGCCCCCGCGATTGCAAGGGCCATTGTTCGGAAACGGGAGAATGGGTCGATTGATACGACGTTTGAACTGGTGGATGTGATCAAATCCGCTATGCCGCCGTCGGCCCTGCGGGAGAAACAGCATCCTGCAAAGCGGAGCTTCCAGGCGCTGCGGATCGCGGTCAACGGAGAGTTGGATGTATTGGAGCCGATGCTTCAGGCCGCGGCAAAATATTTGACTCCTGGCGGACGGTTAGCCGTGATTACGTTCCATTCTTTGGAGGACCGGATTGTTAAGCGGACGCTGCAAACCTTGGCGAAAGGCTGCACCTGCCCGCCGGAGTTTCCGGTATGCGTGTGCGGAAAGAAGCCGGTGCTGCGGCTTTTGAAGCCTATCACGCCTTCTGCAAAAGAAATTGCGGACAACCCCAGAGCCAGAAGTGCCCGCCTCCGGAGTGCGGAGAAATTGGAGATGGATCGATAGGCAATGACAGCTGCCAAAGAAGGTATGGTTAGGAAGATGCGGAGCACCGCCCTGCAGGGAGGCGCTTGTGAAAGGAGGAACCTCTATGGCGTCAGCAGCACGGGATTTGCGTTATCGGAGCGGGCAGGGTGTAGCTGGGAGCTTGGCCCATGACTTGGACTGGGAAGTCCGGGAGCGGGAACTGCGCCATGCAGGCGAAGCGCCCCCTAAGCAGAAACAGGCAGCCAAAATCCGCAGCGCTGTCCGGGTACGGCTTCGGGAGCGGCAGTATGTTTCTAAATTTGCCGTGGTTGGCGCGGCTGCAGTTGGCGTGCTGGCTGTGCTGGTGCTGATGAGTTATGTGCAGCTGACGATGCTGTCCTCTGAGATGGTGAGCCTCCAAAGTGAATTGCAGGAACTGGAGACGGAGAATGTGGTGCTGACGGCCCAGTATGAGCAGATGTTTGACATGGCGACCGTGAAGGAAGCGGCAGAGGCAGCAGGGATGCGCAAGCCCAGCAGCGGCCAAGTGTACCAGCTGGATATGTCTGGCGGGGACCGTGCGGTGGCGTATGACAAAGAAGAACCCGGTTTGCTGCGCCGTCTGCTCACAGCCTTGAACCATAGTGTTTATGCGGTAGTGGAATATTTCGAGTAACTGCCGCACTATAATGGGACTGGCAGGGAGTGAGAAGAAAGAAATCTTCTTGCTCCCTGATTCCATCCCGAAGGCGGACGGCGGGGCCGTCCGGCAGAACATTGGACCCTTAGAGGAGGAACATCATGGCAGGCAAAATCCCAAAAATCAACAGCCGGAAAGGCGATGCAGCCCGGAGGGCAAACCAGGTCATCCGGGGCCGGACAATTTTGCTGATGGCCCTTTTGGGCGTCGGCACATTTGTCTTGCTGTTCGGAAAGCTGTATGATTTGCAGATCAACCAGCACGACGAGATGCAGGCCCGGGCGGTCAACCAGCAGACGCTGAAAACGCCGGTGGCGGCGTCCCGGGGAACGATTTACGATAAGAATCATAATGTGCTGGCGATTTCCGCCACGGCGGAGACGGTCATCGTGGACCCGCTGCGCATCGGGCGGTTTGTGGACAGCCAAAAGGAGGCCCAGAAAGAGGCGCAGGAAAAGGCCGCGGCGGAAGGGAAGCCTTACACGCCGGTTGAAATTCTGGACCAGGCGTATATTGCCCGTGGGCTGGCGCGGATTTTGGAGATGGAGCCGGAGCGGATTGAGGCGATGATGGAGCACACCGACTGGCAATACAGCGTTGTGCGGAGCAAAGTGGAGCGGGAGATGGCCGACGAGGTGCGCCGGTTTATCAATGGAGAGATTGATGACGAGGGCAATGAGATTACTACCAGCTGGCGCACTCTTACCGGCGTACATTTGAAACCGGGTTCCAAGCGCTATTATCCATATAACACGATGGCGGCAAATGTCTTGGGATTTGTAAACAGCGAAAACGTTGGCGGCGTGGGCCTGGAGGCCAAGTATGAGAGCGTGCTGTCCGGAACCTCCGGTATGACGGTTTCTGCGAAGATCAACCGCAGTGAGCAGCCCTTATTGTTCCAATACGAACAGTATTATGACGCCGAGAACGGCAATGACTTGGTACTGACCATTGATATCAATGTCCAGATGGCGCTGGAGAAAGGCATCGAGTCCATGCTGAGCAAGTACGACGCAGCCAACGGCGGTACAGGTATTGTGATGGACGTAAACACAGGCGCGATTTTAGGTATGGCGTCGTATCCGACCTATGATGCGAACCAGTCTGGAGTTTTGTATGATGAGAAGCTGAAAGCTAAGATGGAGAAGCAGCTGAGCGAGCTGGAGCAGAAAAAAGATACTTACGAGACAGAAAAAGATTATGATGACGCGGTAGGCAAGGTGAAAACCACCACTGTGCAGACCCAATGGCGAAACAAGTGCATCGACTCGACCTATGAGCCGGGCTCCACTTTCAAGCCCATTACCCTGGCGACTGCGCTGGAGGAAGGTCTTGTCAATATGAATTCTACCTTCCAATGCAGCGGCTCCGTTATGGTCAAGGGGTGGGATAAACCCATCAATTGTTCCCGTAAGGCCCCTGGACATGGACAGCAGACTCTGAAGGAGGCTGTAGCAAACTCCTGTAACCCAGCTTTCATCAATATGGGTTTGAAAGTCGGGACAGAAAAATACTATGAGTATTTAAAAGCGTTTGGGCTGATGGAAAAAACCAATGTGGACATGATCGGTGAGACACAGGGCATTTTTGCTACGGCGGAGAATTTTAATACAAATATCGTCTCCTTGGCGTCCTACTCTTTCGGCCAGACGTTCAATGTCACCCCCCTGGAGCTGATCCGGGCGCAGGCGGCCTGCGTCAACGGCGGCTACCTGTATGAGCCGTATGTTGTTGATCAGATTTTAGACAGTGATGGGAATATCATCCAGCAGCATGAGACCAATTGCATCCGCCAGGTAATCAGCGAGGAGACCTCTGCCATCGTCCGGGAGTGCCTGGAGTATGTTGTGTCGTGGGGCACCGGCAAAAACGGCCAAGTGGCGGGTTACCGTATCGGCGGTAAAACTGGTACCGCGGATAAGACCGGCACCAAAACCCCCTCCAACCCGAAGGGAGACCTTGTGGTTTCCTTCATGTGCTTCGCCCCGGCGGACGACCCGCAGTACATCATGCTGCTGACTATGGACACCCCCAGCCGTACAACAGGAACCTATCCCTCCGGCGGCAATATGGTCGCTCCGACAGCCAGCCAGATCATGGGCGAGATCCTCCCGGCCCTGGGCATTGAACCGGACTACTCCGTCGAGGAAATGGCGGCGGCTGACGCGCCTGTCCCCTATGTAGTGGATATGTCTGCGCTGGACGCAGGGAGCCGCTTGGAAAACGCCGGGTTCACTTCCCGGACCGTCGGCAGCGGCAGCGTCGTCACCGACCAGACCCCGGCAGGGGGGGCGATTGTGCCGAACAATGCCACGGTTGTCCTATACCTGGGCGAGGAAAAAGCGGATACCTTATGTAAAGTTCCCAACGTTGTTGGCAAAACAGCGGCGGAGGCGAATACCTTATTGACTAACGCGGGCCTGATTATGCGCATTGCGGGCACTACCAGTACGGATTCCGGCAACGTCCGCGCCATTTCGCAGGACCGTTCAGAAGGGGCAGAGTTGGAAGCAGGCAGCGTCGTAACGGTGCGCTTTGGCGACAGCTCGGTGCTGGATTGACCTGACAGCAGTTTTTGCTGGGTTTTGAACAGAAACCGCTGTATACAGCGCAATTTATCCGGTTTATAATAGCCGTGGAAAATTGAAAGGGAGGCTGTGCAGATGAAACTCAAAGAATTATTGAGAGGCTTGGACGTCCTCGCCGCCACGGCGGATTTGGAAATGGAGATCCCTGGTGTGAGCTACGATTCCCGGAATACAAAGCCCGGCGACCTGTTTGTCGCCATGACGGGCTTTGCTGTGGATGGTCACGCGTTTATTTCCAAGGCGATAGAAGCAGGCGCGGCGGCAGTGCTGTGCCAGAAGCTGCCCGAGGGCGGCGTGCCCTATGTGCAGGTAACGGATTCACGCCGGGCGCTGGCTGTGATCGGAGGCAATTTCTTTGGGCATCCAGCGTCTGCCATGACCATGGTGGGCGTTACGGGCACCAATGGGAAGACGACGACGACGTACCTGCTGAAAAGCGTTTTGGAGCGGCAGGGAAAAAAAGTGGGATTGATTGGCACGAACCAGAATATGATTGGAGAAGAAGCGATCCCCACTGAGCGGACGACGCCGGAATCGTTTGAACTCCAGCGGCTGTTTGCCCAGATGCGGGATGCGGGCTGTACCCATGTAGTGATGGAGGTTTCCTCTCACGCCTTGGCGCTGGACCGGGTGTACGGCGTACCTTACGCCGTGGGGGTGTTTACGAACCTGACCCAGGACCATCTGGACTTCCACGGTACAATGGAAGCTTATTGCGCCGCGAAGGCGCGTCTGTTCCAGAACTGCGGCACAGGTGTGGTGAACGCTGGCGACCCTTGGACAGCGCGTCTGCTGGAACAGGCAACCTGTAAGGTGTTGACGTACGCCGAGGACGCCGCTGCGGATTTGCGGGCGGAGGAGGTCGAACTGGCAGCGGACCATGTAGCGTTCACTGCCGTAACAGAGACGGCCCGTGTGCCTGTCCGGGTAAACATTCCCGGACGGTTCATGATCTGCAATACATTGGATGTGCTGGGCGCGGCGTTGGCTTTGGGCGTTTCCTTAGAGGAGAGCGCCGCCGCGCTGGCACAGGTCCCGCATGTCAAGGGCCGGGTGGAGGTTGTTCCAACGCCTGGTAAGGATTATACGATTTTGATCGACTATGCTCACAGCCCAGACGGCTTGGAAAATGTTCTGTCGTCTGTGAAGGGGTTTGCAAAGGGCCGGACGGTGGCGTTGTTTGGCTGCGGTGGGGACCGGGACCGGACGAAGCGTCCCAAGATGGGCCGCGCCGCCGCGGAAAATGCAGATTTCCTGGTTGTCACAACCGATAATCCCCGGACGGAGTGTCCAGCGGACATCCTTGCAGATATTCTGCCGGGTTTGGAGGGGAGCAATACGCCCTATGTGGTGATTGAGGACCGGGTGGAAGCCATTCACTGGGCCATGGACCATGCGGAGGCGGGGGATGTGATCGTTCTCTGCGGCAAAGGACATGAGACCTATCAGGAGATCAACCACGTAAAGCACCATATGGACGAACGGGAGATCGTCGCAGACTACCTGGCCCGGCGGGCTTGACGCAGGAGAGAGGGAGAAGTATGGAGAACACATTGATTACAGCGGCGCTGCTGGCAATGGGCGTAAGCTTTGTGCTGTCAGTTGTAATCGGCCGGTTTGTCGTGTCGGAGCTGCGCAAGCTGAAAGCAGGACAAGAGATTCGGAAGGATGGTCCATCCTGGCACGCTGGGAAAGCTGGTACGCCAACGATGGGCGGCATTATGTTCATTATCGGCACGGGTGTGACGATTTTCGTCTTGGGCTGGCCGCAGATGCTGAGGGGCGGGTTTACCCATTTATATGTGTACCTGTTCGCGCTGATTTTCGGCTTGATCGGCTTTGTGGACGATTACCGCAAAATCCGGCAGCATCAAAACGAAGGCCTGACCGCACGGCAAAAATTTATCTTGCAGTTGGCGGCAGCGGTGGTATTTTTGAGTTTGATGCGCTACGAAGGACTGCTGACCAATGCGCTGTATATTCCGTTTTTCAACGTGATCTTTTCCATTAACTGGATTGTATATTTGGTTTTTGCGGCGTTTGTGATCGTTGGCTGCGTGAACGCGGTGAACCTGACAGACGGCATCGACGGGCAGGCGTGCAGCGTGACATTTGTTGTAATGGTGTTTTTTACAGTGACAGCGGTACAATGGCGGCTGACGCCGTTGGCCCTGTTCCCGGCGGCTCTGGCAGGCGGTCTGGCGGCATTTTTCGTCTATAACCACCACCCCGCAAAGGTATTTATGGGCGATACCGGGAGCCTGTTTTTAGGCGGGGCAGTGGCTGCGCTGGGGTTCGCGATGGATATGCCGTTAATTCTGGTTTTGGTTGGAATAATCTATATTTTGGAAACGATGTCCGACATTATCCAGGTGGCGTATTTCAAAGCGACCCATGGAAAGCGTTTTTTCAAAATGGCCCCGCTGCATCACCATCTTGAACTCTCTGGATGGAGCGAGGCAAAATTGGTAACAGTGTTTTCCGGTGTGACGCTGGTTTTCTGTATCCTGGCATGGCTAGGAATTCAAGGCCGGGCATAAGCGAAACTGCATCCAGCTGAAACGGTAAAGCAAGGAAAGGAGGACAGCACTTGGCAGGATACAACGATTCCGCAGCGCGGCGCAGGCCGCCGAGCCAGAGGAAGCCTTCACGCACCCCTTCCCCGCAGCGGAAGCCGGCCTACCGGCCTCCGCCGCAGCGCCGGCCGGCGCCTTCTAAAAAAAGCGCCCGGAGCGGATATGCGCCGCCTTACGCGCCCCCCAAGAGTCCGCCGCGGCCCCGCCGCCGTCCGTTGACGCGGGAGGAGGCGCTGGCCCGTCAGGAGCGCCGCCAACGTCTTTTGGAGTTGGAAGAGGAAAGCCGGGAACGGGCGAAGGGACCGATTGATTTACCATTCGGCCTGTTGGTGCTGCTGTTGACGGCAATCGGTTTGGTGATGCTGCTGTCAGCGAGCTTTCCCTCGGCGTACTACGAAACGAAACAGCATAATGCAACCTATTATTTCATGCGGCAGGGTATCTTTGCGGTGATGGGCATTGCGGCGATGTTCTTTGTCGGCAAGATCAATTACCAGCGGTTCCGTGGCGCATCTAAGCCGCTGCTGTACATCTCCATTTTTATGCTGGTATTGGTCATTATCCCCCATAACCCTTTGGCCGTTACGGCGAACAACGCCACCCGTTGGCTGGGCACGACCAGCTTCCAATTCCAGCCGTCGGAGATTGCAAAGATGGCAATTGTTATTTATTTCTCCGACAGTATTTCCCAAAAAAAGGATAAAATGAACTCCTTCCGGTACGGCATTCTGCCCTATGCGGTAATCCTGATTGTGACGGCGGGCCTGGTGGGCATCGAACCGCACCTTTCCGGCGCGCTGCTGATTTTAGGCGCAGGCGCAGCGCTGATGCTGGTGGGCGGTATCAACTGGGCATGGATCATCGGCGGCGTCGGCGCGGCGGGAGGCCTGCTGTATCTGGCGGTTGGCGTGCTGGGGTACAATTCCTCCCGTTTTGAATATTGGCGAAACCCTTGGGCGGATGCTCTGAACAAGGGGTACCAGCTATCCCAAAGCCTGATTACCATTGGTTCTGGCGGCCTGTTGGGCGTTGGCCTGGGAAAGAGCCGCCAAAAATTCCTGTATTTGCCGGAGGAACATAACGATTTCATATTTGCCATTATCTGTGAGGAACTGGGCCTGATTGGCGCAACCATCATTATGCTGCTGTTTGCGGCGCTGATCTTACGGGGCTATTGGATCGCACTCCACGCTTACGACCGGTTCGGCAGCTTGATGGCCATTGGTGTAACGACGCTGGTGGGAATGCAGACGTTTTTGAACATTGGCGTTGTTTCGGGTTTGCTGCCTACAACGGGTATTTCGCTGCCCTTCTTCAGTTACGGCGGAACCGCCCTGTCGATCCAATTGGCGGAGATGGGGATAATCCTATCGGTTTCCAGGCAGATGAAGCCGCCCAAATCCGGATAGTTGTAGAGGTTCTGCATTCATCCGCCGCGGGGCGGCAGGTATCCGAAAAGAGGTGATTACAAATCGTTGCGTATGGATAAAAAAATACAGAAAGTAATCTTTACCTGCGGCGGGACAGCAGGTCACGTCAACCCCGCTATCGCTTTGGCTCAGTTTCTGCGGGAGAAGAACCCGGAGACAGAGGTTCTGTTTGTCGGCGCGGAGCGGGGCTTGGAAAAAGACCTGATTCCCAAGGCTGGATATGCTTTCCGCACCGTCCATATTTCCAGCTTCCATCGCTCCTTTAAACCCAAGGAGATCAAACACAATCTGATTTCTGTGGGGAACCTTTTGCGGGCGCCCCGTGAGGCCCGGGCAATTTTGAAAACCTTCCGTCCGGATGTAGTGATCGGGACTGGAGGTTACGCTAGTTACCCGATGGTGAAGGCTGCTGCCAAAGCTGGCATACCCACGGCAGTGCATGAGTCCAACATTGTTCCCGGTCTGACGACGGAAATGCTGGAGCCTCATGCCGGACGCATCCTGGTGGGCTTCGAGTCCTGCCGGAAGCATTACCGACATCCAGACAAGGTGACTGTCACTGGTACGCCGGTGCGGGGAGATTTCTTTGAACAGACGAAAGCGGAAGCCAAGCGAACCCTTGGCCTGGATGACGGCAGGCCCTTGATCGTTTCTTTCTGGGGTTCCCTGGGAGCCACAGGTATGAACCGTCAAATGGCAGACTTCCTGGCTTTGGAAGCAGCGAAGGAGCCCTTCCACCACATCCACGGGGCCGGGAAGCAGGATTATCCTTTGATGCTGGAGTTGCTGCGGGAAAAGGGCATCCGCCTGGAAGACCATCCGGCCCTTCAGCTGCGGGAGTATATCTACGACATGGCCCCGGTTATGCGGGCGGCGGATTTGGTGATCAGCCGCGCAGGCGCGTCGACGATCAGCGAGCTGACCGCGCTGGGGGTTCCGGCATTGATTGTGCCCTCTCCTTATGTGACGAACAACCATCAAGAGAAAAACGCCCGCGCCCTGGAAGAAGCCGGCGGGGCTGTCGTAGTGCTGGAAGCGGATTCCTCTGGTCCGGCGCTGTTTCAGGCGGCGTCTGGCATTCTGCACGATGACGCCCGCCGTTTGGAAATGGAAAACGCCATGTCCCAGATAGGCGTACGGAATGCATCTGAGCGGATTTATCAAACAATCCTGGAAATCCTCAAGTAACGAAAAAGCCCTCTGCCCCATAGGATGGAGCGTTACACCATTTTTTGGAGCGGAGGGAACGGATATGAGCCAGCTTTTAGTAAGGGGCGGCGGCCGGTTAAAGGGCGAAGTTGCCGTACAGGGGGCGAAAAACAGTGTATTGCCAATTTTAGCGGCGACGCTGCTGACGGCGGACGAGGTGGAACTGCGGGGCTGCCCGCGCCTGCGGGATGTGGACGCGTCAGTGCGGATTCTGCGTGGACTGGGCTGCGAGGCCCATTGGGAGGGCGGCAATCTCCTGGTAAAAACCGGAGGGTTGAACGCTTGGAGCATTTCTGATATACTGATGCGGGAAATGCGGTCTTCTGCCATTTTTCTGGGGGCCATCCTGGCCCGCTGCGGACAGGCGGAATTGAGTTATCCTGGAGGATGCGAGCTGGGCCCCCGGCCGATTGACCTCCACTTATCCGGCCTCCGGGCATTGGGGGCTGAAATCGGTGACGCAGGCGGGATGCTGCACTGCAAGGCTCCAGAATTGAAGGGGCGGGAAGTGGTGCTGAGCCTGCCTTCTGTAGGCGCAACGGAAAACCTGATGCTGGCCGCTTGCGGCGGAAGCGGGGTGACAACCATTGCCAACGCTGCGCGGGAGCCGGAGATTGTGGATTTGCAGAACTTCCTCCGCGCATGCGGGGCAAAGGTCTATGGGGCGGGAACTTCTACCGTGACGGTGGAGGGAAAGCAGCCCCTGCATGGCTGTACGTATACCATCATGCCGGACCGTATTACGGCGGCGACCTATCTTTGCGCAGCGGCGTCCGCGGGCGGAGAAATCTTCCTGCGGGGCGCACGGGAGGACCATCTTGCAACGGTCACCGCGGTCCTTCGGGAAGCGGGGTGCTCCATCCTGGCAGACGAGGCGGGGATTGCCTGTACCTGCCAGGGACGACTGCAAGCGGTGCGCCCAGTGCGAACGGCCCCTTATCCTGGCTTCCCTACAGACGCACAGGCCATTTTAATGGCTGCATTGCTGCGGAGCCAGGGGGCAACGGTGTTTGAAGAAAATATTTTTGAAAACCGCTACCGCCATGTAGACGAACTGACCCGTATGGGGGCAAACATCCGGGTTTCGGGCCGTGCGGCGGTGGTGACAGGTGTCGAGACTCTTCACGGCGCGCCCGTGTACTGTACCGATTTGCGGGGTGGTGCGGCGCTGTGTGTGGCAGCCCTGGCAGCAGAGGGGGAAACCACGATCTGCGAGATCAGCCACATCGACCGGGGCTATGAGGATTTGGCACGGGATATGCGTGCGCTGGGAGCGGACGCCGCCCGGATAGAATAAAGAGCAAATAGAGAACTGGAGCGGAAGCCATGGCAAGACGCAGACATTCCAAAAGGCGCAGAAGGGGAGGCTTCTTCTACAAATTACTATCCATCCTGGTCATCTGCGGGGCCATCCTCCTGGCAGTGACCCTGTTTTTCCGTGTGAATACTATTGAAGTCACCGGTCAGCGGCGCTACAGTGAGGAGGAGATCCGGGAGGCCAGCGGGGTCCAAATTGGGGATAACCTCTATCTTTTAAATAAATACGATGTGGCAAACCGCATCGTGCAGAACCTGCCGTACATCGAGAGCATCCACCCTTACCGTAAACTGCCGGACACCTTGGTCATTGAGGTGACAGAATGTGGGAAGCCTATGGCGGTCATCCAGGGCGAGGGCGCATGGCTGGTCAGTTCCCAGGGTAAAATTGTTGCGAGGATTACGGAAGCAGAGGCGGCAGAGTATGGTGTGATTTCCGGCTGTGAACTGCTGGCCCCATCGGTGGGCACTCCTATTGCCCTGGCGACGGAGTACCTCACGCAGCAGACCAGCCTGATCGACCTCCTGACGGCCCTAGAGACGGCGAACCTGACCGACGACGTTCAAAATATCCGTTTGGACAATCTTTCCTATCTGCAAATGGACTACACCGACCGCTTCACAGTGCGGCTTGCCTACGGCGCGGATTATCCTTGGGAACTGCAAAGGCTGGTGATGTCCTTGGAGAAGGGCGCCATCCAAAGCAATATGACCGGCACCTTCGACCTTCAGTCGAATGCGGAAGAGGTTTATTTTATCCCAAACCTACGGTGAATGCTAAGGCAGGAGAGGAACATGAGGTTGTTTTTTTGAGAAATTTGGTCGAAATGCCAAGGCAGCACTTGACCGGAAGGAAAAAGTAGCTTACAATAGAATTGTTACAGATTTTTCATTTGGCTAGAGCGTGAAATAAAGGGGGAATTTCCTCTTTTCACAAATGATCAGGGAGGCAGCAGAATGGTAATTGGCTTGGAAACCGGTCCTGATACCGTTGTTAATATCAAGGTCATTGGCGTGGGCGGCGCCGGGAACAACGTGGTGAACCGCATGATCCACTCTGGAACAAAGGGCGTGGATTTTATTGCGATCAACACGGATAAGCAGGCGCTGAACATGTCCAGCGCTACCTATAAAATTCAGATCGGCGAAAAGTTGACCCATGGACAGGGGGCTGGCTCCAATCCCGAAGTAGGCCGTAAGTCTGCTGAGGAGAGCCGCAACCAGATTGCCAAGGCTCTGGAAGAAACCGATATGGTGTTTATCACTGCCGGCATGGGTGGCGGTACTGGTACCGGCGCGGCGCCTATCGTGGCGGAAATTGCTAAGGAAATGGAAGTGCTGACCGTTGCAGTGGTAACGAAGCCTTTCGGCTTTGAGGGCCGGCGACGGATGCAGCAGGCCGAGGCGGGGATCGAGGAACTGCGGACAAAGGTGGATTCGTTGGTTATCATCCCCAATGAGCGTCTGAAGTACGCGACTGACCAGAAAATCACGTTTGCCAACGCATTCGAGATTGCCGACGACATCTTGCGGCAGGCCGTGCAGTCCATCTCTGACCTGATCCGGGATACTGGCTTTATCAACCTGGACTTCGCTGATGTGACGGCAATCATGAAGGACGCCGGCATGGCCCATATGGGTGTGGGCCGCGCCGCAGGTAAGGGCAAAACTGAGGAAGCTGCCCGTATGGCGATTTCCAGCCCGTTGCTGGAGACGTCCATCGAGGGTGCAAAGGGTGTGCTGCTCAACTTCACAATCCCCATGGATATTGCGCTGGACGAGGTGGAGCAGGCAGCCGATCTGGTGCGGGACGCTGTGCATCCCGACGCGAATACAATTTTCGGCGCGATTTTCGACGAGACGCTGGATGACGAGGTGCGGGTGACTGTCATTGCGACAGGATTTGACAAGGAGCCTGGGCAGCTGCTGAAAATGACGGAAACAAAGCCCGATGGTACGTCGACACAGCCGCCGGTGGTCACGCCGGAGCCGGTGCCTTTGAAAGAGGAGGATGTGCCAAAGCCGGAAGTGCCGGAGGATGATCCTTTCGAGGATATCTTTAAGATTTTCAACAAGCGGGATTGATTTTTCTGGTACAAGATTACACCTTTAGCGGATGGAATCCCATCCGCTAAAGGTGTTTTTCGTTTTCAGGCGTCTGTATCCAGAAGCCGCATCATGGAAACTTCATAGGCAGTTCGTTCCTCTGTTTCGCCGGAGTCCAGGACCTTATGGTATGTACGGCTCTGCACCCGTCCCTCCAGAGTGAGGGTGTCGCCAACGTGGAGGCGGCTGGACCGAACCGCCAGTTGTCCCCAGGCAATGACAGGCAGGTAATCCGCCCGGCCATAGCGCCGCGGGGCGGCGAGCATGAGGTCACAGATGCTGCGCCCCAAGGGTGTACGGCGAAAGATCGGTTCCTTACAGAGGGCGCCGGTGAGGGTGATCTGATTGCAAAGCTCATCCAGGCCGGGTTCAATGTCTTGGGCATAGACGGTCAGGACCAGTTTGTTGCCAACGCCGCTGCGGTTGTTGAAGGAACGGAGCTGCCCGCGGATACGGAGGCAGCGTTCCGGTTCCACCAGCTCCAGCTGTGCGTCGGATACCAGCACTGGCAGGGTGTCAACCTGTCCCGACAGTCGGGGAACTTGAAGGGAAAAGCGGTAAAATTGTGTGCCATGGTTTTCGTGGGACCACTCCGGCGCATCCAGCGCCTGTCCTTCCAGCAGCACTTCGTTCTTCGTTGTCATCGTTGTCCACCTCTCGCATGTGATGGACTATCTTATGTTTCTATCCTGGCAGATATGCTCCCATTTTTTCCTTTCACAAGAAAAAGCGGGAAAATGCGGCGCCTTTTTTGACAGTTTGGGCTTTTCGATTGACAGCCTGGAAACTGATGCGTATCATAGGGCAGGTACGAGCTGGATAAACGTTGAGGGCGATTGCGAAGAAGAATATGCAAAGGATGAAGAAGCCGATCTTCATGTTTATGGAGATTCTTTTACGCTTTTAAGCAGCGTAGAAAAGTTCGTATTTAAGAACGGATCAATTTAGCAGGGAGGCAATCAAAATGCAGGGAACTTGGTCGATGGTATTCCGAGGCAGGGCGTCTGACGTGGCAAAACTGATTGCAGGTATAAAGAATACTGTGGACAATCCCTGTGTTGAGAGATTCCGCAAGCCCCTGCTGAAAGCTGCGGTAGGCCTAAATAACCTGTCGGGAAACAGGAAGAAGGTTCTGTGTGTGGAGTCGTCATGGAAGCATGCAATTATCGGCCTTTCCGATGCAATGAAGGTGTTTCATAAATTTGCGCCAAGGACGGAGGCCGCCTGCCGGACGATGATAGAGGAATATTGTTACATTGATTACCTTGCACCAAAAGCGGAAAAGCTGTGCTTTACAGAAATGAGGCGTGCCAGCGCAAAAGTATATGAGGGTGAACTTGGTGATATAGAATATGAAGAAGTGGAACTGATGACAGAAGGGGGAGAGAAGTGTATCTGGAAAGTGGAAAAGAATTACAAATTCGTTTTGCGGATGTGGGACACTTGGTAAGATAGAAACGGCACCGCTAAAATGGCTATGCCGTTTTATTGTAAAGGAAAAGAACCACTCGCTTAACGAGTGGTTCCGGAAACGGCTTATGGAGATGATGCGGACCGAATCAAATGAACGTGCGGCCAGGCATCTGCGTGTATGTTGGAAGCCCGGCAGCCTGGGTCTTACCACGCATGATAGGTACGGGAGAGCTGTGCGCTCATGGCGAAATAATCGTAGCTAATGAAGCTGCCAGCATCACCCCAGGTGGTATCGATGTGATACTCTGTGCCATCCAGTGTTGCCACCGTCCAGATATGGCTGTCGTTGGACAGCGCAGCGCACTCGATGCCCTCCAGTTTTAGCAGCAGGTTATATGCGCCAGTGTAGCCGTCGCATACGGCGGTGCCATTTGCAAACAGGCTGTAGGAAATATGACTGATGGATTCATCCCCGGCGTGGTAATCGTAAACGCAGTTGTCGCAAATCCATTCATAATAAACTTTCGCCTTTTCCTTCTCCGTCATGGACGCCGTAATCTTGCCGCTCTCCCACATCTGGTCGTGGACGGCAATTGCAGCTTCCATGGCGGCGTCCCGGTACGCCGCGGTACGGTTCCTCGTTCCAGCGGCAGAGAATTCCAGCGTCACACTGCCAGCACGTGTGTAGGAGCAGGCCACCGTGTTGTAGCTCTGTTCACAATACTCCTTCACGGTGGTAAGCGTTGCCTCCATCAGCTTGCGGGCCTGTTCCGACGTGATGCCTGGGTATTGCAGGACCAATTGGCTGCTGTTGTTGGAGAGCATATAGCGGATGGCTTCATCCATCTCAGCCTGGGTGGATGGAGCGGCAATGTAGGTGCCTGGTTTCACCAGGTCGGCTAGGGTTGTGCCTTTGGCGCTATAGAGTGCAGACAAATCCCACTGGGGCGTTACGCGCAGAGAAGAATCTACCATGCGGGTAAGCATAGCCGCCGCGGCTCCACGTGTAATGGGGTTGTTGGGGAAGAATGCGCCGTTTGCCGTGCTGCCGATGGAGATACCCTTCCGGTAGAGGGCAAGGATGTCTTGATAATAGGGCGTTTGCTCGTCCACATCTGGGATAAAACGGCCGCTGGCGTAAGCTTGGGTAATCAGGCTGTCATGGACGGAAGGAAGGGCTGTTTCCGGCAGGGTCTGGGCAAGGACGTGGGCCACCTGGGCCCGCGTGGCGGTGAGGGTAAGTTGGTTATCCAGCTCAACGCCTAAAACGCCCTCCGCTTGTAAATAACGCAGGTATGGCACCGCTGTGGACGTTCCAGAGTAAGCGGCGGGGCCGGTTTCCGCGTTTCCGGTACGGTAGAGGCTGCGGATGCGGGCGGCGAAGATCACAACCTGCCCGACTGTCATAGAATCATCCAGGCCGTATGTACCGTTAGCCTTACCATTGGAAAGGCCATATTCATAAAGCGCAGCGACGTTATCATAGAAGGTTGAACCGGTGGAGAGATCGGAGAACTGGCCAGTATAGGTTTTTTGACGGGTAAAGTTATCCGTGCTGTCCGTGGCAGCGTGTGCAGGGACAGTCAGCAACAGGCACAAAGCCAGCAAAAGTGCGGGGAACCTTTTCTTCATGAGAGCTCCTTTCCGGGATCAGCCGGGGATGTTCATATCCTCTGGGAGGCGGTCTTCCACATAAGGGTTCAGGTATTGGTTGACAACGCTGAGGACTTCTTCCTTGTTTAGGTATATGTAGGGAGATTTCCAATCGCCTGGAAGGGTAGAGAACTCAATGCCGTCCACGCCGATGGAGACGGCTTCGGTGCCCAGCCAGGCGAGGTTGCCGAGGCTGAGGTCGGTTTTCACGTACTTCTGGAAAATCTTGACGAAATCGTCCAGCTTTGTGAGGCTGGAAGGGGTAAGGACCTGCTTAGCGACGGCTTTGAGAAAATCCTGCTGGGTTTGCATTCGACCGATGTCTTCGCTGCCGCCGTAACCGGTGCCGTCGTTGTTGTGGCGGAAGCGGACGACCTTGAGGGCCTCTGCGCCAGTAAGGTGGCGCATCCCTTTGGAGAAATGGATGGACAGGTTTTGGATGGGGTCGTCATAGTTCATATTGACTGGGATGTAGAAGTCCACGCCGCCGACCGCATCCACCAAAGCGCGGAATCCCTGCAAATCCACGGAAACGGTGTAATCCACAGGAATGCCCAGCTGCTCGGCCACGACGTCGGCCAGCAGCTCCATGCCGCCAAGGGCAAACGCGGCGTTGATTTTGTGGTTTTTCCCGTTGATATTGGCCTTAGTGTCCCGGGGAATGCTGACGCCGTAGATGGAACTGTTGGCGGCGTCTACAGCAAGAAGGATGTTGGTGTCGCTGTTGCCGCCCCCGCCGTCGGTGCCCGAGACGAGGATTGTATAGAAAGCATCCTTCCGTTCGTAGTGGGAGCGGAAAGCATCTGCTTCCTCATCGGTCAGGTTCTCTGCGGGAAGGGGGCCTTGAGTCTGTGCAACATCGGGCCTGCCGCCGTCCTTTTGGTCAGGGGGCCGGACAACGGCGTGGAAGCCGGCATAACCGGCGGCAAGGATTACCAAAAAGGTCAGCAGCACGATCCAGAGACGGCTGCGGCGTTTGCGGCGTTTCAGCCGGCGGGCTCTTGACATGGGAAACCTCCGTGCGCATAAGGGGCGCTTTCTTACAAATTTCTGTTTTCTGCGAAAGGTACAAAATTATTTCTATTATAAAGCCCGTCCGCGAAAAAGACAAGAGGGAAAAAATGAATAGAAAGAAAAAATAGCGGCGTGTGCCGCTATTTTTCCTCCCCGGAGGCCCGGTCCGCCGCAAGTTGTTCCAAAAGCGCCTTGATGTCTGCCAAAAGCTGGTTTTGATACGATAGGGCACAGCGGATGTAATGCAGGGCCGGGTCCTGAGTCTGCGCCGTCTGGGGTTCCGCCGCCGGCGTGACCGGATGGGGCCAGCGGCGGACCTCCGGCTCCCGGTAGGATGGCACACCTGACCGGGATACGGTTTTGCGTTCAGGCCGGGCCTGACGGCCCCTGCCATAGCTTCGGTTTGCCATAGCGTCCTCCTTAGACGGCGTCAGCCGCCACGGTATTTTTTGCGGGTGGCAATGCCGCCCCGGATATGCCGCTGGGCTTTGTTCACGTCCAGCACTTCCTTGACTTGCAGATACAACGGGCGGTTGAACAATGGCAGCCGCTCGGAGATGTCTTTATGTACCGTACTTTTGCTGATCCCGAATTTCTGCGCGGCGGCGCGGACCGTGGTCCGATTCTCTATGATATAGAGAGCCAGGCGCTCCGCCCGCTCCTCCATGTTTCCCTTCAAAACACCTTCACTCCCCGCCTCTTGTTGCTCCATCTTATGCGGCGGATTCTGGGATTATGTGCAAGGGTTTCAAAGAAGCGCAGATTTTGCGGTAAATTTAGGATTGCTTTTTAGGAAAATTTCCGGTAAAATAAAATCGTTATTCTGTTTGACAAAAAGCGAGGTACATATGAATTTAAAAGAATTAGGCGAGCTTCGCCGCCGCTTCCGGCCTGAAAAAAGCGCTGTGAGCCGCATCTATGGCTGCTACGTCAATGGAAACCGGAATGTGGTTTCCTATCTGGACGAATCTTTGGGCGGTATGCCCCAGGAAGAGGCGGAGAAATATCTGAGCCTCCTGAAAAAATCTCTGTCCGGCGGCCTGGGGCGGAATTTGATTGACATCACTTTCACTAACGAGCAAGTGATGGACAGCGATGAGCACCGTCTGCTGATGGCCCTCCGGGATTCCGAGCTGAAGAACGGGGAAGTCCGGAACGAATTCTACCAGAAGGTCATTGACTCCCTGGACATGGATGGCGGCAACTACCTGATCCTCCTGGCCCACGACGCTTACGACGTGCCCCGCCGGACAAAAGACGGTGCGGCAGAGGACTCCGAAACGGTGTTTTCGTACATTGTATGCAGTATCTGCCCTGTGAAGGACGGCAAGCAGGAGCTGGGTTATTTCCCTGGCGACAACGGCTTTCACAACTGTACTGCCGGGCAGATTGTTTCCACGCCGGAATTGGGTTTCTTGTTCCCAGCCTTCGACGACCGGACGGCAAACATCTACAATGCGCTGTTCTACGCCCGCAAGCCGGAGGCGCTGCATCATGAGGTGATTGAAGCGCTGTTTAAGATGGAACCGCCAATGACCGCCGTGGAGCAGAAGGAAGCTTTCCAGACGGCCCTGTGCGACGCGCTGGAGGGCGCTTGCAGCCTGGATGTGGCCTGGACGCTGCATGAGGAGCTGCGGTCCAAAATTGAGGAGCATCAGGCAAGTAAGGAATCCGACGCGTTAGAAGTTACCAGCCAGGAACTGGGAAAGGTGCTGCGGGGCTGCGGCGTCCCAGAGGAGCAGGTTACCACGTTCCAGGAGAAGTGCAGCGAGCTGTTCGGCAGCGGCGCAGTGATGAATCCGCTGAATCTGATCGACAGCAAGAAGTACGAGATCAAAACCGAAGAGGTGACAATCATTATGGAGCCAGAATGCAGTTATGCAGTGATTGACCGGGTGATTGATGGGAGAAAGTACCTGCTGATTCCTGCGGACGAAGGTGTAGAGGTCAACGGCCTGCCAGTGGAGATCCGGGAAGAAAAACCTCTTCCGGAAGAATAAGCTATAACAGATGAAAACAGGGGGGACTCTCTCAGAGTTCCCCCCTGTTTTTATTGTCCGGTGCAATCGTCCGTATTTTCCGAGATGAAGGTCAGTCCTACTTGATCGTCGCTGTTTTCCGAGGGAACTTGATACGAGGAAGATGAATACTGAACTGCCGGGGTTGCCGGAGAGATCGTAACCTCCGGCGTTACGATTTCCACGGTATGGTCCTCCACGGTGCCCGTAACGGTGATGACGACTTCCATGCCTTCTGCGTCATAGGTTTTTGTGAAGATGCCTTCCGCTTCCAAGGTGTCGGTGATGTCTTCTTCCTCGCCCATAGCTTTGAGGATTACGCGGCCGTCTTGGATTTCGGTACCTCCGCCGATGCTGATGACGTTGAACTCGTTGCCGTCCTCGTCCACCCAAGTTTCGTGAATGCCGTCAGAGGAAACAATTGTGAAGAGCAATCCGTCCAGCAGATTTCCCCCGCTGGCCGCGTCGGCGGTCACAGCCAGGACCACGGTCAGGATCGCGGCGATAGCGGCCGTCCGCAGAAGTTTCGGCAGACGTTTTTTCTTGGTTTGTTCCTGCATTTTCATAAGGACCTCCTTTTTGGCCTTGTCGGAGGCGCACAGCCGGGAAAAGGTTTCGCGGTAGAGTTTTTCGTTCATCATTGGCTCTCAGCCTCCTGTAGTTTTGTCAGCAGTCGTCCCCTGGCCCGCATGAGCCAGGTTTGGACGGTGGATGGTTTCGAATGCATCAGTTCCGCGATGTCCTGTACGGGGTAGCCTTCGTAGTAATGCAGGTAGATGGCAGCCCGGTATTTTGGCGGCAGGGACATCACATGGCAGAACAGTTCGGATTGTGCTGGTTCGTCGAAGACAGCAATTTCGCTGGTGTCCTCCAAAGGGTTGGTCCGTCGCCGCCAGGGGGAACGGAGGATGTGTTTACATTCGTTGGAGGCCACACGCAGCAGCCAATGTTTTTCGTGCTCTGGGGAAGCGAACGGTTTTGATTCCAGACAGCGTTTAAGCAGGGTTTCCTGCATAACGTCTTCCGCGTCGGCGCGGTTTTTCAGGTAGCTGTAGGCCAAGCGAAAGATGGTATCGCCGTACTGTTCCACAATTCTCTGGAACTGTTCATCCGTCAACGCATCTCACCTCGCTCTCACTCAAGTAGAAGGGCCCTTCTACTCTCCAATATCCTTTTGAAAAGGAAAATATCTCAAAGTTTTTGAAAAAATTTGCGAAAAACTTTCAGCCATTGCATAGCTGGTGGGTTTGAACCCCCCATTTTCTCTTTTTCTTGGCGAAGAAAAAGAGAAAACGGGCTGTTCACGGTCCAAAAGAGAAAAAGACGCCCCGCGGGGCGTCTCAAGTCCGGTGGAATCTTTATAGTGCCTACCATCGAAAACGAAGAAGACCACACAGATTTGGCGTGCCTCTCCTTCCGCTGTCGCTGCTGCGGGGCCGTTGGGGGACGGTTCGTCTAACGTTTTACAATCTGGCAGTTCGCTGCATCTATCGTCAGAACGAACAAGGTGGTAGAAGTACCATCCTCAGCGGGCACCGCAGAGCGACAGCGGCGGTAGACGCAGGGTCAAGTCAGTGTGGTCTTCTCGTGTTGAATGGTACAATCCAGCAATTGGCACCGCACCTCACAGCGCTCTTTTCTCTTTGGACCGTGAACGGCCCGTTTCTCTTTTCTCTGGCGAGAGAAAAGAGAAATGGGGGTTCAAACCTTCCAGCCATGGGAATGGCTGAATCCAACGCTCCGCGCCGCGAGGCGCGCCCACCGCAGGTGCGCCCCGCATTGCTGGGAAGCAATGGATGATTTTACTTGTGAGCTTTTCCTTCCCAGTGGGAGACGCAGATGGAGCAGGAGATGTCGCCTGCAACGTTCAGGCAGGTGCGGCCCATATCAAAGAGCCGGTCAATGCCGTAGATAATCATGATCAGATTGACGTCAATACCCATCGCCGTCAGGACCATCGCCAGCATGATCATGCCTGCACCAGAGACGCCCGCCGTACCAATGGACGCCAGCGTCGCCGTGACAACAATCGTTACCATCTGTCCAATGCTCAGCTGCACACCCGCGCAGGACGCCAGGAAAATCGTCGCAACACACTGGTAAATAGCGGTACCATCCATATTGATGGTGGAGCCAAGAGGCAGCACAAAAGCGGAAATCTCACTGTCCGCACCCAACTCATCTGCACACTCTTTGGAAACCGGCAGCGTGGCGGCGGAAGAAGTGGAGGTAAACGCGAACATCATAGCGGCGAACGCACCTTTGAAGAAGCGGACAGGACTCATGCCCGCAAATATTTTTGCCGACATGGAGTAGACCAAAATAGCATGGACAATGTAGCCCAGATAGGCGCACAGCAGAACCAGCACCAGAGATCCAAGAATATTCGCACCCTGGGTCGCAACCACCCAAGCCATCATGGTAAAAACGCCAATGGGGGACAGGCTGATGATAAAGGTCATAACCTGCTCAATTACTGCGTAGAAGGAGCTTACAATGTCTTTGCAAAGCTTGCCCTTCTCGCCCGCGGCCAGAATGCCGCCGCCAAAGAACAGGGCAATTACGATTACTTGCAGCATATTCGCCGAACTGAAGGACGACCACATATTGGATGGGAAAATGCTAACCAGGGTATCCATAAAGTTGGCGGAAGTTGCTTTGTCCCATACTGCACCCTCATCCAGAGCGAGGGTGGGGAACAAATGCATACTGTTGAAAACGTTGGCAAATACGAGGCCGATGATGCAGGCAATGGCAGTGGTGCAGAGGAAATAGGCCACCGTCTTCCAGCCGACAGCGCCAACCTTTTTCATGTCGCCCATGGAAATGATGCCGTCAATCATAGAGAGGAGCACCACTGGGACGACAATGAACTTCAGGAGGTTGACGAAGATGTCACCGAAGGGCTTTAAGTAGCTGGCGGTAAAGTCAGCCATGCCAGTGAAAAAGCAAATCAGGCCCACGACGATGCCTAAAGCAAGGGCGATCAGGATTTGTACGGGTAAACTCAGTTTCTTCATTTCATCACCTCAAAAAGAAAGTTTGGAACGGTCAGAAACGGGGGGTTCTCGAGAGTTTTTACGATTATTACAAAATGATTCCGACAGTTCCTTTCTGGATTGGTGATATTATACCAAATTACTCTTGATTTGTAAAGTCTTTTGTTAAGAAATTGTGAAGAAAGAAAACGACGCCGGCCAGGCACAAAGCTTGACCGGCGTTTTGGATTACGCTTCTTTCACAGCATAGCCACAGAAGCGAATGGAAGCTTTTGCTAATTCCTCCGTCGGATCAACGGCAGGGGCGTCCGACGCTAAGAGCTGGGCTGCAAGGGGCAGCTCCGTACAGCCAAGGATGTAATAGTCCGCGCCTTGTGCCTTCATGGCGTCCAGAACGGAGAGGTAGTCTGTCCGGTACGCCTCCGGCGGTGCGCCTGCTTTTACACCCTGGTAGATGACGCGCATTAACGCATCCTGCTCCACCTCGTTCGGGACCAGGTAAGGCACGTCTTCCGCTTCCAAGGCTTTTTGATAAAGACCGGAGGCCAGGGTACCTTTGGTGCCCCAGATGGCGGCGGTTTTCCCTGGGTAACGGAGGCGGCATGCTTTTGCGGCGGCTTCCAGCATACTGAGGAACGGCGTTTCCGTCAACGCTTGCAGTTTGGGAAGGAAATAATGGGCGGTATTACAGGGCATGATGATGCAGTCCGCGCCGCAAGCTTCCAGCTTCCGAAGGGAATCTGTCATGGCAGGCAGCGGGTCGGGACCGCCGGACAGGATGGCGGCGGTGCGGTCAGGGATCGCAGCGTTGCTGTCGATGTAAACACGGATGTGTCCGTTGTCGCTGGCGGCGTCCGTGAGTGTGACTAATTTGCGGTAGAGATCCGCCGTGGCCAGAGGGCCCATGCCGCCTAAAATGCCGATGGTTTTTTTCATAACATTCTCTCGCTCTCCATATACTAAATTTTGATTTGGATAATATCTTCAAACGTCCATGCGCTTCAACCGGAAAAATTTCACCTGGGCTTATGCCCAGAAGCTTGGGAACAGCAGCTCGCTTACGACCTTAATGGTTAAAAGAATCAATACAACAACGACGGCGGGGCGGACAATCCGGCTGCCGTTTTTGATCGCGAGGCCTGCGCCGATATAATGCCCGGCAATGGAAGCGACCGCGGCGGTTAGCCCTATGCCGAGGTAGACATAGCCGGAGGCCAGCTGGGTAACAAGACTGCCGACATTGGAGGAGAGGTTGATGATTTTTACGCCGCCGGCAGCATGACGGGTGTCCATTTTTGCAAGGCGGATAAAGATGATCATTAAAAAGGTGCCCGTCCCTGGACCATAATAACCATCGTAAGCGCCAATGACCAGCGCCGCTGCCCAGACGATGGCTGTCTGCTTTTTGGGGTCGATTTCCCCCGGTTCGTCGGGCCACGCCCGAGTGCGCAGGGTAATGCAGGCTACAACTGGAAGAACCACCAGCAGAAGGTACTTTAATACAATATCCGGTGTCCTGTGCTGCAGCCAGGTCCCGCCTGCGGAACCAGCCAGGGCAATAAAAATCGCCGGGGCGAACAGCCGCCAGTTTACATAGCCGTTTTGGATGAACCGGACGGTAGAGAACACCGTGCCGATTGCGGCGGAAACCTTGTTTGTTCCCAGTGCGTAAGGTGTGGGCAGGTTTCCGAATGCGATCAGGTGGCTTGGCACCGAGATGATGCCGCCCCCTCCGGCAATGGCGTCCATAAAAGAGGCAAAGAATACCCCCACACACAGCAGCGCCACAACCCAAAGGGGAAAGCCGTTTAGCGTGATATCTGTCAACAAATGCAAGGCACGATCTCCCTTCCAATTCCAGATGCCGGACGGCTCATTTTAGCAAGGCCGCAAGGCAAAATCAAGCCGGATTTTGAAAAAACTGCTGCGTCTTCGTGAAAGTCTTGGCAAAATTGGAGAAAAATCCTGGAATTCTTTGCACATATTCGACAAAATAGGACAAGAAGCGTGGTATAAATCCTTGTTTTTTTGGGGAAATACACTAAAAGCAAACCGTTTTTTCGACACTCCTATCCTTGACGATAATTTCCAGAAGAAGTATAATAGCAGGGAATAACCAGTGGAAAAACCAGGAATGCCCGCCGCGAGGTTTCGGAAGCGCGGATGGGCGGGGCGTCTAGAGAGACGCTCAGAAAACGGCGGGCCGCTTCGTCGTAAAAAGCGGCAGCCGTGACGCTTGCAACCAGCAGCCCCCGCTGGCGTCAGGTTCTGCACGGAGGTTACAATGGCAAAAACAAAAATCGATCCAGCCCAACAGTTCCACACTGGAGCCCTGACCGACGGCTGGCGCTGGTTCGGCGCACACCCGGCGGAAAAGAGCGGCGTGAAGGGCTGGACGTTCCGCGTCTGGGCCCCCCATGCCCAGGCGGTCGCCGTCGTAGGCGATTTCAACGGGTGGGACCAGAGCACCAACCGCCTCACCCGAACGGGTGAGATCTGGGTGGGTTTTATTCCTGGACTGAAGGAATATGAGGCGTATAAATACGCTGTCACCGGCGCGGATGGGGCGGTCCACCTGAAAGCGGACCCCTATGGCTTCCATGCCGAGACCCGCCCCGCTACCGCCAGCAAGCTCTATGAGATTGAGGGCTTCCGCTGGACCGACAAGGCCTTCCAGGAACGGCAGGCAAAACACCCTGTTTATGAGTCTCCTCTGAATATTTATGAGGTCCACCTCGGCTCTTGGAAAAAACGGGAGAACGGCGATTTCTATGACTATAAGGACCTGGCGAAAGAGCTGGCGGCTTATGTCAAGGAAATGGGTTATACCGCCATTGAGCTGATGCCAGTGCTGGAGCACCCCTTCGATGGCTCCTGGGGCTATCAGTGTACCGGTTATTTTGCAGCTACCTCCCGCTACGGGACACCGAAGGATTTCATGTGGTTCGTGAACCATATGCATAAGAACGGCATTGCTGTAATCTTGGACTGGGTGCCCTCCCATTTCTGCAAAGACGCCCATGGCCTCTACCAGTTCGACGGCGGCTGCTGCTACGAGTACAGCGATCCCAACAAGTGGGAACATGCCAGCTGGGGTACGCGGGTCTTCGACTACGGCCGGCCTGAGGTCAAGAGTTTTCTCTTCTCCTCCGCCCGCTTCTGGCTGGAGGAGTGCCATGTCGACGGCCTGCGCGTAGATGCCGTTGCTTCGATGCTCTATCTGGATTACGACCGCCAGGGCGGCGCATGGACGCCCAACAAGTACGGCGGACATGAGAATCTGGAGGCCATCGATTTCCTCCGGGAGCTGAACGCCATGGCGTTCAGCGTCAACCCCAGCGTGATGATGATTGCGGAGGAATCCACCGCGTGGCCGATGGTCAGCCGTCCGACGGACATCGGCGGCCTGGGGTTCAACCTCAAGTGGAACATGGGCTGGATGAACGATATGTGCCACTATTTGAAGATGGATCCCTGGTTCCGGCAGGACCACCACAAGGATATCACTTTCTCCATGATGTATGCTTTCTCCGAGAATTTTGTGCTGCCGATTTCCCATGACGAGGTCGTCCACATGAAAGGCTCGGTTGTGGGCAAGATGCCTGGCGACTATACAAACCAGCTGCGCAGTACCCGGGGCTTCTACGCTTACCTGCTGGCCCATCCTGGCAAGAAGCTGCTGTTCATGGGCGCAGAGCTGGGCCAGTGGCACGAGTGGAATGATAAAGAACAGTTGGATTGGTATTTACTGGAAAAAGAGGAAAATCAGCAGATCCATAAGTTCTTCAAAGAAATCAATGCTTTCTACAAGAGGGAATCCGCTCTGTGGGAGATCGATTTCAGCTGGGAGGGCTTTGAGTGGCTGGTGGTAGATGATAACCATAATAACGTGGTCGTTTTCCTCCGAAAGGACAAAAAGGGCCGCGAGCTGCTGTGCGCAATCAATTTCTCGCCCAATACTTATGAGGACTATCGTTTGGGCGTCCCCGCCCGGCGGCAATATACCCCCGTGTTCAACACCGACGACCCGGCATACGGCGGCGACGGTTTTGGCGACAAGGAACCTGTGTTGGTGGAGGCCATCGAATCCCACGGCAAAGAGCACTCGGCTGCGATCAAGATCCCGGCTTTCGGCGCAGTGTTTCTGCGGGGCGAAGGCAAATTTCCCAAGGCCAAGGCCGTCAAGGCTAAGGCGGTAGTAAAAGTTCCCAAGGCGGCCAAGGCGGCTGGTGAAACGGCAAAATCCTCTGCCAAAACACTGGTGGAGGCGGTCAAGGCCCCCAGAAAGCCCAGAGCGAAAAAACAGTTGAAAAAGGAGCTGGACAAGACATGAAAAAAGAATGTGTTGCCATGCTGCTGGCCGGAGGACAGGGCAGCCGCCTGTATGTCCTTACGGGCGACATGGCAAAGCCCGCCGTACCCTTCGGCGGCAAGTACCGCATCATTGATTTTCCCCTCTCCAACTGCACCAATTCCGGCATTGATACGGTCGGCGTCCTCACCCAGTACCGCCCTCTGGAGCTGAACAGCTACATCGGCAGCGGCCAGCCCTGGGATTTGGACGGCAGCGACGGCGGCGTACACATCCTCCCGCCTTACCAGAGCAGCGAGGGCGCCAGCTGGTATAAAGGTACCGCTAACGCCATTTACCAAAATAAGGGTTTTGTGGATCTGTATGATCCGGACTATGTGGTGATCCTCTCTGGCGACCATATTTATAAAATGAATTATGGCAAGATGCTTGCACGGCATAAGGAAACCAACGCCGCCTGCACCATCTCCGTGATGGAAGTGCCTTGGGACGAGGCTCCGCGGTTCGGCATCATGAGCGTCGATGGTGAGGATATGATCACCGAGTTCGCAGAGAAGCCGAAGGAACCCAAGAGCAATCTGGCCTCTATGGGCATCTACGTGTTCTCCTGGCCGGTGCTGCGGAAGTATCTGATCGACGACGAGAACGACCCCAACTCTGAAAACGACTTTGGTAAGAACGTCATCCCCGCTATGCTGAGGAATAAAGAAAAAATGGCTGCTTACCGCTTCGCGGGTTACTGGAAAGACGTAGGTACCTTGGAGTCCCTGTGGGACGCCAATATGGATATGCTGTCCCCCGAAAGCGGTCTGGACCTGCACGACAAATCCTGGCCGATCTACGCCCGTTCTGTCAACGCGGCGGCGGTCTACCTGGGGCCTGAGTCCGTTGTGACCCACAGCGCTTTCAACCGCGGCAGCGATTTGGAGGGTATCGTGGAGAACTCTGTCCTGTCCCCCAACGTGGACGTAGCGGCAGGCGCACGCGTTAGCTATTCGGTCCTGCTGCCCGGCGCGAAGGTTGCTCCTGGAGCCGTGGTGGAATATGCCATCCTGGGTGAGGACTGCCACATCGGTCCGGGCTGCCATGTGGGAGGCAAGCCGGAAGATTATCCCGACGGCTGGGGCCTGACGGTACTGGCCCCTCAGTGCATTGTGCCGGAAGGTAAGAACGTTGCGCCTGGCATCATGCTGGACCGCAACGGTGAGGAGGTGTCCAAGAAATGAATGGACTGCATGGTATCATCTTTTCCTATGAACGGCGCAACGACCTGCGGGAACTGGGCGAGATCCGTTCCGCGTCCTCAATGCCGTTTGGCTGCCGTTTCCGGACGGTAGATTTCAGCCTCTCCAACCTTGTCAACGCCGGAACCACCGACGTGGGCATTGTGCTACACGGCCAGTACCAGAGCCTGCTGGACCACCTGGGCACCGGCAAGGATTGGGACCTCTCCCGCAAGCGCGGCGGCCTGCGGCTGCTACCGCCTTTCAATTATCAGCAGAACTGGGGCGTTATGCCCTTCCGGGGCAAGATCGAAGCCCTGGCAAATGTGCGCAGCTATCTGGAAACCATCCGTCAGGACTATGTGGTTATGATGGAGGGCGATCTGGTTGCTAACCTGCCTCTGGCGGACATCTTTGATAGCCACCTGAAGTCCGGTGCGGACATTACTGTAGTCTGCGGCAACGACAGCTTCGCCACCCAAAATGGTACCTACTTCGAGAAGAACGCGGAGGGCCGTATCACTCAGGTGCTCTATAACCTGAATACGCCCCGAGGCTATCGTGGCCTGGAAGTCTATGTCGTCTCTACGAAGCTCTTGAAAAACCTGGTAGATGAGTGCAATGCGAAGGACCAGTTCAGCTGGAGGCGGGATGTGCTCCTGGCAAAGAAAGACAGTCTCCACCTGGGCAGTTACATCTGGAATGGCTTTGCCGCGCAGATCCGCTCGGTGCAGGAGTACTATGACCGCAGTATGCAGCTGCTAACCCCGGCCATCCGCAAAGAACTGTTTACGTCGGAACGCCCCATCCGGGCCAAGGGCACGGACCGTACGCCGTCCTATGTGGGCGCGAACGGACGCTGCGTGAACTCCATGATGGCCGACGGCTGTATTATCGAAGGTGTGGTGGAAAACTCCATCCTCTGTACAGGCGTCGTGGTAGAGGCAGGTGCAGTGGTGCGCAACTGCGTGCTCTTCAAAGGCACTACTGTGCGGCGCAACGCGCAGCTCTCTTATGTGATTACGGACAAGAGGGTGGAGATTCTCCCGGACCGGACGCTCATGGGTCATTCCACTTACCCCATTGTTTTGGCAAAAGGCAGTCGTGTGTGAGGAAAAGGGGGCGACCGTCCCCCTTTTTCCCTTTGTGCCGGCGGGAAATCCATAGCGGCTTCATAACATACGGATGGAGTGGGATATCATGGGATTTCAGGTTGGCTCTTGGCTGCATGAGGCTCCAAGAACCGAGCATGATGCAGATGGAAGGCGGGCTGTTGTACAGCATATATGCTTTGGCCCGCTTGAGACGCGGGTCTGGTATGAGTGTGCGGATGGCCGGTACTGCCGGGAAATCCACTTTCTTGAGGGCCTTCAGGCAGGGGAGCGGTTTACCGATTTCCTCAGCGGGCTGGAGATGCGGAAGGTTTTGGATTCGGAAATCGCTCTTTGTGAGCAGTGCGGCGAAAGCGGGCTGGCCGCTGCCTTCCGGGCGGAACAGGAAGGGATTGAAAGCAGGGGCGTATAGTCCTGCATAGACCGGCTGTTATACCTCTGTCAAAGCCTCCCAAAAGAGAATTCCATTTTGTGGATGGAACGGGAGGAGTTGACGTTTTGCGGAAAATCTGGTATTCTATAAACTTGAACAAGTGCCGGCTATCCCGGCGGAAGGCCCTGCCGGAAACGGGAGGGCGGAAAATGTTTTCTTATGGAAGAGAAGGAGTAGCTTATGAAGATTCTATATGTTACCAGCGAGGCAGTGCCTTTCTGTAAAACCGGCGGTTTGGCCGATGTGGCGGGTTCGCTGCCTCCGTCCCTGGCAAAGCAGGGCGCGGAAGTCGCTGTGGTTTTGCCTTTATACCAGAAGGTGAAGGAGAAGTTCGGCGACCAGCTGTACTTCGAGTGCTACGATTATGTGGACCTGGGCTGGAGGCACATATACTGCGGCTTGTTCTCCTTAGAACGGGATGGCGTAACTTGGTATTTCCTGGATAATGAACAATATTTTGCCCGCTGGGAACTGTATGGCCATTTGGACGACGGCGAACGGTTCGGCTATTTTTCCCGTGCTGTGGTTAAGATGCTGGACCGTATGAAATTCTGGCCGGATGTGGTACACTACAACGATTGGCAGTCCGCCCTGGTGCCGGTCTATCTGAAGGATGACGGCGTGCGGGAAGACCGTTACCGTTCCATCAAGACTGTGCTGACGATCCATAATATCGAATACCAGGGCCGGTATAACCCCTATGTTTTGGGCGAACTGTTCGGCCTGGACGCGGGCTGGGTGAAGGACGGTACTTTGCTGATGGACGGCGACCTGAACCTTCTCAAGGGCGCGATCCTCTGCGCCGACGCGGTGAACGCCGTCTCGCCAACCTATGCAAGCGAGCTGAAGATGCCCTATTTTGCGCACCATATGGAGAGCATCCTGCAACGGTGTTCCGATAAGCTCAGCGGTGTGCTGAACGGGATCGACATGAAACTGTATGACCCCCGCACGGACCCCCGTATCGCGGCGAACTTCTCTGTGGAAGACATGGCTGGCAAGACAACCGACAAGGCGGCGCTGCAAAAGCTGGTTGGCCTGCGGGAGGAGCCTCATACCCCAATTCTGGCAATGGTCAGCCGTCTGGTGTCCCACAAAGGCTTGGACTTGATTTGTGAAGTGCTGCATGATATTATGGACCTCCCTGTGCAGATGGTGATTCTGGGCAAAGGCGATCAGAAATATGAGGACTTCTTCCGTTGGGCCTCCCAGCAATATCCGGGCCGTATGTCGGTACAGCTGGACTATAATGAGGACCTGTCCATGGCCATTTACGGCGGTGCGGATCTGTTCCTCATGCCCTCTAAGAGCGAGCCCTGCGGCCTGAGCCAGATGATCGCCATGCGCTATGGTGCTGTACCAATTGTACGGGAGACCGGCGGTCTGAAGGATACTGTGCAGCCCCGCGATGCCATTTCTGACACGGGTACTGGCTTCACCTTCGCCCACTATTCCAGCGGCGATATGCTTTATGTTATCCGGGAAGCTGTATACCTGTACAAAGATTATCCCGATGCATTCGCCCGTCTGCGTCAGCGTGCTATGGAATGCGATTTCAGCTGGGCGCGGAGTGCGCGTGAATACCTGCGCATTTACGCAAACATTACCGGTCAGGAATGGCCTGTTTCGAACGGCGAGAGCGCCGTCCGCGCTGCGGAAGCACCGGCTGAGGCTCCAACTCCAGTTGAAGAGGTTCCTGCGGAACCTGCTCCCGCAGAAGAAGCAACGGCAGAAACGGCTGCGGCAGAAGTCCCCGTGGAAGCAGCGGCGGCAGAAGCGCCTGTAGAAATTCCAGCAGCAGAGGTTCCGGCGGCAGCCCCCCCTGCGGTAGAGGCCCCGGCGGCAGAAGCAACGGTAGAAACTCCTGCGGCTGAGGTTCCCGTTGAGAACGCCGTCCCAGCAGAGGAAGCTGTAGAAAAGCCGGCGATGGAAGCTGCTGAGGAGATTGTGCCGGAGACGGAAAAGGCTCCAAAGACCTCCAAGAAAACTGCAAAAAAAGCGGCGAAAACGGCAAAGAAGTCCGCTAAAAAGGGGAGCAACAAAAAATGAATCGCCGGGAAACAACCCCCCGCCGGCGGAGTGAGGAGAATTCATGACACCATTTACGACACAAACCCTGAAAGACAGCCTGACGGCAAAACTGATGACGAACTTCGGCAAGGCCCCTGAAGAGGCCACCGAAGGGGAGGTGATGCGCGCCAGTGCACTGGTGCTGCGGGACGTGATGGCTCTGCGGGAAGTGGAGAGCCGGAAGCGCACCCGGGTGCAGAAGAAGAAGCAGGTCCATTACCTTTCCATGGAATTTCTGATGGGCCGGAGCTTGATGAAAAATGCCTATAACCTGGGGATTCTGCCTCAGCTGAAAGGAGCCCTGGAGCAGCTGGGATTCAAGGCGGGCGACGTTTTTGAGGTTGAGCCTGACGCCGCCCTGGGCAACGGCGGCCTGGGTCGTCTGGCAGCCTGCTACCTGGACTCCATGACCACCCTGGATATCCCCGCTACTGGCTATTCTATCTGTTACGAGCTGGGCTTGTTCAAGCAAAAAATTGTGGAAGGCCAGCAGGTGGAGCTGCCGGACCACTGGAAAGACCTGGGAGCGGCATGGCTGATCCCCAAGCCCGCTGAGGCGCAGCAGGTGTCCTTCGGCGGCACGCTGCGAGAGTTCTGGGACGATGGCCACCTGCACACGGTTAACGAAAATGCCACCACGGTGCTGGCAGTGCCCTACGACATGGAAATTGCTGGGTATAACACGGAGCATGTGAACGTCCTGCGGCTGTGGGATGCAGTGCCGACGACCCCGCTGGACATGAGTCTGTTCGGCCGGGGCGAATACCTGAAGGCCACCGAGGAAAAAGCCATGGCAGAAGCAATCGCTAAGGTGCTGTACCCCGAGGATAACCATCCGGAGGGCAAGTCCCTGCGGCTGAAGCAGCAGTATTTCTTCGTGTCCGCTACCATCCAGTCTATCTGTACGAAGCACTTGGACACTTACGGCACACTGAAAAACTTCCACGAGAAAAATGTGATCCAGATCAACGATACCCACCCCACCCTGGTTATCCCCGAGCTGATGCGGGTGTTCATCGACGATGCGGGTATGGACTGGGATGAGGCGTGGAACATCACTACACAGTCTGTGGCGTACACAAACCACACGGTCCTGGCGGAGGCGTTGGAACGCTGGTCTCAAACTTTGGTGGAGCGTCGCCTGCCCCGAATCTGGCAGATTATTCGTGAAATTTCTGACCGCTGGCAGCGGAAAGTAGAGGAGTATTACCGCTACGATCCCTCCAAAACGGAGAAAATGGCCATCGTCTGGGGCGGCGAGGTCCGGATGGCAAACTTGTGTATTGCAGGCGGCATGGCCGTCAATGGCGTGTCCGCGCTGCACTCGGATATTCTGAAGCAGGACGTCTTCCGGGACGCCTACCAGATGGAACCGCACAAGTTCCAGAATGTCACTAATGGTATCGATCACCGCCGCTGGCTGAGCGAGATTAACCCTGGCCTGGACAGCCTCCTCAAAGATCTGACCGGCGGCGACGCCTATCTGTCAGATGCTTCCAACCTCCAGAAACTGGATGCTTATGCGGACGATGAGAGCGTTTTGAGGCGGTTGGCAGAGATCAAGTATCAGAACAAGGTGGCTTTCGCGGCCCATGCGAAAAAGAGCCGGGGCGTCGTTCTGAACCCGGATGTCATCTTCGATGTACAATCCAAGCGCCTGCATGAGTACAAACGTCAGCTCCTGAACGTTCTGCATATCATTACCATCTACCAGAAGCTGCGGGATGATCCCAATGTGATCCAGCAGCCCCACACATTCCTCTTCGGCGCAAAGGCTGCACCGGGATACGAAGTCGCCAAGCGGATCATCCGTCTGATCAACTCTCTGTCGGATCAGATCGAGCATGACCCAATCTGTAAGGACAAATTGCAGGTAGTGTTCCTGGAGAACTACCGCGTCTCTCTGGCAGAGGTGCTGATGCCCGCCAGCGAGGTGAGCCAGCAGATTTCTACCGCCGGCAAAGAGGCCAGCGGCACGGGCAACATGAAGTTTATGATGAACGGCGCCCTGACCGTCGGCACCCTGGACGGCGCCAACGTGGAGATGCACGAGGTTTTGGGCGACGAGAACATGTTCCTCTTTGGCCTCCATGCGGACGAAGTGGAGAACCTCAAGCGGGAAGGCTATGTGCCCCAGCGCATCTACAACCATAATGCCGACCTTCGGCGGGCGATGGACGCGCTGCGGTCCGGCTTCCGGGACGGCGTGTCTTATGACGACCTGTACCAACGGTTGCTGCTGGGCGCGGGTGGAAGCCCAGCGGACGAGTATCTGCTGTTGGCGGACTATGCTTCCTATTGCGAGGCGGAGCGCCGGATGGTGGAGACTTACGCCGACCCCATGCGGTGGAACCGTATGAGCTTGCACAACATTGCCCGAAGCGGCATCTTTGCGGCGGACCGTTCCATCGCGGAATATGCAGATAACATTTGGCACGTTCCCCACAAGTAACTATATCCCCCGACGGTTTCCCAAGCCGCCGGGGGATTTTTATTTAAATCTGCAAGGGAATTGCTGGATACAATAGTGGCTATGGGGCTGTTGCATCATATTCTTATGCCTGCCTGGATTCCTCATATAAACGGCGCTGGTCCTCCCACTTGGTACGGTCTGCGTCAGTAAGGGGACGGAGGATCTTGCAGGGATTTCCCCCAGCAATCACGTTCGAGGGGATATCTCGCGTAACCACAGAACCTGCGGCGATGATCGTGCCGCTACCAATGGTAACGCCGGGAAGAATAACAGCATTTCCGCCGATCCACACGCTGTCACCGATGGTAATCGGCAGGCCGAATTCCAGGTCGGCATTGCGAACCTCCGGTGTGGTAGGGTGCCCGGCCGTGTAGAGGCAAACCCGGGGAGCAAGGTAGGCATCCCGGCCGATGGTGATAGGGGCAACATCCAGGAACACGCAGTCACAATTTGCATAAAAATGATCGCCCAGATAGATATTCGAACCATAATCGCATTGAAAGGTTGGTTTGATGTAACAATTTTCCCCCATTGCGCCTAGGAGCTGTTTTAGGATATCTGTACGTTCCGCGTAGGCTTCAGGGTGCGTCCGGTTGTACTGCCAGCAGAGAGTCTGTGCTTTCCTGCGGGCTTTGACAAGGGCTTCATCCCCAGGATAATATAGTTTTCCGGACAACATACGTTCTAATTCGGTCATAAAAACGTGTCCTTTCCTCATAAAGTAGGTGCAGTATATCACAGCTTGGGTTTGAAAGCAATCCGTGTTCTGGTTGATTTTCTAGGAGGGATGTTATATAATGGCACAAAAGTGGCAGAAACGGCAACAAAAAGAAAGGATTGTTTTAAGTGAAAGTTGTTATGATTAACGGAAGTTCCCGGAAAAATGGAACCACTGCCTTGGCTCTCGCAGAAGTGGCGAAACCCATCCAGGAAGCTGGCATTGAGACAGAAATTCTCCATGTGGGCGGCAAACCAATAGCGGGCTGCATCGGCTGCGGCCAATGCGGCCGGAAGGGAAAGTGTGTCGTTTTTCCAAATGATTTTGTCAATGAGTGGTTAGACAAGATTCGGGCCGCAGACGGCTTGGTTATTGGTTCGCCGGTGTATTTTTCCAGCCCCAGCGGCCGGTTGATTGCGGCCTTGGACCGGATGTTTTACGCCGGTGGAGACGCTTTTGAACATAAGCCAATGGCTTCCGTCGTTGTGGCTCGCCGTGCTGGGACCACCGCTGCATTAGATGTGCTGAACAAGTACCTGACCTACTATCAAACGCCTTTGGTGAGCTCTACTTATTGGAATATGGTTCATGGTCCAGGACCGGAACAGATTACACAGGATCAGGAAGGATTGCAGACTATGCGGAATTTAGGGCGCAATATGGTTTGGATGCTCCGGTGTATTGAAGCAGGACGGGAGAAGGGCATCGAACCGCCTGCCGCTGAGTCTGGTGCACGGACCAATTTTAATCGATAAAACAACAGCCCGGTACCTATTGGGGGGTACCGGGCTGTTATTTTCAGACCGTGCTGTTGTAGCGGCGGAGGGCACAATTATACAGTGCAGCCATGCGCGGCTCCAAAACCGGTTCGCTAATCTCTTCGCCATCCTCTTGGTAATACCAGTTGTCGCCGTCGGTGGTGAGTTGGGGTTCCAGGTCCTTGAGTTTGAAAGAGTCCAGTTCTACGCTGCCGCGGTTCCAAGTACGCAGGACGTAGGGGACGCTGACATCCGCGGGCGAATCAATGATTGCCAAGCGCAGTTCCTCGATGTACACACCGCCAAAGGATTGTTCCAGTTTGACGTCGGCAAAGCCGCTGTCGTAAAAGGCTTCCAGGGCCGATTCCAAATCGCTGTTGTTCCAAACCGGGGCAATCAGGCTCACTTCCTGCAATTGGATCCGCTTTTTTCCTGAAGGAACAAGGCCGGAAATGGGGATCAGGTCATCCATCTCAAAGGGGCCGGTTTTCGTTTTGGGAAGGAAAATTCGGGAAGCACTGTCCGAGGTGAGGCTGGCCAAGAGCGCGTGGATGGCCCAGTCCAGGAACAGGTCAAAATTTCGTCCAGAGGACTTGCAGCGCTGAGCGCCGCTGCTCAAAAACTTTGACATCGCATCATAATCTGTTAAAACCATAGGCGGCAGAGGACCTTCATATAAATTTTTCAAACGGTTAACTTTCAGCATAAAAACCTCCTAATAGGCTGGGCCGCTTGGCTTGTGCAAAAAAGCCCCCTTAGGGGCTTTTTTTGCGAAACCGTTGGGTTTATTTTTCTTCCAGAGATGCCAGATATTCGGCGGTAGCTTCCGCTAGGGGCTGGCCCTCTACAGTCCAGTCCAGCTCCAGGACCACGTCCACAGGAACGGCGAGGTACATGTTGTTGCCATAAGTATATGCACCAGAGGTAACGCCAGTTACACGGCCATAGAGATTCAGGAGCGCGCCGCCGCTGCTGCCATGGGAGATGTCAGCGGTGTTCATGACCATAGGCAGGTCATAGTTCTCAACATCCCGGTTGACATCGCTGATGATGCCGCTGCTGACAGCCAGGCCCAGGCCCAAGGGATTGCCCAAGGTGTAAACCACATCGCCGGGACGGAGGTCCTTCGTGCCAGCCAGGTCCAGGGTAGCGAAAGCGGGGGTTTCCACGCCGTCCACCGTTGTGCGGGAAACTCGGACAAGGGCGATGTCGATCCCGGCGTCGTAGTACAGGACGCGCTCAATGGGATAAGTCTCGCCGGTCACCAGGGTAGCGGTGGCGGTAGTGGCGTCGTCAAGGGCGTGGTGGTTTGTTAAGGCAAGTCCATCGGCAGAGATGAAGAAGCCACTGGCTTCTCCGGTAGGCTTTTGATTCTTGTAATCTTTTTCTGTTTCGTAGGAACGGATGCAGAAGACGGCGGACGTGTAGCGGTCGGCGATCTGCCGGGCAGTGAGTTCCTCGTCAAACAGGCCCAGGGCGTTGGCAGTCGCCTGGGTACAGAGGCCCTGGTTGATCCGCTTCTGGATCACCTTGACACCGTCGGCGGCGGGGAAAGTCAGAACGTCCTGGATGATCTGGAACAGGTCGCTCCTGGTCAGGCTGCCTGTGTAGGCTTGGGAAGCCATGCCGATATGCCGCGCATAAGTGGCGGCGGTTTCCTCCGGGAATTCCGTATAGCCCAGCATCCGGAACAGGGACGCGTAGAACTCGTCCGCGTCAACGGCTTCGCCCAGCTTGCTGGTAACGGTGACCCAGTTTTGATCCACGGCGTATTCCAAAGCGCTGCCGGTGGTATTCTCTTTCCCGGACAGCCGGACCAGCACAAGAGCTGCTTGATTGCGGGTAGCGGGCTCGGAGAGCGCGTAATCTTCCGCTTCGTTGATCACGCCCAGCGCCGCCAGCAGGTCTGCGGCACGGCGGCCTTCACCCTCCAAGGCGGAGACAGCGGGCAGCGTCATAACCAGCAGAAGCAGAGTACAAAACATTGCTGTGATTCTCTTTTTCATGTAGAAGCCTCCAAAACTAGAAGTGTTGCCGTTATTTTAGCACGCTTTTCCATCCATTGCAAGAGGGCAGCACTGGACAGGTGCGGAAAAGTTTGGTACAATACAGACCAGAGACCCCGCAGGCTGTGCCGTGCCTGTAAAGCAGCGCAAGAGAAGGAAACGGCTGGATAATCAAAAAATAAAGGAGAGTGCTGAAATGGAACTGAAAGAAATCCTTGGCAAATGCGACCATACGCTTTTGGCACAGACCGCTACGTGGGAGGAAATCCGTGCCCTGTGCGACGACGGCATAAAATACGGCTGTGCCAGCGTGTGCATTCCGGCCAGTTACGTCAAGCAAGCGGCGGAGTACGCGGCGGGCAAGCTGCCCATTTGCACAGTGATCGGCTTCCCGAACGGTTACGACACCACAGCGGCAAAATGCTTCATGGCCTCCGACGCGGTGGACAACGGTGCGGATGAGGTGGACATGGTGATTAACGTGGGCTGGGTAAAGGACAAGCGTTGGGACGACATTTTGGCAGAGATCAAGGCGATCAAGGAGGCCTGCAAGGGGAAGCTTCTGAAGGTTATCATTGAGACCTGCTTCCTCACCGATGAGGAGAAGGTCAAGATGTGTGAGATTGTCACAGCCTCTGGGGCGGACTATATCAAGACCTCTACCGGCTTCGGCGGCGGCGGGGCCACCCGGGAAGATGTGGCGTTGTTTGCCAAGCATGTTGGTCCGGATGTGAAGATCAAGGCCGCCGGAGGCATTGCCGACCTGAAGGATGCGGAAGATTTTATCAACCTGGGTGCGTCCAGGCTGGGCACCAGCCGGGTTGTGAAGGCTGTAAAGGCCATGAAGGAGTGAGCATATGGGAACACCGCATAATGAAGCCGCGAAAGGCGCGTTCGCGAAAACCGTTCTGATGCCCGGCGATCCACTGCGGGCGAAATTTATTGCCGAGACGTTCCTGGAAGACGCCAAGCTGGTGAATAACGTCCGGGGCATCCAGGGTTATACCGGCAGTTATAAGGGCACGCCTGTTTCTGTTATGGCGTCCGGCATGGGGATGCCCAGCATTGGCATTTACTCCCACGAGCTGTTCCATATGTACGACGTGGACAACATCATGCGGATCGGCAGCGCCGGAGCCATTTCCCCCAAGCTGAAGCTAAGGGATGTGGTTATGGGCCAAGCCGCCTGCACAGATTCCAACTACGTCCACCAGTTCGGCATGTCTGGTACCTTCGCTCCCATCGCCGACTTTAAACTGCTGGAAACTGCCGTGGCTGTCGCCCGCCGCCTGGGCGTGGAGCCACCTGTGGGCAACCTGCTGTCTTCTGATATCTTCTATAACAAAACGTATAATTCCTTGGACTGGGGCAAGATGGGCGTTTTGGCGGTGGAGATGGAATCTGCTGCGCTGTACTGCAACGCCGCTGAAGCCGGGAAGCGCGCACTGACAATCTGCACCATCTCTGACAGCCTTGTCACCGGCGAAGAGCTGCCTCCTGCCGACCGGCAGACCAGCTTCACACAGATGATGGAGATTGCCTTGGAGACTGCGGTGGAGATGGCCCGCTGAGTATTCAAACGGGAAAGAATAGAAAACAAACCGTAAAATTGTGGAATTGCCGTTGAAATTGGCGAGATAAGCTGATATAATGAGGCAGTCCTCAGGACCGAGGCCCAACATGGGCCGCAATATGAAAGGAAGGTATAATGCACATGAAGAAGTTTCTTGCACTGATCCTGGCAATGATTCTGGTGCTCTCCCTGGCCGCCTGCGGCGGCGGAGGCAGCGGCGACACCGGCGGTGACACCCAGCAGGGCGGCGACACCCAGCAGGATGAGAACCAGGAGCCCAGCGGCGGCAATGATGCGGACGACGCCCAGATGTCTGGAGCGCTGTCTGCGGACGACATCGACGACACCATGACTTCTGCCGACGGCACCTATGAGATTGCGTTCGTTACCGACGTCGGCCAGCTGAAGGATAAATCCTTCAACCAGGGCACCTTCGACGGCGTGAAGCTCTATGCTGCCGCCAACGGCCTGTCCTATAAGTATTATCAGCCCGCCAACGCCACCGAAGCTACTGATGATGACCGTTACGACGCGATGAAAGCCGCCGTGGATTCCGGCGCTGCCGTCGTGGTCTGCGCTGGCTTCATGCAGGAAGGTGCGCTGACCCGTGCTGCCGCTGAGTTCCCTGACACAAAGTTCATCTTCATCGACGGTTACCCCCTTGCTGACGCGGACGGCAACAACCTCACCAACGTTGCCCCGATTGCATTCAAGGAAGAGCAGTGCGGCTATTTTGCTGGATATGCTGTGGTTCGTGAAGGCTTCACGAAGTTGGGCTTCTCCGGCGGCGGTGGCGGCACCAACGATGCCTGCTGCCGTTATGGCTATGGTTATGTCCAGGGCGCCAATGCGGCGGCTGCCGAATTGGGCGTGGATGTCAGCATTAACTACAGCTGGCAGTACGGCGCTGGCTTCTCCGCTTCCCCCGAGCTCCAGACCATGGCTAACGGCTGGTACCAGAGCGGCACGGAGATCATCTTTGCCTGCGGCGGCGCGATGTTCCAGTCCATCGCCGCGGCGGCTTCCGCTAATGACGCCTATGTGGTTGGCGTGGACGTGGACCAGTCCAGCGAGTCTGACGCAGTTGTGACTTCTGCCATGAAGGGCCTTGCCGACGCGGTGCAGTGGGCTGTGACCAAGGTTTATGACGGTTCTTGGGATGAAATCGGCGGCGTGCCCACCTCCCTGGGCGCTGCGGAGGACTCGGTTGGCCTCCCCACCGATACTTGGTCTCTGGAAAACTACAGCATCTCCGAGTATGAAGAGCTGCTGGCTTCCGTTAAGAGCGGCGCTTTCACCGTGGATAACGACTTCACCAAGCTCGAAACCACGGATTGGAGCAATGTGACCCTGAACGTTATCTAATCCAGTCCAAATCCGAACAGAAAGAGCCCCGGCTTAAAAGCCGGGGCTTTTGCTTTGCCGTAAAGGTTTTGTGGTTAGCCATCTACACGTTCCACCAAAAGCCGCAGGGCTTCCAGATAACCCGCCAGCCCATGGCCGCGGATGGTTCCCACGCAGGCGGCACGGATGTAGGACACATGCCGGAACTCCTCCCGCGTGTCCGGGTCAGAGACATGGACCTCTACCGTCGGGATGCCAACGGCTTTTACTGCGTCCAAGAGCGCCACGCTGGTATGGGTATAGGCAGCAGGGTTGATGATGATGCCGTCTATTTTGTCAAAATATGCCTGCTGGATGGCGTCCACAAGAGCTCCCTCGTGGTTCGACTGGAAGAAGGAGACTGTTACGCCCAGCTTTTCTGCCTCAGCGGAAATCATGGTCTTTAAATCCTCATAGGTGGACTTGCCGTAAATCTCCGGCTGGCGGATGCCCAGCATATTCATATTTGGCCCATTGAGGACCAGAATTTTTTTATCCACAAAAATCCCTCCAAATGCCGGAAGCGGCTTCCTCCGGACTGCTGTCATTTGTGACCGTGAAGTCTGCCGCCGCTATGTACAGCGGATTCCGGAGCTGGTACATTTCCTCCAGCTTCCCTGCCTGGGAGAGCGGACGGCCTTCGGTGGGTAACTCCTCCAAATGGCGGCGGAGATAGTACACCCGCCCGGTACGGCGCATAGCCTCCCGGTTCTCCGACCAGAGGACGGCCCCGCCGCCAGTGGCGATTACCTGTCCGCTCTTGGCACAGGCTTCCATTAAAACCTGATGTTCCAGGTTCCGGAATACTCCTTCGCCGTCGTTGGAGATGATTTCCGGGATAGGTTTGCCTGCTTTACGGACGATACCGTCATCCAAGTCGACAAAGGATTTGCCGGACAACTGTGCAAGAGCCTGGCCAACGGTAGTTTTGCCGCTCCCTGGCATTCCGACGAGGACAATGTTTGTCATATCCTGCCAAAGCTTTGCAACAAGGGCCTCTGTCTCACTGTCCGGGATGGGCTGGCCAAAGAACAGCTCCTCTGCCCGTTTGGCCTGAGCTACCAGCATTGGTAACCCGCCTGTCCAGTGGAAACAGCGGGGAGTTGGATCTCCCCGTTCCCAGTTCCAAGGCTTATGCGTTCTGCTCAATCCCTCCGCCTGAAGCAGCAGGTTTGTCCGGCCCGGGTTGTAGATTACATCCACCACATCCACTACAGAAGGCAAAAGTTCCAAATCGACACACCGGCCCTCCAGGTTGGGCCACATGCCCACAGGGGTGGTATTGATGAGAGCTTCCGCGTCGGCGTGAAGCTCTGGGAGGTTGTTATAGTTGTCTGCGCCCGTCCGGGAGATCACTACAATTTTCCGGGCGTGTTCCTGTGCCGCAGCGGCATAGGCCGTCAGGGACGCTCCGCCGCTGCCTAAGATGATTACTTTTTTCCCCATGAGGGAAATCTTCGCCCGGCGGAGCATATAGCGGAAGCCGTCGATATCCGTATTGTAGCCGTAAAGTTTTCCGCCCCGGCGGACCAGCGTGTTCACACTGCCGATGGCTTCCGCCGCTGGGTCGATCACGTCACAGTGGGACATAACGTCCCGCTTATAGGGAATTGTGACGTTCAGCCCGCCGATGTCTTCCCGTTTGAGGAAGTCCCCCAGCTGTTCCGGTTCCAGCTCGATCAGCTGGTAACCTTTGCAGCCCAAAGCCTCATGGATAGGGGGAGACCAGCTGTGTCCTAATTTCCGGCCTAATAAGCCATAAAGTTTCCCTGCCATCGCCGTTTAAACTTCCGCATAGTTGCCCAGGAACTGGAATTGGGCGCAGCTTCGCTCCATCTCTTCCAGCATCGCCAGGACGCTGGGGTCCCGGAGATCGGCTTCCAGCTCCAGGAAGAAGATGAACTCGAAATCACTCCCCACCACTGGGCAGGATTCCAGCTTTGTCAGGTTGATATCCAGCGCCGCCAGCTTGGAAAGGATTTCGTACAGCGCTCCGGGCCGGTTGTCAAAGGCGATGATGAGGCTGACGCGGTTTGCTCCGGCATAAATCACTGGATTCTTTGTAATGCAGACGAAACGGGTATAATTATTGTCGCTGTTCTGGATATGGTCGTTAATGCACTCCAGGCCATACAGCGCCGCGCAGGGGTGGGAGGAGATCGCGGCTGCGTGACGGTTTCCGGATTCAGCTACCATCTTAGCGGCGGCGGCAGTGTTACCGCAAGGGATGATCTTCACACCGTTCAGGCGGTTAAGGAAGCGGCTGCATTGACCAAGGGCCTGTTCATGGGAGTAGATTTCCGTAACGTCTTCCAGCTTCACGCCGGGCTGGGCCAGCAGCTCATGCCGGATACACAGCCGGGTGGAGCGGACGATGGAGAGGCTATGGTCCTGCAAAAGTGCGTACACCGCCCGGACAGAGCCATTCGAGCTGTTTTCAATCGGCAGGACGCCGAATTTGCAGAGTCCGGATTCTACGGCGGACGCCACAGCCTCAAAGGTTTTGACGTACATGAGGCTTCCCCGGGGAAACAGCCGGTCACAGGCAGCTTGGGAGTTACCGCCCTCCACGCCTTGGCAGGCAATCAGACCGGTCTGGGGGAACAGCTCACGCCCAGCTTCCAGGGAGGCGCGCACCTGTGCCCCAACCTTTGTAGAAGAAGAAATCAATTCCGCCTGGCGGGAACGCGACAGTTCAAAGAGTGTTGAAAACAAGTGGTAAGCGTAACGTTCCCGTGTCCCGGCGTTTTCCGCTACCTTAGCCAAGACCGCCCGCTCCCGCTCCTTGTTCAGGATCGGCAGATGATGTTCGTTTTTATAGGCGGCCACTTCTTCCGCCAGGTCCATACGCTGCAAGAACAGGGCCAACATTTGGTCGTCAATTGTATCGATTTTTGTACGGATTTCAGAAAGTTCCATGATTTCCCTCCAACAATAAATCTAACAGGACTGCGGCAGTTACCGCCTCTACGACCGGTACTGCCCGGTGGGCGATACAGGGGTCGTGGCGTCCGTGGATGGTGAGGTCTGTGTTTTCCATAGCAGACAGGCTGACCGTTTTCTGAGGTTTGCCAATAGACGGCGTGGGCTTGACGGCCACACGGAGGACCAGAGGCATTCCCGTAGTGATGCCGCCCAGGATCCCGCCGGCATGATTGCTCTCGGCACGGACTTGCCCATCTTCCATAGTGAAGGCGTCGTTGTTCTCCGAACCCAGGCGCGTCGCGGCATGGAAGCCGTCGCCGAATTCAACGCCCTTCACGGCAGGAATACCAAACAGCGCCGCTGCAAGACGGTTCTCAACACCCTCAAACATGGGGTCTCCCAGTCCGGCAGGCAGGCCGGTGGCGGCACACTCGACCGTGCCGCCTACGCTGTCAAGATCTTCCTTCGCAGCCAGGATGGCCGCCTGCATCGTCTCCCAAGCGTGATCGTTCAAGACGGGAAGCGGCTTCGCCGCTACGGCGTCGAACAGCTCCGCTGTGGGATACAAAGGAAAAAGCATGTCCCGTGCGTGGCCCACAGAGGCCAGATGCGCGCCAATGTAGATGCCCCGGCGGGCAAGGATTTGCTTGGCAATTCCCCCCACGATGCACAGAGGGGCCGTCAGGCGGCCGGAGAAATGACCGCCGCCCCGCATGTCCGCGTGTCCGCCCCATTTGACGGCGGCGGTGTAATCTGCATGACCAGGCCGGGGTTTGTCGGCAAGCTCGCGGTAGTCTTTTGAGTGCTGGTCGGCATTTTCGATCATGGCGCACAGCGGTGCGCCGCAGGTTTTGCCGTCTTCCAGGCCGGAGAGGAAGACCGGCGTATCGGCTTCCTTCCGGGCGGTGGATAGGGGATTCTTACCAGGTTTACGGCGGTCTAAAAAGGCGTTTAGTGCCTCCAGGTCGACCGCTTCCCCGGCAGGCAGGCCGTCTACCACAACACCAATGGCTTTTCCGTGGGACTGCCCAAAAACCGAGACTTTTAAAATTTTTCCAAACTCAGACGACAAGCACTTCGCCTCCCAATTTTTCATAATCCCGCCAAAAGTCCGGATAGGATTTTTTCACAGCCTCTGCACCTAAAATTGTCACTGGGTTTACGCAGCGGGTAGCGGCGATGGCGGCGGCCATGACAATCCGATGATCGTTGGCCCCGTCCACGGTGCCGCCGGTGAGGGCTGAAACGCCGTGTACCGTCAGACGGTCAGGCCCTTCCTCCGCCAGACCGCCCAGAGCCGTCAGCATAGCGTGGACGGTGGTCAGGCGGTCGCTCTCCTTCAAACGCAGGCGTGCGGCGTTGGTGAAATAGGTGTCCCCCCGGCGCACGGCGGCCATCACCGCCAGAGGCGGCAGAAGGTCGGGACAGTTGGAGAGGTCGATGGTCACGTCCCCGGGAACAGACAGTGTGCGGGCATGGTCGGCGATGATTTTATCGCCCTGGTAAGAGCGGATGTCCAGACCGCGGATTTGCACGGAATTGCCCAGCGTCAAAGCCGAATACCAGAACGCCGCCTGAGACCAGTCCGCCTCCACAGCTGCTTCGAACGGTTGGTAGACCGAGGGCGCAACGCCAAAACTGTTGATTTCCTTCGCGTACCGTACGGGGACTCCGGCTCGCTCCAAAACCCCCATGGTCATAGTAATGTAAGCGGCAGATTCCAGCTCCGTGGTGCTGGTAATCATACTGGGGCCGTCCAGCAGCGGCAGGGCCATAAGCAGGCCGGTGAAAAACTGGCTGGACACATTGCCCGGCAAACGGTATTCTCCAGGTCTTAAATCACCCTGGACGGTAAGGATGCCATCCTTCTGCTCATGAAAAATCCCCTGTTTGTCGAAAATCTGGAAATATGGCTCCTGCGGACGCTCCATCAGGCGGCCATGGCCGCGAAATTCCCCGCCGCCCCCCAGCGCCAGGGCCAAAGGGATTAGGAAACGCAGGGTGGAGCCGGATTCGCCGCAGTCAAACTGGGGCAGGCCGGTCCGGTCACATTCCTGGTTGATGCAGCCAGTGATTTCCAAGGCGTTTTCTCCGGTCCATTTCCACTTGCAGCGGAAATTATCCATACAGCGGAGCGTAGCCTCGATATCCTGGGAGAGGCTGACGTTCCGGATTTTGCTGGTCCCGGCGGCCAGGGTAGCCGCAATAATCAAGCGGTGTGCAAGGGATTTGCTGGCAGGGGGGGAGACTGCGCCGAACAGGCGGCGGGGGTGGATGCATATGTCCATAACGCACCTCCTAACGCCCGTAAATGGCTTCCAGGTTTTCCAGTACGCTGTCCTTTTTTTGCTTTACTGGCAAGGCTTCTCCCATGCGTTTGAGGAAAATCATGGTAAGCTCGTCCCCAGTGCCCTTTTTGTCCAGCCCCACAGCTTCCACCACGGCATTCCAGGCTTCGCTGGTATCCAAGGGGATCTGTGTCGGCAGATGAAATGCCTCCAGTAAATCCATCAGTTCCTGGATGCCGCTGTCGTCTCCGCCGCTGACGCCCAGGCCAAACCCGATCTGCACAGCGGCGCACATCCCGGCTGCGACGGCTTCACCGTGCGTCCAGGTTTCATAGTTCCCCATCCGTTCATAGGCGTGGCCGACGGTGTGGCCGAAGTTGAGGATCATCCGAAGTCCGGTATCCCGCTCGTCTTCCTCAACAACTTTTCGTTTAATATCGCAGCAAGTATACAATACGGATTCGATTTCTGCCAGGATTGCTTCCCGGCTGGCATGGGCGGTGAGGAAGTCAAAGAATGCCCGATCAGCGATACAGCCGTATTTGATTACTTCTGCCATACCACTGGAAAAATCCCGATCCGGCAATGTCCGGAGGGTATCTGTGTCCATCAGTACCAAACTGGGCTGCCAGAAGGCTCCGGCCAAGTTCTTCCCTGCCTGGAGGTCAATGGCTACCTTCCCGCCCACAGAGGAATCCACCTGGGCCAACAAGGTGGTGGGAATCTGTACATAGTCGATCCCCCGCAAGATGGTTGCGGCGGCAAAGCCTGCCAAGTCCCCTACCATACCGCCGCCCAAGGCAGCCACGGCGTCCGTGCGGGTGAGGCCGAATTCCATGAACGACTCCCAGAGAGCAGACAGGCTAGCGGTATTTTTGGACCCCTCGCCTGCGGGCACGGTCTGGCAGAAGACCTGAAACCCCGCTGCCCGGAGGCTGTCCGCCACAGTTTCGAGATAAAGGGGCGCAACGGTACTGTCCGTTACGACGGCAATTTTTCCTGCCCTCGGCAAAGCGGCGCGGCAGCGTTCCCCAGCTTGTTCCAGTAAGCCCTGCCCAATCTGGATGTCATAGGGTCTCGCAGTGTTTACACGAATGGTTTTCATCAGTTCCCTCCCGCAGTTGCTTTCCGGTCTTTACCTTCTTTCAAAAGGGTACGCATCCGCTGGGCGTCGCCTGCTTTCAAAGCCTCCGCGTACTCGTTCAGGTTTGCAATCAAAATATCCAGTTCTTTAATCAAATAGTCGGAATCGGCCATAAACAGTTCGGTCCACATGTCCTCATCCAGCCGCGCCACACGGGTCATATCCTGGAAGCTGCCTGCGGAAAACCCTCTGCGGCGTTGTGCCTCCGGTGATTTTACATATGCGCTGGAAGCAATGTGTGCCAGCTGGGAGGTAAAGGCAATGATCCGGTCATGCTCCTCTGGGTCCGAGAAGGTGAGGGTTGCAAAGCCGATATCTAAAAAGTAGGCTTTTAACACCTCCAAAAGCTGCATATCCGTGCGTTCATCCGGCGTCAGGATCATCGACGCGCCCACATACAAGCTGTCGCTGGACGATGTAAAGCCGCCCCGTTCCCGGCCCGCCATTGGATGTCCGCCGATATAGGCAAAGCCGTGCTGTTCCGCAACCGGGGCGAGGGCCTCAACAACCATGCGCTTCACGCCGCAGAGGTCCACCAGGATCGTTTTAGGGGCAATTTTATCCGCATGGGTTTTTACCCATTCGATGGCGGCTGAAGGGCAGATTGCCACCAGGATCAAATCGCATTCCCCGAGGTTTTCATCCGTAAGGGGAGCGTCAATCGCGCCGCTCATACGGGCCATGGTCATGGTTTCGTGGTCCAGGTCAACGCCCCAGACCGTATGGGAGGTACGGACCTTAGTGCTCTTTGCCATAGAGCCGCCGATCAGTCCCAAGCCAACAATTCCTACGTTCATAAAAATCCTCCCGTTCCGGTTAGTCCAATTCCTGCATGAAGGCGTGGAGTTTCAGCAACTTTTTCGCCAGGGGATCGAATACGTCTGGTTTCAGGGACTGGGGGCCGTCGCACAAGGCATGGGCGGGATCGTTGTGGACTTCGATCTGCAGGCCGTCGGCGCCGGCGGCCACGGCAGACCGGGCCAGAGGCTCGACTAACCAGTATTTTCCTGTGGCGTGGCTGGGGTCGATGACAATGGGCAGGTGGGTCAGCTGCCGCAGCACTGGGATGGCGGCAAGGTCCAAAGTGTTACGGGTGTAACTCTCAAAGGTGCGGATGCCCCGCTCACAGAGGATGACGTTTTCATTGCCACTGGCCATGACGTACTCGGCGCTCATGAGCCATTCCTCATAGGTGGCAGACATACCGCGTTTGATCATGACAGGCCGGTCCTGGTGGCCGACGGCCTTCAGCAGGTCGAAGTTCTGCATATTCCGTGCGCCGATCTGGATGACGTCCACATCCTTGAACAGGGGCAGCTGGGTAACATCCATCAGTTCCGTCACGATTGGCAGACCGGTTTCCTGGCGGGCGACCTTCAAATATTCCAAGCCTGTCGCGCCCAGACCCTGGAAGGCGTAGGGGGAGGTCCGGGGCTTGAATGCGCCGCCGCGCAGCATAGTCGCGCCGCTAGCCTTGACGGCCTTGGCGATGGCAACGACCTGCTCTTCGCTTTCCACGGAGCAGGGGCCGGCCATAAGGGTCAGGGTGCCGCCGCCGATTTGGGTATTGCCGACGGAGACCACCGTGTCCTCGGGATGGAATTTACGGTTTGCGTTTTTGTAAGGTTCCTGGACGCGCTTCACATCCTGCACGATATCCAGTGCAGCGATGAGGTCGATGTCCAGTTTGGAGGTGTCGCCTACAAGGCCCAGGATGGTGTTGGCCTCACCGATACTGGTGTGGATGGTGACGCCTTTTTCCTGGAGCCAGGAGATAAGGCTGTCTAATTGGTCGCGATTTGGGTTGTGTTTCAGGATGACGATCATAAGAAATTCCTCCTAAATAAAAGAAAATAAGGCTATATCATGCAAAAAACCCGCAGCCGGTTTGGCTGCGGGTTGCTTTACACGGCGGACCTTTTCCGGACCTGTAAGCTTACACACACATACTTTCAGCCAAACCACGAAAAGCCTTACCAAAATAGGTAAAGCTGAAAGTAAAGTAACGGTATTCGGCTGTGTGGGTGAAGCAGGTCATAGCAAGTACCCCTTTAGATTTTTTACTCGTATGAAAAGGATAGCATATCACTGGCAAAATGAAAACCGTCAAGTTTACTAAAATGCAGTGGTATTGCACGGAAAAAACTATCGTTTCCGCTAATTCAAGCGACGGAGCTGGGGCAGCAACCGGCCATCAGGAGACCGGTGGCCTTGAGAATGTAGTTTACATCCCGGTACATTCCCGCCCGCGTAGACATGTACTGATCATGCAGTTCGTCCAAGGCGGCAATCAAGTCCCGCCGGGCTTGTTGGCGGCAGACATGCCGATGGGCGAGGTAGCCCCGCATGAAGAAGCGGAGATTTGTCTCATATTTATGGTGGTCTATCATGTTGTTGGGGAAATTTTCATTATGAGGATAGGTATAGGCGTCAGCCAGGTAATGGGTGAGTTTCCCCAAGGTATAATACTGCCAGATAGTCCAACTGGAGCGGCACTGAAGTTTCCGGATTTTTGTGTTGATGTAGTCGCGGGAATTTGCATAATTGTGCCCCCGCAGTTTTTTATAATGAAGGGAGCCCTTTAAGTAGCTGAAGGGGTTCACATCCGGCTGGAAGGAGCCGAACAGAAATGCCAACTCGAAGCGCTTGGCGTCAAAGCCGCACTGGCTCCGGAGGAGGGTATGCGCTAACAGTGTATGACTTCGTTTTTGCAAGTTAGTACCTCCTAACTTCATAAGTATTTTTACTATACCACAATCCTTTTCGTTTTTCAAGTGCTTTTTCAACTTTTTATTTTCGGGAGGAAAAGTGCTTCCCATCCGTTGTGAAATATGGTATCATATAACAAATAATGGGGAATGTTCCGTACATTTTCCACTGTCCATGTTTATTTAGTGGTATAATGAGGTGGATTTTTGAACTAGGGCGCGTTACACGCCAAGGCTCAAGTTTGGAGAACGGAAAGGATGGAGCAGCAATGCGATACAAAGTATTAGAGATGACCCTAGGCACCTGGGGCGTGGGAGGCGTTGGCTGGGACGATAACCCAGAGGAAGTCCGGCAGGATGCCATCCGGGCGTCCGTAGAGGCGGGGGTGAATTTTATCGACACGGCACCGGCCTATAATGGCGGCGCGGCGGAGCGGTGCGTTGGTAAGACCTTGGAGGAGATGGGGGTTCGGAAGGATATCTTCCTCTCCACCAAATGCGGCAATGTATTCGTGGATGGTATCACCTACCAGCGGGACGGTTCGGCGGCAGGTATCCGCCGTCAGTGCGAGGAGTCGCTGCGGAATCTGCGGACGGATTACATCGACCTGATGCTGGTCCACTGGCCGGACCCGGCCACCCCCTTCGAGGAAACCATGGGCGAGCTGTATAAAATGAAGCAGGAAGGCAAAATCCTGCATGTAGGTGTTTCCAACTTCAGCCAGGCACAGATGGAGGAAGCGGGCCAATACTGTGAGATCGAGGCTTACCAGCCCCAATATTCCATGGTCCACCGGGACGATGAAACCCTTATCCAATGGGCGGCGGCGCAAGGCATGGGCGTCATGACCTATGGTTCCCTGGGCGGCGGTATCCTGACCGGCGCTTACCGGGAGCTGGCTACTTTTGGGCCGAGTGACAGCCGCAACCGCTTTTATAAACACTTCCAGGAACCAATGTTCTCCAAAGTTATGGAGCTTTTGAAGGTCATGGACCATTTTTCCGCAGAACATGATAATGTACCGCTGGCGCAGATTGCGCTGAATTGGTGTGCGCAGAAGGCGTTTGTCTCCACCTGTATTGTGGGTGCACAGCAGCGCCGGAAAGTGCTCCAGAATACAGCCGCGTTTGCGTGGAGCCTGACTGGAGAAGAAATGGCGGCGCTGGACGCAGCCATTGCCCACTACCTTGGCTGACGGGGAAATATGGGTAACATAACGGCCGGTGTGGATGTTTCGCACCGGCCGTCTGGTTTGCTGGGCCGGAAGAGGAGGCGCCCCGCACGGAGAGCCATGCGGGGCAGTATGAGGGAAAAAAGAGATTGGTATCAAATTTGTGTAAGTGCCTCAGCAGGCGGCCATAGTTTTGCCCAGTTGACGGCAGGCTTCCTGCGCGTCGTCGTCCGGCGCTTCATTGGCGATCAGGCCTTCATCCTGGATAAGGTTGGCGTTTGCGCCCTCACAGCGGGCGTACCAGTCACGCATCCACTGGCCATCCCCCCAGCCGTAGGAGCCGAAGAGGGCGATCTTCCGGCCGCTCAAGGAGCTTTCCAAGCTGGTAAACATAGGCTCGAAGTCTTCTTCTTCCAGGACCTCGCTGCCCATAGCGGGACAGCCGAAAGCGACTGCGCTGAACTCTGGGAACCGGGCGGCGGAGAACTCCGTGGGGCCCATCATTTCCGCTTCCGCACCAGCGGCTTTAGCGCCCTCAGCGATGCACTGCGCCATGGTTTCTGTGTTGCCGGTGCCGCTCCAATAGACAATTGCAATTTTTCCCATTGTTGTATCGTTCCTTTCATGATGTTTTGCGGAGGCTGGGCGGGCTGGCTGCATAGGGCAATGGAGGCCATCCGTCCGTGCAGGTGGTCAGAAAACACCTGGCTGGGGATACCGTCTTCACAGAATCAAAGGAACGCAAGAGGTGCTGACTCATGGCTGTCAAAAGTTGCCTGACTTTTGAAGCTGCGGCGTCCTGATTTTACCGGTGAGCGGTGGGCAGGCCTTGTGCCTGCAAGGCCTATCTGCCAGTCATCCGTATAAGCCCAAAGGCGCTGGAAGAGACGGTATTTGCCTGTAGTTAGTATATACTAACTTTTGCTGGGAAGAGAAGCGGGCTGCCCTATCACCCGCCAGATAGTTAGTTTTAGCTAACCACGGACATAATATACCATATCTTCCATAGGTTGTCAATCCCTTTTTGTCAAAGGTGGAATTTTTTCCCGGCTCCGTGAACCACGGCTCAAAAATATAACAATGCCCTTTCAGCGGTCTTCAGGAGACAGGATAGTTTTGAACCCTGCCGCGTGGTTGCATCCCAGCTGACGATTTCCCAGCGGTTTCCCGGTCCATACGGTGCCGGATGACCTCGAAAACCCCCTCAAAATAGGCGGTAATCACGATATGCAGAAGCTCCTCAGTGACAGAGCCGTCCCCGATGCCGGGACAGCCAGTGGCTTCCATGAACCGGTAGGTGGATTCTACCTCCATACGGGTCAGCGTATCGAGTACCGTGGGAGGCGTCCAGCAGGAGGAGGAAGGCGTGGCCTTTGAAAAGAAGAGGGATCCCTTTCCTTGATTGTATAAAACAGGACAATTATATCCTACATGTATCTTTTTAAAATTGAAAGGATATGGTACAATAGAAAAAACTGTCGAATTATGGAGGATACCGCTATGAACGACGAACGGTCTGGTATGGACTTGAAGGAGCTGGAGCCGGCTGACCGCCCGTTAAGAGAGGCGCTGTCAAACAAGGAACCGCAGCAGAGACCGCCCTCCCATACACGGAAACGATCCCGTGGGACCAGACTGGATGCCCTCTCCTTGGTGATTTCTATCCTTGCGCTGATTACAGCCGGGACGGCGCTGTTCCTCGTCCTGCAAGGGGATGAGGAGCCTTTTGAGGATCTTCCGGAGGGCAAACCGATCACATTCCAGTTTGGTGACATGACGCTGACGCCCTTGGAAGGGATGCCGCTCAACCCCTACGACAAGGATGCTTTCAGGCTGGACGAAAAAGGGCGGATGACCTATGAGCTGAACGGCCGGCGTGCTAGGGTGGGGATTGATGTATCCACACATCAAAAGGATATCGACTGGGAGGCCGTAGCGGCAGACGGCATTGAGTTTGCCATGCTCCGGCTGGGTCACCGGGGTTATTCTGAGGGCGGTTTGTTTATGGACCAGACTTTTGAGCAGAACTTACAGGAAGCGTTAGGGGCCGGATTGGATGTAGGGGTTTATTTCTTTTCCCAGGCCGTCAGCCCTGAGGAGGCAGAGGAAGAAGCAGATTATGTTTTAGAGGTCTTAAATGGGCAGACGCTTACCTTCCCCATAGCCTTTGATTGGGAATCCATCCCTGGGGATGAGGCCCGCACCGATGGTTTGGATGGGGAGACGATGACCCGCTGTGCCGCTGCCTTCTGCAAACGGATTCAGGATGCGGGTTATCATCCGGCTGTTTATTTTAATCAGACCCAGGGCTATCTCCACTATGACCTGCGGGAGCTGACAGACTATGAGCTGTGGCTGGCGGAGTATGATCCTACGCCGAATTTTTATTACCACTTCGATCTATGGCAGTATTCCAATACCGGCCGGGTAGACGGTATCCAGGGGAATGTCGATTTGGATTTGGCCTTTTGAGCCAGTTTCCTCACGGCTCCTGAGCCGCAAAAAGAGCAAGTGTTTTTTCTTGACAAATTACGGCAGAACGGGTAGTATGATTGGAGGAAAGCGAAAGGAGGCAGAGCCATGACCGATTATACTGGCCAGGATATGCTGGAAGAATCCGGTGAGATGGACCCATTCCTGGTCCTGGCCCGCGTACAAGACTCGAAGCCCCGGTATTTGGATGGCGGCCGGACGGTTCTGCGGCCCAGCCTGCCCTTTGACGAAGTGACCTGTTTGGCAAGCTGTTTCTTGGATTTATACATTGGGGCGCGTTATGCCCCCTCGCCGTCCCGGTCGGGCTGCGTGTGCCACGCAACCGTTATGGCTGGGACGGTCAGCCTAACCGCCGGAGGGAAGACCTTCCAGCTCCTGGAGAGGGATGCACTGCGCTTTGCGGCGGACCGGCCCTACCAGTTCCAAAACCAGTCCAACAGTACAGGGCGTCTTCTATTGGAATACCAGTATTTACAGGGCTGCTGAGCGGTTTTGCAGGTTCTGCAAAGAAAGAAGCACCGGAACACGATGGTGTTCCGGCGCTTTTGCACAGCGCTTTAATATTCTACCGCTCCAGTGTAAACCAGCTTTGCGTCGCCGGTGAGTGTTACCGATTCGTCTGTATAGTGGACGATCAAATCACCGCCCTGGACACGGACAGTAATATCGGTATCCTTTGGGCACAAACCGTTGGCAATTGCCGCTGCAACTGCCGCACAGGCGCCGGTACCGCAGGCCATTGTCTCACCGCTGCCCCGTTCCCAAACCCGCATTTTGATCGTGCTAGGGTTGACAACCCGGATAAATTCCGTGTTGATCCGCTCCGGGAAGTAAGGCGCATGCTCGAAACGGGGGCCGATGAAGTCCACATCCACCGCGTCCACACGGGGACAGAACACGACGCAGTGGGGATTGCCCATGTCTACGCAGGTGATGTTATAGGGGCGTCCGGCAATGCGGACGGGATAGTCCACCACCGTCTTCTCCGGGATAGTAAACTTCAGTGCCGCCGTGTCCAGTGTAGCCTTGCCCATGTCTACGCAGGCAGAGGTCACCTTTCCATTGGTGGTGTACAGCGTTACAGATTTGACGCCGCTGCCGGTTTCCACCGTCAGCGTTTTGTTTTGGACAAAACCGTTATCGTAGAGGTATTTGCCCATACAACGCAGGGCATTGCCCGCCATTTTGCCCTCGCTGCCGTCGCTGTTGAACATCCGCATTTTTGCATCGGCAATTTCCGAATGTTCCATCAGGATGATACCGTCCGCGCCTATGCCGTAGTGCCGGTCGCAGAGGGTGATGCAGAGGGATTCCGGGCAAGTGATCTCGCCATGGAAATTTTCAAGGAAGATATAGTCGTTGCCGCAAGTCTGCATTTTAGAGAAGGTCAGTTGCTGCCGTCCGCTGCGGAGGTGGCAGATGTCAACCAGTTCTGTATTCTTCTGGGTGTAGCGGGAGGCGAGGATATCCGTGAGGGCATTGGCGGTATCCAGGGAGGTAAGACAAGGGATACCCAGCTGTACACAACGGTGGTTCAGATGGATGAAGTCTCGGATATAGCTGGGTTCTGTCGAGCCAGTGAGGATCACATAGTCGATGCCGCCGCCTTCCAAGAGGCGGAAGACCCGGTCGTCTGTGCCCAGTTTGCCAACGATCTCCACATCTGTGCCCAGCTGCGCGATTTCCCGGGCAGTACCGTCGGTGGCGTAGAGCTTGTAGCCCATATCGTCCAGCTTACGGGCGATGTTGACGACTTCCGGCTGGTCACGGTGGTTCACGGAGATCAGCACGCCGCCCCGCTGCTCCTTTTCCACGCGGTAGCCTGCGGAAACCAAGCCCTTGAAGAGCGCCTCCTGCATATCCTTGCCCAGGCCCAGCACTTCGCCGGTGGATTTCATCTCCGGCGACAGTGCGGCATTGGCGTCGGTGATCTTTTCAAAGGAGAACACCGGAACCTTGACCGCCACATACGGCGGCTGCTTATACAGGCCTGTACCGTAGCCCAAGGACTTAAGGGGCCGGCCGATCATAACTTTGGTAGCGAGATCGACCATCGGTACGCCGGTGACTTTGGAGATATAGGGGACCGTCCGGCTGGCGCGGGGATTGACCTCGATAACATACAGTCCGCCTTGGTAGATCAAGTACTGGATGTTGATCAGGCCCTTGGTACCCAGGGACAGGGCCAGTTTTTCCGAACAGTCAATGATGGTTTTCAGCATCCGGTCGCCGATGGAGAAGGGGGGATAGACGGCGATCGAGTCACCGCTATGGACGCCGGTACGTTCGATATGCTGCATAACGCCGGGGATCAGCACGTCTATGCCGTCGGAGATGACGTCGACCTCCAGCTCCTTGCCCATAAGGTACTGGTCCACCAAAACAGGGTTTTCTACCTTGCCTGAGAGGATGACCTCCATATAGGTGCGGACGTCCTCATCGTTGTGGGCAATGACCATGTTTTGCCCACCGATGACATAGCTAGGACGCAGCAGCACAGGATAGCCCAATTCGTTAGCGGCATCAAGGGCTTCCTGCATCCCAAGGACGCCCCGGCCCTGAGGCCGTTTGATGTGGAAGCGTTCCAGCAGCTCGTCAAACCGTTCCCGGTCCTCCGCCATGTCGATGGACTCCGCGCTGGTACCCATGATGGGAATGCCATGGCTGTCCAGGTATTTGGTCAGCTTGATGGCGGTCTGCCCGCCGAAGGCGACCACCACGCCCACTGGTTTTTCCACGTCAATGATGTGCATGACATCCTCGGGACAAAGGGGTTCAAAGTACAGGCGGTCAGCGGTGTCGTAGTCGGTAGAGACCGTTTCAGGGTTGTTGTTGACAATGACTACATCATACCCCAGTTCCTTTAGGGTCCAAACGCAGTGGACGGAAGAATAGTCAAACTCGATGCCCTGTCCGATGCGGATGGGGCCGGAGCCAAGGACCATGATTACAGGCCGCCCAGAACGGGGGAAGGCACGGGACTCGCAAACGCTGTCGAAGGAGGAGTAGAAGTAGGGCGTTTCCGCGTCGAACTCCGCGCCGCAGGTATCCACCATTTTGTAAACGGCGCGCTTGGGTTTGCAGGGAAGCTCTTTGTTGTTGGATAAACAGATCAGCGCCTCGTCGGTGTAGCCCAGACGCTTGCCGGTCTCGTAATCCTTGGGGAACAGCTTGTTCATGCGCTCCAGGTCCCGCTCAAAGCCCGCCAAGTTTTCCAGCTTGTGAAGGAACCAGCGGTCGATTTTCGTGATTTGATGGATTTTTTCGACTTCCACGCCTTCTTTCAGCGCCTCGAAGATCGTAAAAAGACGGCGGTCGTCCACCCGCTTCAGCCGCTCCATCACGGGAATGCCGGAATCGTCTTTGCGGTTTAAGGTATCCATTCCAATCTCTGCGCCCCGGACGGCTTTCATCAAAGCCATCTCAAAGCTGGGGGCAATGGCCATCACCTCGCCGGTAGCTTTCATCTGCGTGCCCAGTGTCCGGGAGGCGTCGGCGAACTTGTCAAAAGGCCATTTGGGCATTTTAACAACAATGTAGTCTAGCGTTGGTTCAAAGCAGGCGCAGGTTTTGCCAGTGATGTCATTTCTGATCTCATCCAGAGTATAGCCCAAGGCAATTTTTGCGGTGATTTTAGCAATTGGGTAGCCAGTAGCCTTGGAAGCCAGGGCAGAAGAGCGGGAAACGCGGGGATTGACCTCAATGACGGCGTATTCAAAGCTGTCAGGGTTGAGCGCAAGCTGTACATTGCAGCCGCCGACGATGCCCAAGTGGGTGATGATGTCCAAAGAGGCGGAGCGGAGCATCTGGAACTCCTTATCGGCCAAAGTCTGGGTAGGCGCCACAACGATGGAGTCGCCGGTATGCACGCCCACGGGGTCCATATTTTCCATGGAGCAGACGGCAATCACGTTGCCCACGCCGTCCCGCATGGTCTCAAACTCGATTTCCTTCCAACCGAAGATGGCCTTTTCGATCAGCACCTGGGTAATGGGAGAGGCATCCAGGCCGGTTTGGGCGATGATGCGCAGTTCCTTCTCATTCTGTGCCGCGCCGCCGCCCGCGCCGCCCAGGGTGAAAGCGGGGCGGACGATAACAGGATAGCCGATCCGTGCGGCGGCATCCAACGCGCCGTCCACAGTTTCCGCGATATCGGAGGCAATCACTGGCTGTCCAATTTCAGACATAGCTTCTTTGAACAGTTCCCGGTCTTCGGCGCGGGAGATGGCCTTAGCGTTGGTACCCAGCAGGCGGACGTTCTGCTCGGAAAGAAACCCTTCCTTGTCCAGCTGCATGGCCAAGGTCAAGCCCGTTTGCCCGCCCAAGCCTGCGAGGATGGAATCCGGCTTTTCTTTCTGGATGATGCGTTTGATCGTGTCGACGGTCAGGGGTTCCAGATAAATTTCATCGGCCATAGCCTGGTCGGTCATGATAGTGGCGGGATTGGAGTTGCAGAGGACAACGTTTACGCCCGCCTCTTTCAGCACGCGGCAGGCCTGTGCGCCGGCATAGTCAAATTCGGCGGCTTGTCCGATGACGATTGGTCCAGAGCCGATGACGAGGACTTTTTTGATACTGGTATCCAACGGCATTACAGGTCGCCTCCTTTCATCAAAGAGGTAAAGCGGTCAAAGAGGAATGCGGTGTCGTGCGGTCCGCCGCAGGCTTCCGGATGGAACTGCACGGTGAAGGCCCGCAAGCTGGGGTAATCGACGCCTTCGCAGGTGCCGTCGTTGGCATTGGCAAAGGAGATTTTCCCCTGTTTAATGCTGTCAGAATCCACAGCGTAGCCATGGTTTTGGCTGGTGATATAAGTCCGGACGCCGTTCAAATCCCGGACGGGCTGGTTTGCGCCCCGATGGCCATATTTGAGCTTAAAAGTGGAACCGCCTGCTGCCAGGGCCGTGAGCTGATGGCCCAAACAAATCCCGAAGATGGGAACCTTGCCCAGAAGCTTTCGGATCTGTTCAATTTGGTAGGTATTTTCCGCCGGGTCGCCGGGGCCGTTGGAGAGCATCACGCCATCCGGAGACATTGCAAGGATGTCCTCGGCGGAGGCGCCGGCGGGCAGGACGGTGACGGCACAGCCGCGCTTTTGCAGTTCCCGGATGATATTTCGCTTTGCGCCGTAATCCAGCAAAGCAACGCGGAAGCGTTCTTCGCCCTCAGCCGAATGCAGGGAGGACGTCTTACAGGTGACGGCCTCTACTACGCCGGTGACGGAGTAGGCAGAAGCGGCAGCGAGACCGGCTTCCACATCATTGCAGATGGCGGCATTCATGACGCCATACTCGCGGATGATGCGGGTAAGTTCCCGGGTGTCAACGCCGCAGAGGCCAGGGATATGGCGTTCTTTCAGGAACGCGTCCAATCCGCAGTCTGTGCGGAAATTGGAGGGAACCTTGCAGCATTCCCGTACGACGTAGCCCTTGATGCAGCATGCGCCCTCAAAATCTTCCTGGATGATGCCGTAGTTGCCGATTAGGGGATAGGTTTGCAGGACGATTTGACCTGCGTAGCTGGGGTCGGTTAAGGTTTCAACGTAGCCGCACATACCGGTCGTGAAAACTAATTCGCCGATGGCTCCGGTATCTCCGCCGAAGCGGAGCCCTTCAAAGACTTGTCCATCTTGCAGCACTAAATAACCTTTTTCCATGAAGTCCTCCCATCACTGGACACATTTCTCCAACTTCTCAATGATTCTATGCTATTATCCTTTTTTTTTGACGTGCCGTCAATGGCTCTTTCTTTTTTAAGTGATAGAGTTTCACTCGCATTTTGTCCCCCTTTTTGTGCAAATCCCCAATTCCCTCTGTGCTTTTTTGTTTTTTCTTCCCCCGCCGGCGCTCCTTGCCTGTACCAAACGCCGCAAATTTGCGCGCTTTACCGGAGACGGTACATCTCGGTTTGCTTTTTCCAGATTCTTGTATTATAATGAGGCAACAACTGGCTTTCAAGTCATCCATTGGGCCGAAAGGAAGATGAAATTATGGATTTTGCGGATATTCAAGCCTTGCGGCAGGCTCTGTATAACTGCCCAGAGCGCTCAGGAGAGGAAATACAAACCAAGACGATGCTGATGGATTTTCTGGCCGCACATACCACCCTGGAACAGAATCCCTGTGGAACGGGGTTCTATGCTGCCCACCGGGAACCAGGGGCGACAAAGCCTTCCATAGCCCTCCGGGCTGATTACGACGCTCTGGCGCTGCCTGGTGGGAACGCCGCCCATCTCTGCGGCCACGATGGTCACGCTGCCGCTTTATGTGGTGCTGCTCTCTCCATACAAGGGGAGCGCCTGGAACGGGATGTTTTCTTCTTGTTCCAACCCGCCGAGGAAACTGGAGCAGGGGCCTTGGAATGTTTGGAGCTTTTTCAAAGGGAACAGGTGGACCAAATTTATGGAGCCCACAATTTGCCTGGTTTCCCACTAGGGAAAGCCGTCACCCGGCCTGGGACGTTTGCCTGTGCCTCTCAAGGAGTAACATTGTTCTTTCAGGGGCATCCATCTCATGCGGCTTATCCGGAGAATGGCATTTCCCCTGCCCAAGGGGTAGGGCGGCTGCTTTGCAGTTTGCCGGAACTGGCAGAACCTACCCGGTACAGCGGCATGACGCTCTGCACAGTTGTGGGCGTGGAAATGGGAAGCCGCTCCTTCGGGACGGCCGCCGCTCAGGCGGAAGTGCGGCTTACCCTCCGGGCAGAACAAGACCGGGATTTGGAGCGCCTTTTTGCAGAGATTCTGCGATTTGCGGAATCTCTTGCCAAAGAATATCATCTGTCCTTTGACCATCAGGTTCAAGATGTATTTCCCGCTACCGTGAACTGTCCTGATTGTGCCCAACGGATTTTGGAGCTCTGCGGCGGCATAGCGTTGGAAGCTCCCATGCGTTGGAGCGAGGATTTTGGACACTACCTGCGCTGCTGTCCTGGCGCTTACTTTGGGATTGGCGCAGGAGAGGAGTGCCCTCCGCTTCACACACAGGATTACCAATATCCCGACGCTTTGCTGGCTCCCACGATTGCTGCTTTCCGGACGATTCTCTATAGCTGATGGTTTTTTCCTGGCTGGGAGGTCTCAGGGCGGTCTGCGGTTTCGCAGGTCAGGTTTTGACATGTCCCTTTTAAAAGGAACATTGCGGTAAAGGAAAGATGATTCTGTGTTTTGAGCGGTTGGGACGTTTTACGCGAAAGCCGTCCGATTCGAAAATTCGATTTGCAATTAAATAAGGATGCTTAGCTGTTTTCCGGAGAAGGACTGTAACTCCTGGAAGAAGCAGAGAAAAACGTACCATAGTCAAACGCCGTGGAAAGAAAGCGAAGACCAGCCTGCCGATGTTCGCAAGCTGGTCTTTGTTAGTTGCCGTTGCAGATATTGAACAGATCGTTTTCCCCATGCATACTCCAACCTCACCAGGAATCTGTTCCATTCTTTCTGCGGCCTGGAAAAGGGGAATTTGTTTGTAAACGATTTTCCTGTAATCAGTTTCGTCCAGCAGCGCCGGCGGAATCCTTCAAAAGCACATCGTGTGCGCCGCCCTCCACGATGGAAACAGAGGAAACCAGCGTCAATTTGGCTTTTTCCCGCAGTTCTGGAATGGTAAGCGCACCGCAGTTGCACATAGTTGAGCGGATTTTGCTCAATGTTGTTGCCATACCGTCGGAGAGTGCGCCGGCATAGGGAACGTAAGAATCCACGCCTTCCTCAAAAGAGAGCTTTGCCGCGCCGCCCAGGTCGTACCGCTGCCAGTTCCTGGCACGGGCGCTGCCTTCGCCCCAATACTCTTTCATGTAGCTCCCATTGATCAGTACCTTGCTGGTGGGGGACTCGTTGAACCGGGAGAAGTACCGGCCCAACATGCAGAAGTCTGCGCCCATAGCCAGTGCGAGGGTGAGGTGGTAGTCCTGCACAATACCGCCGTCCGCGCAGATGGGAACGTAAACACCGGTTTCCTCAAAGTACCGGTCACGTTCTGCTGCCACATCAATAACCGCTGTCGCTTGGCCTCGGCCTATGCCCTTGGTTTCCCGAGTAATGCAGATGGAGCCGCCGCCAATGCCGATCTTTACGAAATCCGCTCCAGCGTCCGCCAGGAAGCGGAAGCCCTCGCCGTCGACGATGTTGCCTGCGCCGACCTTTACGGTGTCGCCGTAGTTCTCCCGGATCCAGGCCAGCGTCCGGGCCTGCCACTCCGAATAGCCCTCGGAGGAATCGATTACCAGCACATCTGCCCCGGCTTCCACCAGTGCAGGAACGCGCTCGGCGTAATCCCGGGTGTTGATGCCTGCGCCGACGACATAGCGTTTCTGCTTGTCCAGCAGTTCCAAGGGGTTTTCCTTATGGGAATCGTAGTCCTTCCGGAAAACGAAGGAAACCAGCCGCTGCTCTTCCGATACAATCGGCAGGGCGTTTAATTTCCGATCCCAGAGGATGTTGTTGGCCTCTTTGAGGGTGGTGCCTTCAGGGGCATAGATAAGTTTTTCAAAGGGCGTCATGAACTCCTTGACGGGAGTGGCGGGGTCCATACGGCTGACGCGGTAGTCACGGCTGGCAACCAGGCCCAGGAGCCGTCCCGTCCCAGTTCCGTCGCTGGTGACCGCCATGGTAGAGTGACCAGTTTTTTCTTTCAGGCTCAGCACGTCCGCCAAGGTATCCGTGAGGCGGAGGTTGGAATCGCTGGTAACGAAGCCCGCTTTGTAGCCTTTGACGCGGCGGACCATCTCGGCCTGCTGGTCAATGGGCTGCGAGACGTAAATAAAGGCGATCCCGCCCTCTTTGGCAAGGCCCACGCCCATCTTATCGCCGGAAACGGCCTGCATAACGGCGGAAACCATAGGAACATTCATCATCAGAGGACATTCCTCGCCTCTGCGATACTTCACCACGGGCGTTTTAAGGGAGACATTTGCCGGGATGCAGTCTGCGGAGGAATAACCGGGAACGAGCAGATATTCGCTGAACGTGTGGGAGGGTTCCTGGAAAAAGTACGCCATGGGGGGACACCTCTTTCTTAAAATTTGAAAGAGTATACACCGCTCCCTGCGGCCTTGTCAACCCCCTTTTCCGGGTTTTCTGAGACTTTTTCAAAAGGCTCCGGAGGGGGTACTGTTCAGGCGGTCACATAGCTTCCGGCAAGGGCGCGGATGGCATGGCGCTTCCTGAATTTCCTGCAAATTTTACCGAACACTGTACACCGCCGCCGGAATGTGGTATGATAAAAAAGAAAATTTATAGGATGTATTTGCGCCGAGAGGAGGGCTCTATGTATTTTTTAATCGATTTTGAAAACGTCACCAACACCGGGATGCAAGGGACGGAATATTTGGAAAGCAGCGACTATGTGCTTGTGTTTTACAGCGCCGCCGTCCCCAACATGGAGGCACGGTATTTGGAAGAAATCAAAGCATCTGGGTGTACGTTTGAGATTTGCAAGCTGGTCAAGCCACGGAAAAACGCGTTGGACTTCTACATCGCCACCCGCCTGGGGGAAATCTATGGCGGCGGCTATGACGGCTGCCTTTCCATCATCAGCCGGGATGACGGCTTCCACGCCGTCCGGGAATATTGGGCCGCCCGCACGGACAAGCCCCGACAGGTACTCATTAACGACAGCATTGAGCGCAGCATTATCAGCGCCAACAAGCCGGATAAGCGCACAGCGCTCATCCATGCCCGGCTGAAAAGCATCGACATTGGCAATTTTTACTCCGCTTACGCAGAAAGCATCAACCTCCGCGGCCAGCTGGAGGAGGCCTTTGCCGGGACGGGGTTCTCAGACCGGATGGGCGAGATTGAGGATATTCTCAAGAACGGTAAAACGCCGAAGGTGATCTATTTGGACGCGCTCCGCCGTTTTGGCCGTAAGGACGGCCTGGAGGTATACAAAACGCTGAAAACCTGTGCGGAATTTTCATAAAATCCCATGAAAGAAACCTATTGAAGAAATAGGAATTTGGTGTTACCATGAACAGCGAAACCGTTTGATTCCATCTCTGAGGTGACGCCATATGCACACACAAACGCAGACGCTCCAGAAAGCCTTCCGCTGTGCGTTTCCCCATACAATCCCGATTTTTGCGGGATTCTGGTTCCTGGGGATGACCTATGGCATTTACATGAATGTTTCCGGCTTTTCCTGCTGGTATCCCATGATAATGAGTTTGACCATTTTTGCCGGTTCTATGGAATTTGTGGCAGTGAACCTGCTGCTGGGTGCGTTCAACCCGTTACAGGCATTGGTGATGACCCTCATGATCAATGCCCGGCACCTGTTTTATGGCATTTCCATGCTGGACAAGTACCGGGGAACCGGCTGGAAAAAGCTGTACCTGATTTATGGAATGTGTGACGAGAGCTTTTCCATCAACTACACTGCGGAAATACCAAAAGATGTGGACCGGGGATGGTTCATGTTTTTCGTCACGCTGCTGAACCAGTTGTATTGGTTCACTGGCTCTGCGTTGGGAGGAATTTTCGGTTCGCTCCTGCACTTTAACACGGAGGGCTTGGAGTTCGTCATGACGGCCATGTTTGTGGTGATTTTCCTGGAACAGTGGCGGAAGGAGAAGCGGCACGCCAGCGCATTCGCAGGGCTGGGACTGTCGCTGCTCTGCCTGCTGGCGTTCGGCTCGGCGAACTTCATCCTGCCGGCTATGCTGGCTATCCTGGCGGTCCTGACAGCTCTGCGGGGGCGGCTGGAGAGAGGAGAAGAACCGGTATGACCTTGCAACAGCAAATGATCACCATCAGTATGGTGGTTTTTGGGACATTGCTGACCCGTTTCCTCCCGTTCCTGTTGTTCCCTGCCGGGAAGCCGACGCCCAAGTACGTCCAATATTTGGGCAAGGTGCTGCCATCGGCAGTGTTTGGCCTGTTAGTGGTGTACTGCCTGAAGGATGTGAGCCTATTTTCCGGAAGTCATGGGGTTCCAGAAGCTATTGCGATTGCCGCCGTAGCCGCCCTGCACCTCTGGAAGCGGCAGATGCTGCTTTCCATCGCGGGCGGAACGCTGTGCTATATGCTGCTGGTACAGATGGTATTTTAAGGATATGGCGATGGGGAGCTGTGCAAAACCGCTGGATTTCCATAGAGAAAGAAGCGGCGTGTTTGTAACCACATCCTCTTGACAGAATTCCCTGAAAGCGGTATGATTTACGAAAGCAATCGTTTACCCAGAAAAGAATGTGGCAGGTTCTGCGCAGCGGGACCGTCCGGATAATTGAGGAGGGCGAATACATATGGAAGGCAAAAAAATGAAGCGCATCGGCGTGCTGACAAGCGGCGGCGACGCACCAGGAATGAACGCGGCGGTACGGGCAGTCGTCCGGACAGCCAGCAGTAACGGCGTAAAATGTGTGGGCATCCGCCGGGGCTGGAATGGCCTGATTAACAGCGATTTCGTCCTGCTGGATTCCTCCGGCGTCAGTCATATTATCAATAAGGGCGGTACAATACTGTATACGGCACGGAGCTTGGAGTTCATGGAGGAGGCGGGGCGCAACAAGGCCCTGAATACCTGTAAGCTCCTGGGGCTGGACGGCATCGTCGCCATCGGCGGTGACGGAACCTTCCGCGGTGCGCTGGCCATCTCTCGCCAAGCGGAGGAGAAGGGCATGTCCCTCCGCGTCGTCGGTGTCCCGGCAACCATCGACAACGATATTGGCTGCTCCCACTACACCATTGGTTTCGACACTGCCTGCAACACAGCGATTGAGTGCATCGATAAGCTGCGGGATACCATGCAGTCCCACGAGCGCTGCTCCGTGGTGGAAGTCATGGGCCGCCATGCGGGCTATCTGGCGCTTTATGTCGGCATTGCCATTGGTGCGACGGCGGTATTGATCCCTGAGCGGGAAGTGGACTTCGAGCGGGACATCGTGGAAAAAATCCGCCGGGCCCGCCTGGCGGGTACAACCCATTATATGGTGGTTGTCGCCGAGGGCGCAGGCAGCGCCATGGAGATTGGCGACCGTATCCAGAAAGAGATCGGCATTGACCCGCGTGTGACTGTTCTGGGGCACATCCAGCGGGGCGGTTCCCCCAGCGCCCGGGACCGCGAGACCGCCAGCCGCATGGGTTATGAGGCTGTTATGACCCTGATCGAGGGTGCGGAACACAGCATCATCGGCGTCCAGAACGGCTGCCTTGTGCGGATGGTGATGGAGGAAGCGCTGCAAATGAAGAAGAACTTCCAGATGGAGCGTTACCAGATCTTGGAATCCCTTACCAACCGTCAGGAAGGCGATTATTAAATGAGACACCCCCGCAGATGGGCTGTTTCCATTTGCGGGGGATTATGTTTATGTACCGTACCGTGGAATGGGCCGTGCGAGGAAGACTTGGTTATAGCGCCGTTTCAGGATGCCCATAGGACGTTCTGTGTCCACGTCGGGGCGAAACAGCCCCAGCACCGCTGGCCCGGAACCGGACATCACCGCGCCTAACGCGCCGCAGCGGATGAGCACATCTTTGATATCCTCGATCATCACCCGAGAAGGGGCTGGGAGAGAGAATTTGAACACATTGGACAACCGCCGCGCAACACCTTCCAAATCTCCACCCGCCAGGGCGGAGACCATGCCGTCGATGTCCGGCTGTTCTGGCCACACGCCAGGGGTTACCCGGGCAAACATCCGGGCCGTTGGGAGGTCGAAGTCTGGTTTGCAGATCAAAATGCGGCAATCCGGCAGGTCCGGCAGGTCTGACAGGACTTCCCCGCGGCCCTGGACCAGGGCAGTGCCGCCCCGCAGGCAGAATGGCACATCACTGCCTACCTGCAAGCCGATGCGTTCCAGCTCGTAAAACGGCATCCCTGGGGCGTAGCGCGACCGGAGCAGCCGCAGCAGTGCCGCAACATCCGAGCTGCCTCCGCCCAAACCGGCGAAAGAAGGGATGATTTTATGCAGTTCCACCACCAATCCAGGCGCGGGTGTCCCCAGCGCCTGGAAAAAGGCCTCGACGGCCTGTTGTTCCAGCGTTTTTTTGTCTGTTGGTGGGATAAAGCCTTCTGCGTGGAGGATGAAGCCGCCTGCGGTCTCCGAGAGGGAAACGTTGTCGCAAAGGGAAACGGACTGCATGATCATGCGCATATCATGGTACCCATCGGGACGGCGGCGCAGGATATCCAGAGCTAAATTGACTTTTGCGGGTGCGGATTGTTCGTTCATTGCTGTTGCCTCCTAAAAAAGCGGCGGGATACCCGCCGCTTTTCTCATGCGATTTTTGCCAGCCACTTCAGATCATAAGGCTCGAAAACCACACGCGCATAAGCGTCTACGTCCAGGGGCGTACCATCCCAGTCGCTGTGGATGTCGCCGTTCTGCTTAATGAGGATATCATACAGGATATCGTAGATGACGCCGTTTGCGGGGTCCGTTTCGACGATGGTAGAATAGGGCAGCGTTTTGTGATACGTTAGCTCCATGCCGTGGTAATCGAAGTGGAAGCCACAGCGCATCCGGCAGCCATCCAGGCCGGTGTAGCGGGCAATTTGCTTCAAATCCTGTAAAATTTTGTCGTCTTTCTCCTCATAGAGATTTTCTGGAGTGGTAGCGGTGTAGTCAAACCGGAACTGGATGGACGCGCCAGGTACCTTGCGGAAGCGTTCCAGGTAGGGCACAAGGTCCTTGGCGGGATAATCCTTGTAAAGCACGCAGTTCACCCGAAAGGGCACTGGGAGGCGGGCAAGCAGCCCGTCGTTGGATTCGACGACAAACTTCTGCATATGGCGGGAGACATTGATGCAGGTGATTTTATGTTTGTTTTTCTCCGCGAATGCCAGGATGTCTTCCTCGGACTGGTGCTCGGAAACGGGGAGGGTGGTGTTGATATAGACCTTATGGGTGGTTGGAATCTCGTCCAGCATCTGCTGGAGGATTTTTAGATCCGCGAAGGGTTCCCCGCCGGTAAATACGAAGTCGCAGTAAGGCGTAATAGCGTCCATCCGCCGGATGCTCCGGCAAATTTTTTCGGCGGAAAAACCGGTCAGGTCCGCGTATTCGCCTTTGTTGATGCAGAAGGGGCAGTGGTTTTTGCAGTCGTAGGGAACGAAGATCGTGACAGTCGCACCGCCCTCACGGGTTTTATAGGGATGTTTCATGAGTTCTCGGCCTTTCGTTCAAATGGTGATAGGGACTATGAAAAACAGCGGAAGCGCCGTTTCGGTTCTATGGCAACACTTCTATTTTACTGGATTTCTACCGGAAGGTCAAGAGCAATTCTGAAAATCATCACCAAAAATATAAGCCATGCGGTCCTTTTGTTTACCAATCGTGCCGTTTGATTGGGACGCCTCTCGTCTCGAACGCTGCGATGATTGCAGAGATCCGGCAGAAGCACTCGGGGTCTTCCAAGGTATTATCCTCTAAAATGGCTTTGATTTCGGCAAGCAGTTCGATGGCTTTTGATTCCGCCAATGGTATTATGCTATCTGGGTGTAGAGTTTCCAGGTATTTTACTGCCATTTCCCCAATAGCAAACTGGTATAAGTTTTTGGGAAGATCAAAAAATTTGGGATCAAAACCCATTTCTTCAAAAATATCATATTCCATTTCGATCACCTCATTTTTATTATAGGTCAAAAGAACCCTAATTTCAATAGGTCAATTTGCCATAATATTAGTCAGGTGATGCCATGTCCAGATTAAGAGCTTTACGAAAAGAACGAGGATTCTCCCAAGTTAAGATGCAGATGCTGACAGGGATTGACCAGAGTGATTATTCCAAGATTGAAACAGGAAAGCGCGGTATGTCCCTGGAACAGTGCAAGCGCATTGCTCTGGTATTGAACACCAGCATGGATTATTTGGCAGGCCTGACCGATGACCCAAAGCCTTATCCCAGAAGCCAAAAATAAAAAAATAGAAGATACCTTGTGCAAAAAACGTACAAGGTATCTTTTTTCCAGCGGTTACTTATGCCTATGCAGCCGCCATCATGCGCTTCTTGCGGCCGCGGATGTCCAGTGAAGTCCTGGTTTCTCTGGGCGGGTGGTCATACATCATGTTTGTGTACCGCCTAGGATATTCTGTAAGGTGGCAAATAGCTTGTCCACATCAATGGGTTTGCCCAAGTGGCCATTCATCCCTGCAGAAAGGACACGCTGACGGTCTTCTTCAAAGGCATTGGCGGTTATGGCGACAATGGGCAGGCTGGCCAGCTTTGGGTCAGTCAAGGCACGGATGGCTTTTGTAGCTTCAATGCCGTCCATCACAGGCATCTGGATGTCCATAAGGATCAGATCATAGGGGTCATCCGCGGAATGCTGGACCTTTTCCACTGCCTCGGCCCCGTCTGAAGCTACATCAACGGTACAGCCGGCTTCCACCAGGATTGTCACGGCGATCTCTTGATTCAGCTCATTGTCTTCGACCAGCAGAAGGCGCCAGTTGGCAAGATTCTGCACAATGGGGGGTTCTGACGTCTCCTGCGTGTTGGGGGCATCGCTGAAGCAAAAGGGGAAACTGCATATGAAGGTACTGCCTTGTCCCTTTTGGCTCTTTACGGAAATTTGGCCATGCATCAGTTCGGCCAGATTCTTGTTAATGGACATACCCAAGCCTGTGCCTTGGATACCGCTGACAGTGGAGGTCCGTTCCCGTTCAAAGGGTTCAAAAATATATTCTATAAACTCGGGAGCCATACCGATGCCGGTATCGCAAATACAGAATTCGTAAATAGCAGTGCCCGCTTGGTCTCCGGGCCGTTCTGTGGCGGAGATGGAGATATGCCCGCCGGCGGGCGTAAATTTCATTGCGTTGCTCAGTATATTCAGCAGCACTTGGTTCAGCCGCAGCTGGTCACAGACCACATAGGGATGAATGAGGGCGCTGTCATCCAGGTGAAAGTTCAATCCCTTATCTTTAAGGCTGGCCTGGATTGTGGACGGAAGGTCTTGCAGGACTTGAGACAGGTTGCAGGTTGTTTCATTAATGACCACCTTGCCGCTCTCAATACGGCTCATGTCCAACACATCATTGATCAGGCTGAGGAGGTGGTTGGAGGAGGCAATAATCTTGTTTAGATAGTTCTGCACCAGTTCTCGGTTGTCCAGATGGGTAGCGGCCAGATTGGTAAAGCCGATAATGGCGTTCATGGGGGTACGGATGTCGTGGGACATGTTATTGAGGAACATGGTTTTAGCCCGGGAGGCTCGCTGAGCCTTTTCCAACGCTTCCTCCAAAAGCTGGTGCTGTTTCTGGAGTTTCTCGTCGGTTTCTTTGTGCTCGGTGATATCCACAAACATGCCTACGTAGGTAATCGGTGTACCGTCCGCCCGCCGGGAGAGCTTGCCCGTGGCACGAAACCAGCGGTAGCCGCGGTCCTTTGTGAGGAGACGATACTCTACATTGTAGAGGCTTTTACCCGTATAGTCGTCAATCGCGGCATAATACTGCTTCAGCACTCGGTCGTGGTCTTCAGGGTGGAGCAGGTCCGACCAGGAGGAGAGAACGTTGGGGAAGTCCTGCTCATCCTGATAACCGATCATGGTTCGGAAGTCTTGGCTCCAAAAAACGCTGACCATTTGTCCCTGCTGGTCAAATTCCATCGTCCACATGCCTGAGCTTAGAATCTCGTGTACCAATTTCAGCGCTGTGGTCTCATGCTCAAGCGCTTCCAGGGCTTCTAACCGCTCTTGAGCCAGCTGGGCCGTGTGGGCGTCGTCGATGGCTTTGAAATGCTTTTCTGTGGCGTCTTCTACGAAAACGTAAAAGATATCGCCATAGAGTTCTGTATGAACAAAATGCCCATAGTCCTCAATCCATCGGATTGCGCCGTCTTTTCGTATAATGCGGTATTCCACATAGTCCAGGCCTTTACTGCAAGTAAAAATCTGCTGTTCAATGCTTTGTTCCGTTACTTCCAGATCTTCCGGGTGAACTAACCCAGGAAAGGTGTAACCGGTGTAATCTTGAAATTCCTCTAAGCTCTCACAGCCATATATCTGAATCAGCGCCTGGTTGGCATAGATCAAATGCTCATCCCCATCGGCATGATAAATGAAGAAACCGCCGGGCATTCCCGCGGTGATCTGTTCAAGAATTGGGAAAGTTTGTTCGCTGAGGGTTAATGAATGTTGGTCCTTCCACTCCTGTCTCTGCATAAAAGCCCTCCTGTCCCGTTTGCAGCATAAGATTCATTATAAATTTTACCATTTTCTGAATATCTGTCAAGCCCAGCGCGAAAAGAAGCGAAGAAAAACCCTGAAAAGCAAGCAAACGGCGTTCCGGCCAAGTCATATGCCGTTTGGGGAGCGGTTTAAAGAGGCGTGTCGAAATGGGGAGCGATCATGCGTAATAATGATCAAATTCTATGCGCAGTACCCTCTTGACAGACAGGCTGTTTTCCAGTAATATTAACAGAAACATTTCAAGATAAGGAGTCGCGTATATGAAACTGCTGCTGACCGGTGGGGCCGTCCTGCGGGATGGAAAACGACAGCCTGTGGAATTGGCTATTTCCGAAGGCCGTATTATTTCCATTTCCTCCTCCCTTTCTCGAGACGGCGGAGCTGTAATTGAATTGCATAACCATTTGATTGTTCCAGGTTTTGTCGATGTCCACGTCCATCTTCGACAGCCTGGCTTTTCTTATAAGGAAACGATTGCCTCCGGTACTGCCGCAGCAGCAGCAGGCGGTTATACCGCCGTATGTGCCATGCCGAATCTCAAACCTGTGCCAGATTGTCTGGAATCCCTGCAAATACAGATGGACGCCATCGAAAAGACCGCCAACGTCCATGTCTATCCCTATGGGGCCATTACCCGGGGTGAAAAGGGGGAAACACTGGCCGACTTTGCTGCTATGGCCCCCTATGTCTGCGGCTGGTCCGACGACGGGCGGGGCGTGCAATCCGAAGAACGGATGCGCCAAGCTATGGAACGTGCGAAAACCCTGGGGAAACCCATCGTTGCCCACTGCGAGGACGAAAGTCTCCTTACCGCCGGCTGGCGCGTCCACGACGGCGCATACGCCCAGCGGCACAACCTGCCCGGCAATGACCCTGCCAGCGAGTGGCGGCAGGTGGAACGGGACATCCAGCTGGTGCGGGAAACCGGTTGCCGTTACCACGTCTGCCATGTTTCCACCAAAGAGAGCATCTGCCTGATCCGCGCCGCCAAAGCGGACGGGCTTCCAGTCTCCTGCGAGACGGCCCCGCACTACCTGCTGCTGTGCGACAGCGACCTCCAGGACGATGGACGGTTTAAGATGAATCCGCCCATCCGCACGGCCGCTGACCGTGACGCCTTAGTGGAGGCGCTGATGGATGGCACGGTTGACTGCATCGCCACGGACCACGCTCCGCACTCTGCGGCCGAAAAGGCCGGAGGGCTGCGCAGGAGCCTGAACGGCATCGTTGGCTTGGAAACAGCGTTCCCGGTACTATATACAAAGTTGGTCAAACCGGGCATCGTACCCTTGGAAACACTGCTGAACGCCCTATGTGCCAATCCCCGCCGCTTGTTCCATCTGCCAGGCGGAGAAATTGCGGAGGGTCAGCCTGCTGACCTAACGGTGTTGGATTTGGAACGCTCTCATGTAATCAACAGCAGCAATTTCCGGTCTATGGGCCGCTCCACCCCTTTCGACGGCTGGAAGGTTGACGCGGCTGTGTATATGACCGTCTGCGGCGGGAAAATTGTTTATCAGGAGGACGCGGAATGAAGCGGGGTATTTTTACGTTGGAACAGACCCGGAATTGGGGAGGCGGTCTCTGGATGCTGCGGCTGGTGGGCGACGCCTCGGGCATTACCGCGCCGGGACAGTTTGTGAATATCGAATTGCCGGGAAAATTTCTCCGCCGTCCAATTTCCGTTCATGAGTGGTGGGAGGAGGGTCTGGAGCTGCTGGTCAAAGAGGCTGGTGAAGGAACACGAAATCTGATCCATATGCCCGTGGGAACAAAGCTGGATATTCTGACCGGTTTGGGCAACGGCTTTGATGTCCAGGCAGCGAAGGGGAAACACGCAGTTCTGGTTGGCGGCGGCATCGGCATTGCGCCGCTGTATGGCCTGGCGCGGTGCATGGAGGAAGCGGGCGTGGGCATTCGCGCCATTGTGGTGGGCTTTGCCTCTGAGGAGCAGGCGCGTATTCTCTATACAGGCGATTGGGTGATTATGGGCTACCGCGTTCTGGTTGCCACGGAGGATGGAAGCTTGGGAACGAAGGGCCTTGTGACGGACGTGTTGGAAAAGATGCTTCCAGACTGTCATTATGTGATGGCCTGCGGCCCGGCGCCTATGCTGAAAGCGGTCTGTGACCTGCCCCAGATCACCGGCGGGCAGTTCAGCTTTGAGGCCCGGATGGCATGCGGCTTTGGGGCCTGTGTAGGCTGCTCCATCCCGACGAAAAACGGCCCCCGTCGGGTCTGTAAGGATGGCCCGGTGTTTCGGAAGGAGGAAATTGTATGGTAGATCTGTCGGTAAGCCTTGCGGGGGTATGGCTGAAAAATCCCATCATCCCCGCCTCCGGGACGTTTGGCTATGGCCGGGAGTTTGCGGAATTATACGATCTGGATATCCTGGGCAGTTTTTCCTGGAAGGGTACAACGGCAGAGGCTCGCCCTGGCAATCCGCAGCCCCGCATCGCAGAAACTCCCTCCGGGATGCTGAATGCTGTCGGCCTGCAAAATCCCGGAGTGGATGCCGTGATTGCGGAGGAAGTGCCAAACCTCTGCAAAATTTTCCACGGCCCGGTAATTGCCAATGTGGGTGGGTTTTCTCTGGAAGAATACGCTGAAAACTGCCGAAAGCTATCCAGCTGTGAACAAGTTGCCATCTTGGAAGTCAACATCTCTTGTCCCAACGTTCATATGGGCGGTACGAATTTCGGTTCTGCTCCGGAAAGCGCCGCTGCCGTCACACGGGCAGTAAAAGCTGTGACGAATAAGCCAGTTTTCATGAAGCTCAGCCCGAATGTCACAGACATTACCGCGATTGCCAAGTCTTGCGCTGACGCAGGGGCCGACGGACTTTGCTTGATCAACACTCTGCTGGGAATGCGCATCGACCTGAAAACCCGCCGCCCAGTCCTGGCGAACCGTACCGGAGGGTTGTCCGGTCCCGCCGTATTCCCAGTGGCGCTGCGGATGGTTTGGGATGTTTATGAGGCGGTAAAACTTCCCATCATTGGCTGCGGCGGCGTCTGTTCGGCAAGGGACGCTGCGGAAATGATGCTGGCAGGGGCTGCCGCTGTAGAAGTTGGAGCAGCAAACCTGCGGAACCCATATGCCTGCAAAGAAATGATTGAGGACCTGCCCGCTGTCTGCACAGAGCTGGGCGTTTCGAAAATTTCCGACCTGACAGGAGGCGCACATCATGAAAAATGACGTAATTATTGCCCTTGATTTCCCCACGCGGGAAGAAACCCTTACATTCCTGGACCAGTTTCCAGACAGCGAAAAGCCGTTCGTCAAAATTGGTATGGAGTTGTTCTATGCGGAAGGCCCACAGATTGTGCGGGACTTGAAAGCCTGTGGGCACAAGATTTTCCTCGACCTAAAACTCCACGACATCCCGAACACTGTCAAACGGGCGATGGCTGTCTTGGCCCGGCTGGATGTAGATATGGTAAACCTCCACGCAGCGGGGACCTCCAGCATGATGAAAGCCGCTTTAGAGGGTTTGACCCGGCCAGACGGAACGCGGCCCATGCTGATTGCCGTCACCCAGCTCACCAGTACCGCGCCAGAGACGCTGAAAAAGGAATTACTCATCGACACGCCGATGCCTGAAACGGTTCTGGCCTACGCGAAAAACGCCGCCGCCAGCGGCCTCGACGGCGTAGTATGCTCCCCACTGGAAGCAGCGCTGGTGAAAAAAAGCTGCGGTGAAAACTTTTGTACCGTTACGCCTGGCGTGCGGTTTGCAGGCGGCGACGCAGGTGATCAGAAGCGCGTCATGACGCCGGAACAGGCAGCGCGGAATGGCTGCGATTGCATCGTTATAGGCCGTCCAGTCACCCAGGCGGAAGACCCCGTCGCGGCCTACCGGCGGGCGGTGAAAGAATTCCTGGGCTGATTTCCCGCCCAGTCTACGCCTGGATGGGCAGGCATGCATAAGGAACCTTCTGGCAGAAATGTTTAAGGAATTTAAAACATTGATACAGAAAAGTTATGAATTTATCAAGGAAACGTCAATAAAATGCGGATAAACTTCAGTTTATCCGGAGGAAGGAGTATTTTATGACCCGTGAACAAACCATTGCACATGACCTGCTGTCGATTGGCGCGGTGTTCCTCCGCCCTGACGACCCTTTTACCTGGGCCAGCGGTATCAAAAGCCCCATCTACTGTGATAACCGCCTGACCCTCACCGCCCCTGCTGTCCGGACCCGTGTCGAAGAAGGCCTCGTAGATTTGATCTGCAAATATTACCCGAATGTGGAGGTCCTTATGGGCACCTCTACGGCTGGCATTGCCCATGCCGCCATTGTGGGCCACCTTATGGGTTTGCCGATGGGCTATGTCCGCTCTGGCAGCAAGGACCATGGGCGGCAGAACCGCATTGAGGGCCGTCTGGAAAGGGGACAGCGGGTTGTGGTCGTGGAGGATTTGATTTCCACTGCCGGAAGCTGTATCGAAGTCGTCGAGGCCCTGCGGGAAGCTGGGGCGGAGGTGCTAGGCGTTGTGTCCATCTTCACCTACGGGATGCAGAAGGGCCTTGACCGTCTTGCTGCCGCAGGGGTGGAGAATCACAGCCTCTCCAACTTCGATGCAGTGTGCCAGATTGCCGCGGACGAGGGCAAAATTCAGCCGGAGGACATTACACGGCTGCAAAAATTCCGGGCGAACCCGTCAGACGAGAGTTGGATTCAGTAAGCGGTTTTGAGAAAGGAGTTTTTCATGTCGAGGAATGTGATTGATGTTACGGATTTATCTGTGGAGGAAATCAGCGGCCTAATTGCTACAGCGGAGGATATCATAGCCAACCCAGCCAAGTACCAGGATTTGTGCGCCCATAAACAGCTGGCGACGCTGTTTTTTGAGCCCTCCACCCGGACCCGCCTTTCCTTTGAATCGGCCATGCTTTCTTTGGGAGGCAGCGTCCTGGGCTTTTCCGAAGCGGCTTCCAGTTCTGCCGCCAAGGGTGAGACTGTCGGCGATACCGTCCACACGGTCAGCTGCTACGCCGACATCATTGCTATGCGGCACCCTAAGGAAGGCGCTCCCTATGCCGCCGCGCAGTTTAGCGAAGTCCCCATCATCAACGCTGGCGACGGCGGCCACAACCATCCTACCCAGACACTCACCGATCTGCTCACCATCCACCGAGAAAAAGGACGGCTGTCCAATTTTACCATCGGCTTTTGCGGCGACTTGAAATTTGGCCGCACGGTCCATTCTCTCGTCAACGCTTTAGGCCGCTGCGAAAATATCCGTTATGTCCTCATCTCCCCTCAGGAGCTGAAGCTTCCCCGTTACGTGAAAGAAGAAGCCTTAAAAAAACGCGGCATCCCCTACACCCAGACGACCAGCCTTGACGCGGTGATCCCAGAGCTGGATGTGCTCTATATGACCCGCGTCCAGCGGGAACGCTTTTTTAATGAAGAAGATTACCTCCGCCTGAAAGACAGCTATATCCTCACGCCGGAAAAACTGCTGAACGCCAAGCCGGACCTGTCCATTCTTCACCCCCTGCCCCGCGTGAACGAAATTGCGGTGGCTGTGGACAAGGACCCCCGGGCCGCTTATTGGAAACAGGTGAAAAACGGAAAATTTATCCGTATGGCGTTGATTTTGAAGCTGCTGGACATTTCGGCTGCATGAGGGAGGGGCTTTTATTATGAATATTGACAGTATCCAAAACGGCGTTGTGCTGGACCACATCCAAGCGGGCAAGAGTATGAAAATTTACCAGTACCTCCACCTTGACCGGCTGGATTGCTCCGTTGCCATCATCAAGAACGTCCGCAGCGACCGGATGGGGCGGAAGGACATCATCAAGATCGATACTCCGATGGAGGTTGACCTGGATGTTCTGGGCTATCTCGACGCCAATATTACAGTGAACATCATCCGGAATGGCGTGCGGGTAGAGAAAACCCACTTGAAGCTCCCAGGCAAGCTCGTCAACATTATCCATTGCAAAAATCCTCGTTGCATCACCGTTTCGGAGCCCCAGCTGGATGCCATTTTTCTGCTCAGTAACCCGGAACAACATGTATACCGCTGCGCTTACTGCGACACTGCAATGGACCGTGACCATCTGAATTGAACAGAGCCCCCGGAGGATGTTCCTCCGGGGGTTTATTCTGCCGCAGCCGTCAGCCCTGTGACCGCCTGGAAAATTTCGCTTCTCAGCGACAGCACCGGCGGGCAGTCAACTCTGTCAAGATGCTTGCAGGGCAGCTGTCTACCGTCCCGGCGGACAGGGCAGCAAGGGGTTCCATTTGCGATTTCCACCGGATCATAGGAAAATTCGTAGAGACTTCCGTCCATGCCAGCCACGGTGTAGTACGACGGGCTGCCGTCTGGCTCGCATCCCAAACGCGTCAAGAGCTCGTACAGCCCGCCGTAACTGATGACGGTATATGGCAGCGCACTTCCGCCGTTGGGCATTAAGCCGATGCCGTCCATGATGACGTTTGGCACCCGTTCGCCGTCGGACTGGGTAAGGATGCCCTGCGCATCCTTCCAGCGGGCGGCAGCATACGATTCCAGCTCCTCTGCTGTGAAATCCAGGGAGGGAATGTCGTAAAATGTGTAAAAATCCTTCAGGAGCGCCGCACAGCTCTCGATCATGCAGTCCGCCATGGTTTTGCCTTCAGTTGGTTCCAGATAAACAAACCGGTTTTCCAACGGCCTGATCCCCAAGGCCATATCCGCCAGTATACATTCCGGCGAAGGGAACTCCGGTGCGTGGGGCTTGGCCTTGTACCAATCGCAGAACGCCTGTAATTGTTCCGCTGCCGGATAAACCTCTTCCATAGCAGAAAACTCCATTTTCAACCGGTAATCATCCGTCCAAGCGTCCAAACGGCCTGCCGTTGTCTGGTACTGCTCTACATAATATTCCCAAAAGCTCCTGCTGGCGTTGTCCGTAATATCGTAGCCCCATACAGGGATTGGCCCGCCCGTCCGGCGGAAGCTGATGACCTGGAACGTCACATCGGGCATATCTTTGTAATAGCAATCCCAGACGCGGCCGCCATCTTCGCTGCCGTATTTGCTAACATTGGATGTCCAGCGCTTGGAAACCACGATTTCCTCCCCAGGATACGCCTCCTGCAAGTAAGCTGCCGCTTCCCGGCGGCTGTGGGGGTTCGGGTGCTCAGAACAGGCGCTGAACAGCAGCAGAAACACGCCGCCCACCGTTAGGGAAAGCAGCATCAGCTTTACAACCACAAGTCCCAGCGCCGCGCCGATGCACACCAGCAGGCCCTTCAAAAAGCCTGATTTCTTTTTCACAGCCCTACCTCCCAGGTCAGTGCGGTATCAGACGGATGATCGGTGTAAGCAGCAATCCAAGCGCCATCAGCAGGACGATTCCCGCAATGCAGAGAAGCGCTGTCCCCACCACGGCCACAACGGCACAAAGCAGCAGACCTTTGAGGATTTCCGGCAGGCGCTTCTTTTTCATATAGCACCTCCGTTAACGCTTCTCATACACCACTTCCACAATTCCGTCACAGCTCCGGCTTTCTGTCAGCTTTAATTTCATTTCCCAATCCAGCGTTCCAAACAAACGGACGCCGGAACCTAATACTGTTGGGATGACCGAAATATGAAACTGATCGATCAGGCTGTCCCGCATAAGCTGCTGGACAATGCTTGCCCCGCCGCAGATCCATATATCTTTTCCAGGTTCCTTCCTCAGCCGCCGTATCAACTCAGACGGAGACGCGCAGGTGAACTGTATATTCTCTGTAGGTTTTTGCGGGTTGTGCGTAATCACATAGCTCCTGAAATCACGGTAAACCCATTCCGAGGGGGAAAGCTCCGTTGACACTTGATAATACGTTTTCCAGCCCATAACCACAGTGTCAATGGTTTTGGTAAATTCAGAATAGGAATCGCCATTCTCAGATTCGTTGCACTGCCCTGCAAGCCATCCCACGCCGCCGTCCGCGTCCGCAATGTACCCATCTAAACTCATGGCGATAAAAAGCACAACGTTTCTCATGCTATACCTCCAAAGATCAATATCAGATGTTTTGATTTTATCACCATCTTACTTGCCCGTCAACGTACAGACACGAAGGAACCCGCCCTGCTGAACAAAACGCGGCAGCCGTTTGACTGCCGCGTTTTCTTATGAAATTTACGCTTCCACAGCAGCGCGGAGAGCATCCACGCGGTCAGCTTTCTCCCAGGCGACGCCCAAGTCTTCCCGCCCCATATGGCCGTAGGCCGCGAGCTTGCGGTAGATCGGCTTGCGCAAGTCCAGGTCACGGATGATCGCCGTCGGCCGCAGATCGAAGACCTTGCGTACGGCTTCCTCCAGTTTGCCGTCGTCCACCTTGCCAGTGCCGAAGGTATCCACCAGGATACTTACCGGCTGCGCCACGCCGATAGCGTAGGCCAGCTGTACTTGGCAGCGGCGGGCGAGGTCTGCGGCGACGATGTTCTTGGCAACCCAGCGGGCGGCGTAGGCGGCGGAACGGTCGACCTTGGTGGGGTCTTTGCCGGAGAAGCAGCCGCCGCCGTGGGGTGCGCTGCCGCCATATGTATCAACGATGATCTTACGGCCCGTGAGGCCTGCGTCAGCCGCAGGGCCGCCCTTGACGAAACGTCCGGTGGGGTTGACGTAAAACTTGGTGTTCTCATCCAGCATATTGGCGGGAAGGACAACCTTTGCGACAAGATTGATCATATCTTCCCGGATCTGCTCCAGGGTGATGTCGGGATTGTGCTGGGTGGAGATGACCACGGTGTCAATGCGGACGGGGTTATTGTCCTCATCATATTCCACTGTGACTTGGCTCTTGCCGTCGGGACGCATGTACGGAGCGAGACCGGTTTTGCGTACCAGGGTCATCTGTTTGCAGAGCTTCTGCGCCAGGGCCAGGGGGAGGGGCATCAGTTCCGGCGTCTCGTCGCAGGCGTAGCCGAACATCATACCCTGGTCGCCGGCGCCATGGTTCAGTTCTGTTTCCTCATTGGTTTTATTTTCCAGAGACTTATCCACGCCCATGGCGATATCGGGGGACTGTTCGTCGATAGAGGTAATGACGGCGCAGGTGTCGCAGTCGAAGCCGTACTTGCCGCGGTCATAGCCGATCTCCCGCACAACCTCCCGGGCCAGCTTGTCGATGTCCACATAGCAGGCGGTGGTGATCTCGCCCATAACATGGATCAAGCCGGTGCAGGCGGTGGTCTCGCAAGCTACGCGGCCCTGGGGGTCCTGGGCCAGGATGGCGTCCAGGACGGCGTCGGAGATTTGGTCGCAGATTTTGTCGGGGTGCCCTTCTGTCACAGATTCAGAGGTAAAGAGGTAATGTCTTGCCATAGTTCAGCGCTCCTTTCAAATTTTCCGCCAGGAGGCGGAAGTGCTGCGCCTGTTTCACCCTGGCGCTGGGGTAGGTTTCCGGCTTGTTGAGGGAATGCAAAAAGAAAATGCACGTTTCCGGAGAAACGTGCAGAAGCTTCATGAAATGCGCTCCTCATCTGTCGGTTTCCGCCGGATTTGGCACCTTGCTTACACAGGTTGCCGTGGTTTCATCGGGCCGTTCCCTCCGCCACTCTTGATAAGGATATGTACTTTTCCAAACAGCAGAGCTGTCTTTCACTCTTATTATAATCGCTCCATCCCATTTGTCAAGCCCCTTCGCAGGGATTCCCGGCAAAAATACATGGATTTTGCTGAAAAGCGCAGACAGCAGTCCGTTATTCATCCAGGATTTCCCAAGATACGAAAAATATAGGTGACTTTTTGCGCCAGAGAGGGTATAATGCATGTATTGCCAATTTCAACGATCAGGAGGGATTTTTCTTGAGAAAGCTGAACCGCGCCGTGGAGCGCTTTGCCTTGGAGCATCCCCGTTTTGGGATCCCGAACCTCATGCGGTACATCATCATTGGCAACGTGATCGTGTTTTTTCTCTTGCGCATGAGTAATTATGCCGCCGTTTTGTTTCTGGGCTTTGATTGGGGCCAGGTACTCCATCTGGAAATTTGGAGGCTGGTGACATTCATCTTCGTTCCCGACACTACAGACCCATTCCAATTGATTTTATCACTGTATTTCATGTATTTTATCGGTTCCATGCTGGAACAGGAATGGGGAACGCCGAAATTCAACCTCTATTATCTCTCCGGCGTTGTCCTTACCATCCTGACTGCCATCATCAGTTACTACGTCTTTCATTTTGGCTACGTGACAGGCACATATTATGTGGGAATGTCCATGTTCCTGGCCTTCGCTGCCCTCTATCCCGACGCGCAATTGCTGCTGCTGTTTGTCATCCCGATCAAGGCGAAATGGCTCGCTTTGGCAGACGTAGCGCTGTTTGCAGTGGACATCACCAGCGCGCTGTTCCAAGGCAATTTTCTCCGTGCGCTCCTGCCTGTAGCGGCGCTGCTGAACTTCCTGGTGTTCTTCTGGTGCGACCTCATGGACCAGCTGGAGCGCCGCCGGGGCTATGCGCGGCATAAAAACTCCCATCAGACCATCCAGTTCCAGGCGGCCGTCCGCCGCCAGCGCAAAAAGGAGGCTGAGCGGGGCTACCATCACAAGTGCTCTATCTGCGGCCGGACCGACACAGAGTGGCCGGATTTGGAGTTCCGTTACTGCTCCCGCTGCGCCGGGTATCACTGTTTCTGCCAGGACCATATTTTCAACCACGAGCACTTTCGTGAATAACGCGAAACCGCTGTCAGACTGGAACCCTGGCAGCGGTTTTCCTTCGTCGGCGGAAAACGTAATGGATTATTTTATAACATTTGTATAGATCGTCCGTTACATTATAAATAAAATAGGAAATGGTATCTCTAGGAAGGCTGTGGAGATTTTTACAGGAAAATTATATGAAAAAAGACTTGACAAGTATGGAAAGGTATGCTATTATAAGCCCAACAGTTAGTTAAAACTAACTGTTGGCTGTTGAATTTTATACAGCCAAATTTTTCGCCCCAGGAGTTAGCATAAACTAACCCTGGAACGGAGGTGTTTTCATGGGACATTGCTTTGAAGAAACCTTGGTAGAACAGTGCGCACCTACTTTGGCAGGCCTCAAACCCGCCAGCCTTTTCCGTTGGCAGGGCGCCGCGCCGTTTCTCCATTGGGCAAAAAAGCTTGCGCCCTATGGCATTGCAATCCGCATCCTGAAAGCCCAAGCAGGTGCTTGTCTGATCTGCCTGTATCGGGCCGGATGGCTCCGCCAGATCCTCGCGGAACCTTCCAATCAAGCGTTTTTGCAGCGCCACGGTTACCAGACCGGCCAGGGCTGCGGCTCCCTCCTCGAGCAACTCAGCCGGCGGCTGGAAGTTGGCTTTCCCCATGAAATCGGCCTGTTCCTGGGCTACCCCTTGGAAGATGTGGAAGGCTTTATCCAAAACCAGGGCCGTAATTACACGGCCTGTGGCTGCTGGAAAGTCTACGGCGACCCCCATGCCGCGCAAGAGCGGTTTGACTGCTACCGCCGCTGCACGGCCTTGTGCCGGGAGCGCTTCCGCTAGGGGGCAGATGTCACGCAACTGATTCCTGCTTGAAGCGGGATGGGCGAAAAATCTCCACCTCTCTTATCTCCTTTTTTCCTTTGCCCTCATGCGGCTGCCATTCCGCATGAGGGCCGGCTTCGGCCGGTTTTCGGTAAAAAAACAGGAAAAAATGTGAAAGTCCTCTTGACAGAGGTGGTTAGTCATGGTAAACTACTGCTCTGGAAGGTAGTTAGTTCTTGCTAACCAATGATTTCCAATTTCGGATAAACACAGCTGGGAGGAACGGCCATGATGCCATTAACAATGGCGAAAACGGGAGAAACCGTCACCATTCGCAAAATCACTGGTAAAGATGAGGTGCGCCAGCATCTGGCGGAGCTTGGGTTCGTGGTGGACAGCAATGTATCTGTTGTGAGTGAAATTGCCGGGAACCTGATTGTCCAGGTGAAGGACAGCCGGGTGGCGCTGGACCGGAGCATGGCAAATCGGATCATGATTTGAATCCAAAATTCAGGAGACAGGAGGAGTTGCAATGAAAACGCTGAAGGACGCCCAAGTGGGCGAAACCGTCATAGTTACGCGGCTGCACGGGGAGGGGCCTGTGAAGCGGCGCATTATGGACATGGGCATCACAAAAGGTGTGGAGATTTTCGTGCGAAAGGTTGCTCCGCTGGGTGACCCCATGGAACTGAACGTGCGGGGCTATGAGCTTTCTGTGCGGAAGATGGATGCCGAGATGATCGAGGTTAATTGACATCTGAAACCATACGAAATTTATCGGATTTCCGCCTCCGACGGGAGGCGGCGGAAAATGGCGGTTCTACCGCCGATTTTCAGCACAGAGAGTTAGGTGTGTTTAACTCCCTGTATGGAAAGGAGTATGATTGAAAATGGAGATTAAAATTGCCCTGGCTGGCAATCCCAACTGCGGGAAAACAACCCTTTTTAATGCCTTGACCGGGTCCAACCAATACGTCGGCAACTGGCCCGGCGTCACCGTAGAAAAGAAGGAGGGCCGTCTCAAGGGGAACAAGGACGTCGTTATCCAAGACCTGCCTGGTATCTATTCCCTCTCCCCTTACACGCTGGAGGAGGTTGTCGCCCGGAGCTACTTAGTGAATGAGAAGCCTGATGCTATCCTGAACATCGTGGATGGCACCAATATTGAGCGGAACCTGTACCTGACGACGCAGTTGATCGAATTGGGTCTGCCGGTGGTTGTGGCGGTAAATATGATCGATCTGGTGCGGAAGAATGGTGACGAGATCAACCTGCAAAAGCTGGGCGAAGCTTTGGGCTGTACTGTTGTAGAGATGAGCGCCCTCAAGGGCGAGGGCGGTATGGAAGCGGCCGAAAAGGCAGTTGCAGCAGCCCAGGCCAAGCGCATAGGGGAATTGCCCCATGTTTTCACCGGCAGCGTCGAGCACGCCCTGGCACACATTGAGGAGTCCATCCAGGGCAAGGTTGACAGCCAGTATCTGCGTTGGTATGCCATCAAGGTTTTTGAGCGGGACGAAAAGGTCCAAGAGGAAATGAAACTGGATTCCAGCCTTTCCTCTCATCTGGAAGAACATATCCTGGACTGTGAGAAAGAGTTGGACGACGATGCGGAGAGCATCATCACAAACCAGCGCTATTCCTACATCAACGGCGTCGTCACAAAGGCCGTGAAGAAAAAAGCCGCTAAGCACAGTCTGTCTACATCGGACAAGGTGGACCAGATCGTGACAAACCGCGTGTTGGCCCTGCCGATTTTTGTGGTTGCCATGTTCCTGGTGTACGCCATCGCCATGGGCGGCTGGACGGTATCCATTGGCACTACCTTGACAGATTGGGCCAATGACGGCCTGTTTGGGGATGGCTGGTTTGTTCCCTTCAGCGCGGACATGGACGCTTGGGAAGAAGATTCCGGCGCGTTCGAGGAAGCGGGGATTATCATCGAGGCCTATGAGGCCGGTGATACCGAGGCCTATTTGTACGACGACGAGAGCGGCGATACCGATATTATTGAGTTGAACGCTGACGTCTACGCGGAGGCTTTGACAGTAGAAGAACCTGATCCCGCTGATTACGGCACCTGGGTTCCCAGCATTCCTGTTTTCATTGAAGGCATCCTTGCGTCGATCGGCTGCGGCGAGATCCTTACCGGGCTGATTCTGGACGGCATTGTCGCTGGTGTTGGCGCAGTGTTGGGCTTTGTGCCTCAGATGCTGGTCCTGTTCCTGTTGCTGGCCATTCTGGAGGATATCGGCTATATGTCCCGTATCGCTTTCATTATGGACCGTATTTTCCGCCGCTTCGGCCTCTCTGGCAAAAGCTTTATCCCTATGCTGGTTGCTACCGGCTGCGGCGTACCCGGCGTCATGGCTTCCCGTACCATTGAACAGGACCGAGACCGGAAAATGACCATTATGACCACTTGCTTCATGCCCTGTGGAGCCAAGGCCCCCATCATCGCTCTGTTCGCCGGGGCGCTGTTTGGCCATTCTCCTTGGGTGGCTGCTTCTGCTTACTTCATCGGCATCGGTTCTGTGATCATCTCCGGCATCATGCTCAAGAAGTTCAAAGCGTTTGCTGGGGAGCCTGCCCCCTTCGTCATGGAGCTGCCCGCCTATCATATTCCCTCTGCAGGGAATGTCCTGCGGGCTACCTGGGAACGGGGCTGGTCCTTCATCAAGCGTGCCGGTACAATCATCCTGCTTAGCTCCATTATCCTGTGGTTCCTTCAGGGCTTCGGCTTTGGGCCTGAGGGCTTTGGCATGGTGGAAGACAGCGACGCCTCCCTCCTGGCGGCCGTTGGCGGCGCGATCTGCTGGATCTTTGCGCCTCTTGGCTTTGGCAACTGGCAGGCTACCGTTACCACCATCACAGGCCTCATCGCCAAGGAGGAAGTGGTTGGCACCATGAGCGTTCTGTACGCCGGAAACCTGACGGCTACTGTGGGAACGATCTTCACTGGCCTGACTGCCTATTCCTTCATGATCTTTAACCTGCTGTGCGCTCCCTGTTTCGCTGCAATGGGCGCGATCAAGCGGGAGATGAACAATACCAAGTGGACCCTTGCTGCTATCGGCTACATGTGTTTGTGGGCCTATGTTGTGTCCATGATCGTTTACCAGATTGGCGGCCTGATTGCAGGTGAAGTGGCTTTCGGCGCTGGCACCATCGTGGCAGTTGTTCTCTTGGCAGGTGTTCTTTACCTGCTGTTCCGCAAGGTACCGGAAGGCGAAAGTCTTCGCTCCGGAAAACTGGCTGCAAAGGTGTGAGCTTTATGAATCCTTTGTTTGGAAACGTTATTGTCCTTATTGTCCTGGCGGCCTTGGTTGGGCTTTCTGTGCGTTCTCTGTGGAAGAATCGGGGACACGCATGTGACGGCGATTGCAGCCATTGCGGTCACTGTGATAAGAAGATATAAATTTTTCTTACAGCTTTCTTTCCTTTCTATACAAAGCAGAACGGGCGGAGCCTTTTTTGGTTCCGCCAGTTCTGCATAAAAAGGAGCGCTGCACTGCGGCGCTCCTCTAATTTGACAGGTTTTTGTGAGAGACGCTAGAGACGCTTTTTCAAAGGTTCCGTATGCAACTCAAGGATTTTTCAAAAATTACCAAACATTTTCACAGTACATTACTCTGGATTTTTCCAGAAAAAGCGGGACAAACATAAACTTTTTTGAAGAGAAAAACATCAGGCCGGGGCCACACGGCAGCCCCGGCCGCATCTCATTGCCGCTTCCACTGACATTACAGCAGTTTCAATGCCTTGAGGCATTTCGGGCAGACATTTTTGTCTTTGAAGACCGTGATGTCCTTGGTGATGTTGCAGAAAATGCAGCTGGGTTTGTACTTTTTGAGAATAACCGACGAGCCTTCCACATAGATTTCCAATGCGTCCCGCTCAGCGATATCCAGCGTGCGGCGCATTTCGATGGGCAGTACGATCCGGCCCAGCTCGTCCACTTTTCTCACGATTCCGGTCGATTTCACGATAAAACTCCTTTCTCCATTGGCCTCCCACTGATACTCTTTGGTTGACTTGACAATATCACTGTCTGTCGGTATTTGTCAACCGCTTGTCAACTACTTTTTCCATGATTTACAGTTTGTTCATAATTTCTAGCTAGGAGGGATTTCATGGCAATGACTTGGGTTTGGACTGGAATGGTTGTTCTTTCTTTGATCTTTGGAGTTGCTTATGGGAGGCTTGATTCTGTTGCAAATGCAGCGCTTGAAGGAGCGGAGTCCGCCATACAGCTCAGTCTGTCTATGGCTGGTATCCTTTGCCTTTGGAGCGGTGTGATGGAAGTAATGAACGCTTCCGGGCTCTCCACTGGGCTGGCCAAAGCGTTCCGGCCCATCTTGCGCCGTCTTTTGCCGCAGGCCTGCCAGGACTCGGAAACTCTGGCGGCAGTTTCTGCCAATTTTTCCGCTAATTTACTGGGACTTGGCAACGCTGCTACGCCGCTGGGGATCCAGGCAGCCCGCCGGATGTCCTGGGGGTGCGGCGGCGTTGCCAGTGACGAGTTGTGCCTTCTGGTTGTGCTGAACACTGCCTCGATTCAGCTCATTCCCGCCACAATCGCCTCTGTACGGGCTGCTGCGGGCTGCGCAACGCCCCTTGACATCCTGCCAGCGGTATGGTTTGCGTCGGTGTTATCGGTGCTGGCAGGGCTGGCGTCGGCCTGGCTGTTCTCCCATTGGGGGGCAGAACGATGAATCTCACTTCCTTCGTGATTCCTCTCCTGTTAGCAGGAATCGCCGTTTATGGCTCAGGGAAGCATGTGGACGTGTATGCGGCCCTGACCCGCGGCGCCGGAGAGGGGTTAAGCGTCCTTTTGCGCATCATACCGGCCCTGGTAGGGCTCCTGACAGCCGTTTCTATGTTCCGGGTATCTGGGGCCATGGAATGGATTTCAGGCCTGTGCAGCCCGATTCTGGGCTTTTTAGGGGTGCCTCCGGAAACCGCGCCGCTGATGCTGGTGCGTCCAGTATCCGGAAACGGCGCTTTGGCGGTAGCCAGTGATCTGATGGCTGCTTATGGGCCGGACAGTTACATTGGCCGGGTGGCGGCTGTGATGCTGGGCAGTACAGAGACAACGTTTTACACGATTGCGGTATATTTTGGTTCCGCTGGCATTCATAAGACCCGCCACACCGTTCCCGCGGCGCTGGTTGCGGACTTGACAGGTTTTGTGGCAGCGGCTTTAGCGGTGCGGCTCTTCTTTGGTACATGAAATTGTTTTCGATGTGATTTGCCAAAACACATATTAAATACATAATACCCAAAATTTCCTTGAAATTTTTTCAAAAAAATTTCTCTTGACATGAACGCAGCGTCAAGGCTTATACTGACGCTTGTCAGGAGGGATCATATATGGAATATACCGTGAAAGCGCTGGCAGATTTGGCAGGTATCACGCCCCGGACGCTGCGCTGGTATGACAAGAAGGGCCTGCTCAAGCCCTGCCGAATGACCGGTTCCGGTTACCGCCTCTACGGTCCCGCAGAAGTTGACCGGCTGCAAACCATCCTGTTTTACCGGGAATTAGGTCTGCCGCTCGACCGTATCCAAACGCTTTTAGACGACCCAGCCTTCGACCGCCTTGCGGCGCTGCAGAGCCACTTGTCGGTTTTGGAGGCACAGCGGGAGCGTCTGGATGCGCTGATCCTGACGGTGCAAAAAACCATCACGGAAGCGAAAGGAGAAACTAAAATGCCGGATACCGAAAAATTTGAAGCGTTTAAGCGCCGGGTTATTGCGGAAAATGAGGAAACATATGGAGGCGAAATCCGGGAAAAATACGGCGATGAAGAAGTTGAGCGCGCCCACAGTTGTCTCATGTCCTTGACAGAAGAGGAATATGACAGTTGGAAGGCTCTCGGAGAGGAGATCCGTGCCTCATTAGAAACCGCCGTTCCGGCTAACGTGGACCCTGCCGGAGAAGAAGGCCGCCGCATTGCTGGGCTGCACCGCCGCTGGCTGTCGTACAGCTGGGAGGCATATACCCCCCAGGCACATAGGGGGCTGGCGGAGCTCTACACTGCCGACCCGCGCTTTACGGCTTACTACGACCGTAAAATTTCCGGCTGCGCCGCATTTCTGCGGAATGCTGTCCAAGCCCATATGAAATAAACCGGCGCAAAACAGCGGGGAGCAAAAAGGCTCCCCGCTGTGTCCTTATTTGAGATTTAGATAATATTATAGATGTATTGGCTAATATCCGCACAGATGGAGTAAATGGCGTTGCTGTCCTGGACTCCGCTGGCCCCGACGGTCAGCACAACCACGCCGTCGCCGGTCTCAGGGTCATAGGAAATACAATTAAATACGCCGTAGGCGCTGCCGGTGTGATAGTACAGCCCGTCCCGACCGTAAATATCCGTGCGGTAACGCATCGGAATGGCCTGATAGGAACCGCCGGGAATCTCCTGACGAGATTCCATAATCCGGACAGACTCCTCTGTCATAAGCTGTATACCTTCATAACGGCCGTCAGCCGCCATCAACCCAACCAGCTTGCCCAGGTCCGCCGCGCTGATCGTCATGCCTCCTGCAAAGAAAATCCCGCTTCCACCTGGTTGGGCTTTTATATGAATACCCTTTTGGGTTTCCACTGCCCGGGAAATTTCGCCGCCGTTGCGGTAGAGGTTCGCCAGAAGTTCTGTATGCTGGATGTCGCCGGAGGCGAAGGCGCCGTCGATGGACATAAAGACAAACAGCCGCTCCTGCAAAATTGCGTCCAGATGCCGGTTAGACGCCAATTCCAGCGTCATGCCCAGGACGGCAAAGCCGTAGTTGTTGTAATTCCAGATTGCCGCATCACCCGGTGTCCCGCGGGTAAACCCGCTGCCTTGGAGGCGGGCTTTCACGCTGCTGATGGAGGAGGCGTCGGCGGCTTCCAGCTCCGCCAAGGAGGAGGTGTGCGTCAAAAGCGTGCGGAGGCTAATGGGGGTTTCCGGATGATATGGATTTTTCACCGTACAGCCCCAATACTCTCCAATGCTTGTATCCAGGTCGACAATGCCCTCCTCCCGCAGCAGCATTGCAGAGATGCCCACCAGCACCTTGGAGATGGAAGCGACCCGCATTTTATGGTTTGCGGTCATGGACACTTGGTTCCGCGTCGCCCAGCCATACGCATACGTGTCGCAGAGCTCGCCGTTCTCCACGACAGCCACTTGCAGCCCAACCGCGCCATAGCGTTTCGCGGCTGTGTCGATTGCCGCTTGGATGTCCGTATGGTTGTCCCGGGAGACGCTAACCAGTACCCGTTCCGTTTGTTCTGCGTGGATTTCAG
>JAAWGR010000147.1 GCA_022795445.1 Oscillibacter sp. | reverse complement strand
TGATGATCTGTTGGTCGTTGATTGGTTGTATCAGCCCTTGAATGGTATTTATACGGTATTTCTTGTAAATCCCGCCTGATGATGGCCCGATGGCTACGGGCCGAAACCGGGGAAACCCGGTCGTGGGAAGCCACAATGCACTTGAAAATTAACATACTGACAAGAAAGTGAGGTTAAACCATGCTTGATTTACGTATTCGCACTATTGCTATCAAAGTCAATGGGGAATGGTACTCTATCAGTTTTAAGCCTAAATTTTTGGGCCGGATAAAGGATATAACCGTTCGGAAGTCGGCAGAAAACAAACCTAATGGCGTTTTTGGCTGGTGTGATGCAGAAATTTCCCACCAAGACATTTCAACAGTGGAAGTGTTGAAATGTGTAAGGTGGGAAATCAAGGAAGATGTTACAAGGTTTTTGCGTAAGATTCGCCGGAAGAAGTCAAGCGGCAAATCACACCGCCAAGATCAGATGTGACATTGACGATGTATCCATTTTCAACTAACTGCCTGATAGCGGCTTGTTCTATAACTTTTTCCGACGGATTGGTGGAATATCGGATTTGAACATCCCCCCATGGCAGATTGTTGAAAAATGTGCGTAAGAATTCTTTTAGCGGCAATATCCATACAAATTCACCCCCTTTCTCACCCGTGATTATATCACGGGTGAGCGGGGAGGGCCAGAGAAAGCGAGGCAAATTTTATGTCTGAAAAGGAAAAGAAAATTCTTGACACCTTTGGCAAGACGATCCCAAAGCTGTCTGATTTGGAAAAAGAAAAGCTATTGGCGTTCGGCGAGGGGATGGCGTTTGTGACAGACAGGGAGAAAGCCCAGCCCTTCAAGGGAGGATTTGACGATGAACGAATTGCAGATTAACTCGAAATTTCGGGATGTGGTGCGGCCCCTGAAGCCGGACGAATTCAATGGCCTGGAAGAAACGATTCTTCGTGATGGTCGGGTATATAGCCCGATCATCACATGGAAGGGGATCATCATTGACGGCCACAACCGTTGGGCCATTATCCAGAAGCACCCGGAAATTCCCTACACCGTTCAAGAAATGGACTTTCCTGATGAATGGGCTGTGATTGCCTGGATTTGCAACACCCAGCTTGGGCGGCGCAACCTCACCGATGAAGAACGTACATACACCATTGGCAAGCAGTACGAAGCTGAAAAAATGAGCGTTGGGGGCAATGGTAATAACCAACATAAGAAAGAGGAATTGCCTCAAAGTGAGGCAATTCCAAAACCCCGTACATCTGAGCGTATTGCCAAACAACACGGCATAGGCCATGCCGCTGTTGAACGTGCTGAAAAATTCGTCAAGGGTGTAGATGCCGCCGAAAAAATTTCGCCGGGGGCAAAGGATACCATCTTATCAGGCGTGACCAAGGTTCCCAAGAAGGTGATCGCGGAATTACCAAAGATGGAAGCAGAACAGCAGCAGGAAGTTGTTCAGAAAATTTCTTCCGGAATGCCGTGGGACAAGCCGAAATCACAAGACCCAACCCCCAAAGGCATGAAACAGACTATTGCGGAAGTTGCAGCTTCTTTGTACAACACGGAAAAAGTTGTGGAACATACCGTAGATGATTTGTTGGAAGAATTGGCGTTGACCATTGAGGAATTTGACAGAAAAACACGGCGTTCCATTCGGATTTATCAAGAGGATTACAAAGTTGTTCTCAGTGAAGATGATACCAATAAATTGATCGCCGTTCTGTCGGAAGCAGAAAAGGCGATCCAGAAAATAAAGGAGACGATTTGACATGACTAATAATAGCAAAAATTATGAGTATAAGCAAGTCAATACCAAAGATATTTTGGTTGATCCTCTCTATCAGCGTGACCTTGACCAACGGAAGGTGAACGCCATTATCAAACGCTTTGACTGGAACCTTGTGAACGCGCCGAAGGTATCCTTCCGTGATGGAAAGTATTGGGTGTTTGATGGGCAGCACACCATTGCCGCTTGCAAAGCGAAAAAGGGCGGCAAAGATTTTTTGATCATGTGCAAGGTGTTCTATGGACTGACCCGGCTTGATGAAATGAATCTGTTCCTTCAACAGAACGGGAAATCCAGTCCGGTCAGCGTCTACGCCAAATTCCGAGCGTTGTATCAGTTTGGCGATCCTGATGTTACCGCTATTGCCAAAGCCTGTGAAAACACCGGGCTGAAGATGGAGTTTTCCGGCGGGGGCCGGGGAAGCAATAAAATTGTGGCCTTGTCTACGCTTTACAAAAGCTACAAGGAGTTAGGGCCGGTTGGATTGACGGATTCCCTTTCCATCATTAAGGAAGCGTGGAACGGTATTCCTGAAAGTCTGAACCGGGAAATCATTTCCGCAATGTCAATTTTCTACAAGACGTATCAAGGTTCTTTTAACCGGAAACGGCTGGTTAAGATTCTGCGTAAGACCGACCCCGTTGCGATTGTGCGGGAGGGGAAATCAATCACAACTCGAAGCGAAATTGGATGTGCGAGAGTAATTTTGCGGACCTATAACCGCAACTTGGGCGAAGCGAGCCGTCTAGAAGAAAAACTATAAGGAGGGCTGACAGCATGAAGAAGGTATTAGAAGCCTGTATCGATCAGGTTTTGGAATTCGATTCCCTGGACGAAGCCGCCGCTTTCGTGGACGATTTACGGCAGCGTCAACCGCGGTTCAACGTGTCCAGCCGTGAGGAAGTCAACGGCAAAATGCGGATCAGGATTCAGCGGACCTATAACGGCAATCGGCTTTTGACTAACTGAGAGAACATGGAAAGGATGAAGTGAAAATGTTCAAAGACAGATTGAAGAAAATCATAGAGGAAAAGGGGCTGAACAGCGCAGCCGTTTCCAGCATGACCGGGATCGGAGCCAGTTCGATCAGCCAGTACCTTTCGGGGAAGGTGAATCCCCCGGACAAGAAAAAGGAACAGATTGCCCTTGCGCTGGGCGTGGACGCTGATTTTTTCAAGCGCGGGGACATTGATGATTCTATCACGGCCAGCGGTTACAGGTTGCAGCCGAAAACCGCCGCGCAGTTAATGGGCATTTCCCGTGAAGCCTTGTATCAGGGCTTGCGTGATGGCCGGTTCCCCTTTGGGTATGCCGTGAAAACGTCCGGCAAGTGGACTTATTGGTTGTCCGCTTCCCGGTTCACGCAGGAAACGGGGATTCCCGTACCCGTGAAGTAAACGGAGGGGGCACATATGGGAAAAGTACATTATACCCCCGAACAGGTGGCCGTAAATAAGGCCAATGCCGCCCCCTACAAGGAACGCCGTCTTGCATTGGGCTTTTCTCAAAAGCAGCTTGCCCAAAAAGCGGGGGTTGATGAAAGTGCATACCGTCGTATGGAGTTGGGGCAGAGCGTTCCAATTTGGGAAACAAGGCAAAAAATCCGGCGCGTGTTGGGGATGCCGGAAGAACGGGTTTTCACTACGGAAGAACGCAACGCGATTTTTCTTGAAATTCAAGGCGAAATTCAATGGATTATCAGGAAAAACTTGCAAACGATTAGAGCGGTTCATATTGACCCGGAAGATGTTTTTCAGGAATTAGCATTAGAAGCGATTCGGGCCATTGACCGTTATACACCGGGCGGCACAGCAACGGTAAAAACCTTTGTTGAAAAGAACATTGCCCGGTATATCAACAAAATCATTGCGCGGGGCTACTTGCACGATATGACCGGCAAAATTACATACCCCCTTCCCGCCGTTTCAATAATTTCCTTTGAAGCGTTGGTGGAAGCGGGTGCGCAGTTTGCCGGGTAGAGGGAAATTCACAGCATGAAACAAAAAATCATTTTGGACTTGTGCGGCGGTTCTGGAAGTTGGAGCCGTCCATACAAGGAAAACGGGTATGATGTGCGATTGATTACCCTTCCAGAAAATGACGTTCTTACATACCAGCCGCCGAAAAGCGGCGTATATGGAATTTTGGCCGCGCCACCTTGCACTGAATTTTCAGTTTTGAATAGCAAGGCAGAACGGCGAGAACGAAAGCCGGAAGAAGGTTTGAAAATCGTTAATGCCTGTTTGCGGATTATTGAGCAAGCAAAGCCGGTATGGTGGGCATTGGAAAATCCCGTTGGTTATCTCCGCGATTATTTAGAAAAATCGACACTGATTTTTCAACCGTGGGAATACGGCGATCCATGGACAAAACGCACGGAAATTTGGGGAACGTTCAATCCCCCGCCCAAACAATATTTCTGCTGGGAAGATGTACCGAACAAACTGCCCCTTTACACAAGGCCAGGACGGGGAACGCCGAATTTTGCCTATCTTCACAAATCGGCATTAACATTGATTCCGCAACTTGCCTTTGCTGACCCAAAAACGGATGCAGACTTTAGAGCAATTACACCGCCCGGATTCGCAAAGGCTTTTTTCGAAGCAAATAGGTAAGGAAGGTGATTCACAGTGTACGGCGTTTTCAATACGGTGCAAAAGCGGTTTGTGTTTGGAATTCAGGAACAAACCGCAGGAGCCGCAGAACGCGCCTTGTTCAAGCGGATCGGCAAGGATGCCTATAAGTGGCGGTATGAAATCCGCAAAATCCCCGTGAATTGGCACAACCCCAAAAATCCGAATTGGGTTAAGCGGAAGCGTCGGAAGGAGCGGGACTAATGGGGGTGCAATTATACCCTTATCAGGCCGCACAGCTTGACGCAAGCCGGGGTTTTAACCGGGTGGCCTATTACCATGACATGGGCCTTGGAAAGACCTTCACGGGCGCGGAAAAGGCCGTTTCTTACGGCTTGCCGATTCTGCTTGTCTGCCAGAAATCCAAAATCGACGATTGGATCAACCATTTCCGGCAGTATTACGGTTTAACCCCCTTCAACCTGACATTGAAACGACAGTATGAAGAATTCTTTGGCACGGTTGGTTTGTTCGTTGGGGTTATCAACTACGATCTGATTTTCCGGCGTGAGGAATTGCGGAGCCTGAAAAATTTCACGCTGGTATTGGATGAAAGTTCGTGTATCCAAAACGAAACCGCGAAACGGTCAAAGTTCATTCTGAAAATGCAGCCGCAAAATGTGGTGCTGCTATCCGGGACACCAACGGCGGGAAAGTACGAAAAATTGTGGTCGCAGCTTCACCTATTGGGCTGGGGTATCAGCAAGAAATTGTACTACCAACAGTACGTTGAAATGGAGTGGATAGAGGATCAGGGCAGCGGGTTCAGAATTCCCCATGTCACAGGATACAAAAACGTTGACCGGCTGAAAGCCAAACTTGCGGCGCACGGGGCCTTTTTCCTGAAAACGGAAGATGTGTTGACGTTGCCAAAACAGGTTTTCATCCCCATAGAAACGGCCCCGGCAAGCTGCTATTCCCGCTTCATGAAAGACAGCTATATGGAAATTGACGGGCGGGAATATATCGGGGACACGCTGCTTGCAAAGCGGACATATGCGCGGATGATGTGCGGACACCTAAACCAAAACAGGATTGCAGCCTTTCGTGATTTGGTGGACAGCACGGAAGATCGGTTGATTGTGTTCTATAACTTTACGGACGAATTGCATGCAATGATCCACGCGCTTATGAACGTGGAGCGGCCTATATCCATTGTCAACGGGAAAGAAAAGGATTTGACCGCCTATGAGGAAAGCGCGGACAGTATAACCTTTGTCCAATATCAGGCCGGGGCTATGGGGCTGAATCTGCAAAAGGCTAATAAAATAATCTGTTTTTCTCTGACAGATAGAAGCGAGTTATACGAGCAATCGAAAAAGCGGATTCACAGAATCGGGCAGGAAACAACTTGCTTTTACTATCAGCTTCTTTGCCCTGGCACGATTGAGGAAGATATACTTGCAACCTTGCAAATGAGGAAGGACTACACGGATGAATTATTCAAAGCGTACCACGAAAAACAGCATGGGTAAACGGATTCTTCAATCGTGGGCAATTATCGGCCTTTGCGCGTTCCTGCTGGGTGTGGGAATTACGCTTGCCGCCCTGAAAGCCGGTCAAGAGCCGGTCACGGTAGGGCAGTACATAACCGATGCGCCTACTTATGGAGCCTTTGAAGGGATCGTGTTTCCGGCTGAAAAGGAATGGGAGGTAGATAGGTATAGCTTTACCCCGCTTCCAGATTTGTCAATGGATGCGGATTTGCAGGAATTCACTTACTACCTATCGGCAGCGTATGAAGTGGATTACAGTTTGATCCTTGCCCTGATAGACGTTGAAAGCGGGTTCAATCCAACTGCAATTAGTTCAACCGGCGATTATGGATTGATGCAGATTAACCAATGCAACGCCGGATACCTTCAAGAGCGCGTGGGCGCGGCTGACCTGTTAAACCCTTATGACAACATCAAGGGCGGGTTGTATATCTTGCGCGGCCTGTTTGAGAAATGCGGGGATTCGGCGCGGGTGTTGATGGCCTACAACATGGGGGAACGGGGCGCGGCCCGGTTATGGGAACAAGGGATTTTTGAAAGTAACTATTCAAAATCCGTTCTACAACGTCAAGCGGACTTCAATGAACGCTTGAACAATATGAACGATGGAGGGAAAGCCAATGATTAAATGCACACAGCCCGGATGCCCGGACGGGAAGAACATTTGTTGTAAGATTTGCCCGGACAAGGCCGGGTGCGGGGTGGCCTGTACCGATCCCCCGGACAGTTGCGAGAACGCCGTTTTCGAGGAAGAAACCCCGTCGCAAAAGCTGATTGCGTTCCAGGGCAAGGCGGCGGCGATCATGCAGACCATAGCGGACATTTCCCGGCAGAAAGACGCGCTTGACGCGCAGGATAAGAAAATGCGGACGCAGCTTCAAGCGGTCATGGAGGAATACGGCGTTGACAAGTTTGAAAACGACGTTGTTTCCCTGACCTATGTAAAAGCGTCGGTGCGTTCCAGTGTGGACGGGAAAAAGCTGCTTGCCAAATTCCCGGATGCCTATGCCGCTTGTCTGAAAGAAAGCCCCGTGAAAGCGTCGGTGCGGATCAAGGTGAAGTGATGGGTGATGAAATCCGCAAACTAACCCCGCCCAATGGAGGCCGCGCCCATACGTTTTGTTCCGTGAAGCGGGACGGTGCGGAATTTTGGGTTGACCTAACGGATACCCGAAAGAAAAAAGGAACAGATTCCGCTTATCTGTATCGGCTGGAAAACGGAAAATTGATCTTTGACCATTACGAGCGTGTTTCCCTTTTGCGGCAAGGCGGGGTGTGTTAATGGCCGAAGAAAAGCTATTTGAGGGCCGTATAAAGAAGTTTCTGCATAGCGTGGGAGTTTACCCCGCCGGATACCCGAAAGACCGCATGACGGCCCCCCTATGCGGCTGGTACACAAAGATTTGGGGCGGCGGGTTCCAAAAATCCGGGATACCTGATTTGTTGGCGTGTGCCAACGGGATCATGGTTGCTATTGAGATTAAGGGTTCCAGAGGTACGCCGTCTGAATTGCAAAAGCTGAATATCAGCCGAATCAATCAGGCAAATGGAATTGCGCTTTTCCTGTACCCGGAAGGGTTCGACGATTTCAAAAAAATCATGGAAGGGGTGATAAATTGCGACATTCACACAGCAGCATTGAAACATTTGAAAAGTGCAAATTCAAGTACAAAATGCGCTATTTGGATGGAGTAAAGACCATTGCGCCCACGGAAGCCGATAACGCCTTAGTTTTGGGTACGGCCCTGCATACGGGCATAGAACGGGGCGTTGATGCGGCGATCCAACAATACTGTTTCAGCTATCCCATTATCACGGATGAACATTTCAACCAAATCATGAAGCTGGAAACGGTTATCCCGATGGCAACGGCAGCACTTCCCCCCGGTGGAGCCTTTGAAGTCCCCATTTCCACGGCAGATTTCAGCGGGTTCATTGATTACCTTGTTCCGGCAAGGACAGATCAGAAATTGGACGGGGAAAATCAGGAAATCCCGGACGTGTACGATTTGTACGACTTCAAGTATTCCAACAACGTAAGCAGCTACCACAACAGTCCGCAGCTTCACCTTTACAAGTATTTTTGGGAACAGACAAACCCCGGCAAGAGAATCCGAAATCTGTATTTCCTGTTTGTCCCAAAAGTGAACATCAAGCAGAAATCCGGGGAAAGCCTGGACGATTACCGGCAGCGCATTGAAAGCGAATTAGACCGGGTTGCCGTCCGTGTGGAGCCTGTCAAGTACGATGTGCAGAAAGTGATTGGTTGGCTTTTGCGGGTAAAGGCAACGTATGAAGAACGGGAATTTGCGCCGGAAAGAAGCTATCTTTGCCGGTACTGTGAATTTCAAGAATATTGCGAGAAAGGATGGGACTACTTCATGAAGTTACCCGAAAACAAGCGACGGAACATTGAAGCCGTCACAAAGCGCGTCATTTGGATTTATGGTGCGCCGTTCTGTGGGAAAACCACATTCGCTAACGGGTTCCCTGACCCTCTGATGCTGAATACCGATGGCAACTATCGGTTCGTGGATGCCCCCGTGATTCCCATTCGGGATGAAGTCACGGTGGAGGGGCGGCAGACCCGGCGCAAGATGGCATGGGAAATCTTCAAGGAAACGATTGACGAATTGGAGAAGAAAGAAAACACCTTCAAGACCGTCATTGTCGATCTACTGGAAGATACCTATGAGCATTGCCGCCAGTATATGTATAAGCAGATGAACATTACCCATGAATCGGATGATTCGTTCCGGGCGTGGGATAAGGTGCGGGGCGAATTTCTGAATACCCTGAAACGCCTTATGAATCTGGACTATGAAAACATCGTGCTTATCTCCCATGAGGACACAAGCCGGGATTTGACCCGGAAGGGCGGGGACAAAATCAGCGCGATCAAGCCCAACATTCAGGACAAGATTGCAAACAAGGTTGCCGGCATGGTGGACGTGGTTGCCCGGATCGTGGCCGATGCTGGTACATACACCTTCAATTTCAAATCCAACGAAGTCATTTTCGGCGGTGGCCGCTTGCGCGTGGATGAACGGTCTATTCCCCTTTCCGTTGAAGCCCTGTTTGCCGTATATGACGCTGCAAACAAGAACAAGAGGAATGATACCCCCGCCGCTGAAACGCCGTCTACGGGCCGGAGAAAGGGCAAGGCGAAGGACAAGCCCCCCGCGCCCCTGGCAGAGGAAGCCCCGGCCACGAAAAAAGAGAATCAGGAGGGCGGCGAAGCCGTAATAGGTGATTCCAAACCCACGGCCAGCGACAAGGAAACCCCGCCGTGGGAGGGCGAGAAACCCGCCGATGATTCCCCGCTTCCCAAATGCCCGGACGGTGAACGGATTTTCAAGCAACACGCCGACAACCCGGAAATTCCGCTTTGCCCCAACATCAAGGAAAGTGGGCGCTGTTGTAAAGAGGGCGGCCCCGATGCTTGCCCCCTGCTGGATCGTCCGGCCCCCGCTGCTGACCCGGCCCCGGATGCCGCGCCGGGTGCTGCTGAAAGTGATCCCCCGCGCCGTAAGCGCAAGGCGCGTACTTAAATAAACAGAAAGGATAAGGTGAAAGAGTATGGCAAACATTTGGGATGAATTCGACAAGGCGATTGACACCGAGGGTTTGGCGAAGGATACCGAGGAAGCCGCCGAAAATGGGGGGCGGCGGGAAGTCCCCCATGACACCTATGAAATCTCCATTCAGAAGTTGGAGTTGGTGAAATCCAAGAGCAAGGGCGATCCCATGGTGACGTGCTGGATGAAGGTTTTGGAGGGCGAATACAAGGGCAGCTTGATCTTCATGAATCAGGTTATCACGCAGGGATTCCAAGTCCATATCGTCAATGAGTTCTTGCGGAGCCTTTGCGCGGAAATGGAGAATCCCCCGGAAATCCGCTTCAAGACCTTTGCGCAGTACGGCGGTTTGCTGATGGACATTGCGGAAGCCATTGACAACAACTTTGAGTACAGCGTCCGCTACTACGATAACAAGGGCTATAACGCCTTTGAGATCGTGGACGTGTACCCGCTGGAAGATTAAACGCCGGGAACGGGCCGGGGTGAAAGCCCCGGCCCCTTGCCCCTGTATACTGCATTTGAAAAGGGCGGTGAATTAGTTGCTTTTCTACGATTTTGAAGTTTTTTCGCACGATTGGTTGGTTGTCATTATGGACACGCGCAACCGGGAAACGACGGTGATTGTCAATGATCCCGGTAAGCTGGAAGCGTTCTACAAGGCAAATCAGCGGGAAATTTGGGTGGGCTTTAATTCCCGTCATTACGATCAATACATTCTGAAAGCGATCCTTTGCGGGTTCCCTCCGAAAAAGGTAAACGACTATATCATTGTCCGGGGATTGCCCGGATGGAAATTTAGCAGCCTTTTTAATCAATTCCCGCTGAACAACTACGATGTTATGACAAATATTGACCGGGGATTGAAATTCTTTGAAGGGAGTATGGGCAATGACATTCGGGAAAGTGAAGTTCCCTTTGACATTGACCGGCCTTTAACCCCGGAAGAAATTGAACAGACCATTTTCTATTGCAAACATGATGTGTCGCAGACAATGGAAGTTTTCGTGAAGCGCAAGGAAGATTTTGAAGCGCACATGGGCCTTGTAAAAATCGCTTGTCAAGGGAAACCGTTAAATCTCTCCCTGATTGGCAAAACAAAACCGCAGCTTTCCGCAATTATTCTTGATGCGACGCGCAAGGACTACGACGATGAATTTGACATTGATTTTCCGTATTCAATGCAAATTGAAAAATATAGGGCCGTCATTGATTGGTACAGCGATCCCGGAAACCGCTGCTACTCCAAAATGATAAATGGCCGGAAGAAGAAAGTGCAGCTTGAAATGAACGTTGCCGGGGTTCCCCATGTATTCGGCTGGGGCGGCGTTCATGGAGCAATCCCGCAATACCACGGCAAAGGCTATTTCATCAATATGGACGTTGCAAGCCTGTATCCCTCTTTGATGATTAAATACAACCTTCATTCCCGCAGTATGAGCAATCCGGCAAAGTACGTTGAAATTTACAAGCAGCGGTTGGAGTACAAGAAAGCCGGAAATCCGTTGCAACTGCCCTTAAAGCTGGTTTTGAACAGTACATACGGCGTAATGAAGGATAAGAATAACGCCTTGTATGACCCGTTACAGGCTAACCGGGTATGTGTGTATGGGCAGCTTCTTATTTTGGATTTGATCGAGCATTTGGAGCCATACGCGCAGATTATCCAGAGCAACACGGACGGCGTATTAGTGCGGATGCCGGACGGCAAGGATGAATCAGCATGGTATAGCCTGATTGATGATGTTGCCTTTGAGTGGGAACAGCGAACGGGCCTGCAACTGGAATTTGACGAATACCGGGAAGTCTTTCAAAAGGACGTGAACAACTATATTATCATTCCTTCCGGCCCTCTCCACGATGAAAAGGGCAAGCCCCGGTGGAAGTCAAAGGGGGCCTATGTGAAGAAGTTAAGCAGCCTTGACTATGGGGATTTCCCCATTATCAACCGGGCCTTAAACGAATACATGATTCGCGGGGTTCCCATTAGAAGGACAATCCGGGAATGTGACCGGCTGATTGAATTTCAGCTTGTTTCTAAAATCAGCGGGAAATATTCGTGTATCATGCACGGGAATAAACGCTTGAAGGAAAAGTGTATTCGGGTTTTCGCTTCCCTTGATCCAGCAGATGCCGGGGTGCAAAAAATCCATGCCGTGAAAAATCGTCCGGCTAAAATCTCCAACAGCCCGGAACATTGCTTTATCTGCAATGAGGACATAAGCGCGGCAGCGGTTCCCGCAAAGCTGGATCGTGAATGGTATATTAACCTTGCGAACAAAAGATTAGCAGATTTTGGGGTGATTTGATGGAAAATATTATGTATGTCAAATGGGATACCGGCTACATGAACATTGTGTTGCAGAATTTCTTTCCGTGTTCCGTGGCGAAATTTAAGAAGCTGCTGAAAGTGATTGCCCTTGATTGGGAAAATTGCGACAGGCTGACAGAGGATTTGAAAGTTTATTTTCAAAATCAGGTTGTCGAATGTAACGAAACGGCAAAACAGAGCGCACGGGACTATTCCAATTTGCGCCAGAAAGTTTCTGATTTAGAAATCATGGTGAAAACCCGAAAAAAGCCCGTGGGCGTGTCCCTGACGCAGCCGGAATTGGAAAAAGCACGGGAAGATTTGTCCAGATGCCGGAAGCAGACCGCCGATGCGCTTTCCAGCTACAAACAGAATACCACAAACGTTAAAAAATTTCAACGATTGCTTGAAGAATTAAACCGATAGAGGGGGGGCGTAAATGTTCTTCAAAGGCTATATTGAAACGAAGGACAAAAAGAGCGCGGAGAAAATCAAAGGCCGGGCCGATTTTAAGACCTTTGAGCAAGTGCAATCGCTCCCTGAATATGCCGGAGTTTTAGCCGCTGAAACCGTGCTGATTGACATTGACGATCTTGAAATGTCGGAAATCCTTCTTGCTATCGTCAAGGAATTTCATTTGAAATGCCGGGTGTACGCTACTTCACGGGGAAAGCACTTTCTTTTTAAGAATAGCGGCATTGGTTCCAACAAAACCGGGTGCAGATTGGCGGTAGGCTTGACTGCTGATATAAAAATCGGTACACGGAATTCTTATGAAGTCCTGAAATTCAACGGAAAAAACCGCGCTATTCTCTATGACACGGCAGACAATGAGAAAGCCGGGGAGGTTCCCCGGTGGTTGTTCCCCGTGAAATCCAAAATGGAATTTCTGAATATGGATGCCGGGGAAGGTCGAAATCAGGGGCTTTTCAATTACATTCTGACCCTGCAAAGCAATGACTTCACAAAGGAAGAAGCCCGTGCCTGTATCCGAATTATCAACCAATTTCTTTTGAAGGAGCCGTTGGAAGATGGAGAGTTAGAAACGATTTTGCGGGATGAAGCGTTCCAAAAACCCGTGTTCTTCTCCGATAAAACATTTTTGTTTGACAAATTCGCGGTTTTCCTGAGAAACAATAACCATGTTGTCAAGATCAATAACCAGCTCCACATATTCCGCGATGGGATTTATATTCCCGGTGCAAATGTGATTGAAGGTGAAATGATCCAGTGTATCCCCATGCTGAAACAGGCACAGCGCACGGAAGTTTTGAAATACTTGAATATTATGATTCAAGAAAACACACGGGCAGCAGACACAAATTTAATTGCCTTTGAAAACGGGATTTATGACCTTACGGACGGCAGCTTTTCCCCCTTCACGCCGGAAGTGGTGATTACCAACAAAATCCCGTGGAAGTATGCGCCCGGTTCCTACTCCGAAATTGCGGATACCACGCTAAACAAGATTGCTTGCCATGATCCCGAAATCCGGGCGATTCTGGAAGAAGCGATTGGGTATTGTTTCTATCGCCGGAATGAGTTGCGGAAAGCCTTTATTTTGACCGGGGGGAAGCACAACGGAAAATCAACCTACCTTGCCATGATCCAAAACCTGTTAGGGGAACAGAACATAGCAGCCCTTGATTTGAAAGAATTGGGGGACAGGTTTAAGACGGCTGAATTGTTTGGAAAATTGGCAAATATCGGGGATGATATTGGGGATGAATTTATAGCAAATCCAGCCATTTTTAAGAAGCTGGTTACAGGGGACAGAGTATCAGCAGAGCGGAAGGGGCAAGACCCCTTTGAATTCAACAACTATTCAAAATTCCTGTTTTCTGCAAATAACATTCCCCGGATCAAAGACCGCACGGGGGCCGTGCTGGATCGACTGATTATCATTCCTTTCAACGCGCAATTTTCAAAAAATGATCCTGATTTTCGGCCCTATATCAAGTATGAGCTGCAAAGCCCGGAAGTTATGCAATACCTGATTCTTTTAGGGTTGGAAGGGCTAAATCGGATCATGTCAAACAACGGCTTTACAGTGTCCGAAAAAGTCCAAAATGAAATGGACGAATACGAGGAAAGCAATAATCCGATTATTTCCTTTATTCGAGAGTGTGAGCAAGAAGAATTCCAGATTGAGAATGAGCCTACAAACACGGTTTACAAACGGTATCAAGAATTCTGTATTTCCAACAATTTTCAGGCAATGAGCAACATTGAATTCCCAAAACAAATTAACCGGCTTTTGGGAATGAGAATCATTGATAAGAAGATTAACGGGAAGAAATGCAGGATTTTTGTGAAGGACGATTGAAAGGGGTGGTTTGTATAAGTAAAGACTGGACGGGAAATAGCACGTCAACATTTTCCGTGCTTGCCGCTTCAAATCATTCCGCAGGGGAGCGGCAGCAGCACGACTATTACGCGACGGAGCCTAAAGCAATGGAATTACTGCTTGCGGAAGAAGTCTTTGCACCGGTTATATGGGAGTGTGCTTGCGGGGAAGGGCATTTGTCAAAGGTGCTTGCCGCCCATGGATATGAAGTCATATCTACGGATTTGATATACCGTGGGTTTGGCGATCCAGAGCCGTTAGACTTCCTGAAAGAAACGTTGGAAGATTTTGAAGGGGATATTATTACAAATCCACCTTATAAATACGCCGTTGAATTTGTTCAACAGGCGTTAAACAGTGTTCGGCCCGGTGGGAAAGTGGCAATGTTCTTGAAGCTGCAATTCCTTGAGGGGCAAAGCCGGAAAGAATTCTTCCTACATAACCCGCCCAAAACCGTATATGTGAGCGCGTCACGGCTGGTATGCGCATTGAATGGGGAATTCAAGGATAATCTTCCCCGTGCGGTCGCCTATGCGTGGTATGTGTGGGAAAAGGGCTATACAGGGGATACAGTCATTAAGTGGATAAATTGAAAGGACGGTTGGACATGGGAAAAATTTATGACGGGATCATGGGCCTTGTGGTTGGGGATGCCCTGGGCGTTCCCTTTGAGTTTAAGCGGCGGGACACCTTCACGGCTACGGATATGACCGGCTACGGAACATACAATCAGCCGCCCGGTACATGGTCGGATGATAGTAGCATGACCCTTGCGACGCTGGAAAGCATTGGGCGGCGCGGAGCCATTGATCCGGCTGATATAATGGGCAATTTTGCGGCGTGGCTGATTCATGGGGTATTTACCCCGTATGATGAAGTTTTCGACGTGGGCGGGACTACCCGCGACGCGATCCAACGGTATACCCGTGGCACTCCAATTTCTTTTTGCGGTAGAAGCACGGTTTGGGACAATGGGAACGGGGCCTTGATGCGTATTCTTCCCGTTGCGCTGGTTCCCCATACCGGGGCCGATGTAAAGCGTGTGGGACAGCTTACCCATGCACACGAAATTTCACAGATTGCTTGCCGGTTGTATTGCTATGTGGTTGACAAATGCGGCCTTATCCCGGACATGAAAGCCGCGATCCGGGATTTGGGGCGGTTGGCCGTGGTACATTATTCAACGGATTTCAACCGGCTTGCACGTCTGGAAGATTTAAGCCGGGACGAAATCAAAAGTACCGGCTATGTAGTGGACACGCTGGAAGCTGCTTTGTGGTGCGTCCTGAAAACGGACAGTTACCGCGATTGTGTCCTTACCGCTGTCAATTTGGGGGAGGATACGGACACTGTTGCAGCCGTGGCCGGGGGCCTTGCCGGTATTGCCTATGGTTGTGGAGGGGCGCAAGGTATCCCCGACGAATGGATAGCGCAGATTCCCCGCAGGGAATGGATTGGGGAGTTATGCGGGAAGCTGGAAAATTGAAAGTTAATTTTCAAGAAATGGGCGGCGGTTCAAGTTGCGGTTCATGTTGGGTGGAAGATAAAACAGCCGGAAGTTGAACCATTGCAAACCCTTGAAAATACTGGATTTTTGCCGCAACGGTTCAAGTAGTACAAGTTACTTTTCACTTCTTATTATTTTGTAAAAATCAAAATCGCTAAATTGCAATGATTTGAAAAATATATAGTAATAGAAAAACTATCTTGAACTTGAACCGCTGATGATTTGCCGCCTGAAAACCGTTGCGCCGCAACAGTTTAGAGCGGTTCAGGTTGTGAGAAAGGAAGTTGTACCGATGCAAACAAAGCAATATCTGAAAGAACTAAAGCGGCTTGATACCTGTATCAATCAGAAATTGCAGGAAAAGGCCGCTTTGTATACCAGCACGATAGGAGCCGCCCGAACGGATAAAGACCGGGTGCAGACTTCCGGCAACGGGGACACTATGCCGGAATTGATTCAGCGAATTATTGACCTTGAAGCGGAAATTGACAAAGAAATTGGCAGTTTCGCAGACCAAAAACACACGATTATTAACCAGATTCAGGCGTTAAAGAATAAAACATACGTTTCTTTGCTTTGTAAGCGGTATGTTGAGTTTAAGCGGCTTGAAGAAATCGCCGTTGAAATGAATTATACATATCCGTATGTACGCAAGATGCACGGATACGCTTTGACCGAGTTTCAGCGGGTTCATGAAGATGCGATTGCAGCTTATGAAGCGGCCCTTGAAGAAAGAAGGAACACAAAGGAACATTCTGATATGCTATAATGCTATCGTGCAAAATGCGCCCATGGGAAGCCTGGGCGCATTTTGATTTTGAAAGGCGGTGAAATCATGGGTGCAGGTAGACCCCGGAAGTTTAAGAGCGTGAAAGCCTTAACGGACGCATGGGAGCAATACAAGGAATGGTGTAATAATCAGTCTGTGCTTACCCATGAATTCAGCTCTAAAAACTCCGAATTTGTGAGTAAGCAGCTAAAACGCAGCGTGACCTACACGATTGAGGGCTTTTGCGTATGGGCGGGTATTGCCCGGTCGAATTTCTATGAAACCTATGCAGAGGATGAAAGATTTCGGGACATTGTTACGCGCATAAAGGAAGAATGTGAAGTTGATGCCCGGATGAAATTTGAATTGGGAGTGATTGATCCAAAACTTGCCGCCCTATGGATGAGCAAGCACGGATACACTACAAAGACAGAATCCAACGTTTCGGGTTCGGTTCCCGTTGTCATTTCCGGGGATGATGAACTTGAAGATTAACCAGCGGAATATACACCTTCCCGATTATGTGGGCCGGGGCTACGGCACATATTGGCGGTGGAAAGGCCGCTATCGGGTTTGTAAGGGAAGCCGTGCCAGCAAGAAAAGCAAGACAACCGCTCTTTGGTATATCGTGAACATGATGAAATACCCAGATGCAAACTTGCTTGTCGTGCGTAAGGTTTTCCGTACTCTGAAAGATAGCTGCTTTACCGAATTGAAATGGGCAATCAACCGTTTAGGGGTTACGGAACATTGGGAGATCAAGGAAAGCCCTCTTGAAATGACCTACACCAACAGGCAAGGGAAGCAGCAGAAAATATACTTTCGGGGCCTTGATGATCCCTTGAAAGTAACTTCAATTACGGTTGAAAACGGTTTTCTGTGCTGGATGTGGATTGAAGAAGCCTATGAAATCAGCAACGAAAATGATTTCAATATGCTTGATGAATCTATCCGGGGAGCCGTGCCGCCTGAAACAAAACTATTCAAGCAAATCACGCTGACCTTCAACCCGTGGAATGAACACCATTGGATGAAGAAGCGGTTCTTTGATAACCCGGACGATGAAACCCTTGCCATGACAACCAACTATCTGTGCAATGAGTGGTTGGACGATGCTGACCGCAAAGTGTTTGAAACCATGAAGCGGAACAACCCCCGGCGTTACCGTGTGGCCGGTTTGGGGGATTGGGGAATTGTCGAAGGTCTGATTTTTGAGAATTGGGAAGAAAAGGCGTTTTCCGTTCAAGAGATTACCGCCTTACCGGGGGTACGTTCTGCCTTTGGCCTTGACTTTGGATATACCAACGATCCCGCCGCGCTCTTTTGCGGCCTGATAGATCAAAGCAGCAAAACGATTTGGGTATTCGATGAAATCTATAAGCGCGGTATGAGCAATGAAGCCATTGCGGAAGAAGTCACACGGGCTGGATACTCGAAGGAGAAGATCAAGGCCGATTGCGCGGAGCCGAAAAGCATTGACCGGCTTTATACGCTGGGAATTTCCCATATTCAGAGATCACGCAAGGGGAAGGACAGCATAAACAACGGCATTGACTTCATTCAGGACTATCACATTATCATTCATCCCAAATGTGTAAACTTCATTACGGAAATCAGCAATTACACATGGGACACCGACAGCAAGACCGGAAAAAAGCTGAATAAGCCTATTGACGATTTTAACCACCTTATGGATGCAATGCGTTATGCGCTGGAAGATTTCAGCCGTGGCGATACGTTCAGTTTTGAGTGATAATAGCGCGTTAGTAACAAAAACCGGGGAAAACCCCGGCTTTCTTTATGTTTGCGGATATTGTCGCATGAAAAGGACGATTGAAAAATGAACTTCAAGATAAACGGCCTGAAATGGAAGCTGCTGGACGTGGAGCGGGGCAATGACCGGCTGACCCTGAAAAATGGCAATACCTGTTTCGGCGTGACCTCTTATCAGGATTTGGAAATCTGGATAGACAGGACGCAGCCGAAAGAGTTATACCGGCAAACCCTGATTCATGAATTGATCCACGCTTTCACTTTCTCCTTTGGGGTTCACCTATTCGCAAACGAAAATACGGAAGAATCCGTTTGTGACTTCATGGGCGCACACTTTGACGAAATCATGAAGATTGCAAATCGGGCTTTTGATTCCCACATGGAAGGGAGGTAATGCAGCAATGGCATTTGGCATTAACGCGCTTGCGGAGCGCATTTCCAATATCATTCTTTACAGCAGAAATCAGAGCATGACCGAACAGGAATTTTATGAATTGGAGATCGGCAAGTGGCGGCAAAGCCCTCAACGGATCATGCAGATCAAGGGGCAGCTTTACTATGAAAATGTCCATGACATTCTGACCCGGAAGCGTACCATGATCGGGGATGATGGGAAGCTGCAAGTGGTTGATAATCTGCCCAACAATCGGATCATTGATAATCAGTATGCGAAGCTGGTAAATCAGAAAGCCAATTACATTGTTGGGCAACCCTTTGTTTTGGAAGGGGACAATGAAGCCTATGTGGAAGCCCTGAAACAGATTTTTGACAAGGGCTTTATGAAAACCCTGAAAAATGCGGTAAAGTCCGGCTTAAACAATGGCATTGCGTGGTTGTACCCCTACTACACGGAAGAAGGGAAGTTTGCGTTCCGGCTTTTCCCCGGCTATGAAGTCCGGCCCTACTGGAAGGACAGCGAACACACGATTCTTGATGCCGCTATTCGCCTGTATTTGGTGCAGGGATATGAGGGCCGAAACCCCGTTATCATTGAAAAGGTTGAAATTTACGATAAAACCGGGATTCACCGATTCACTTATGAGGGGGAAAAGCTGGTTCCAGACGTGGACACGCCGGAAGGTGGGCCGGATGCCTACCACATTACCACGGTGGACGCAAACGGCGTTGTGCAGGGGTTCAACTGGCAGCGGATTCCTCTGATTCCCATTAAGTACAACGAACAGGAAATCCCCCTGTTGAAAAAGGTGAAATCCCTTCAAGACGGGATTAACATTATGTTGTCGGATTTTGAAAACAATATGCAGGAGGACGCACGGAATACCATTATCGTCCTGAAAAACTACGACGGGACTAATTTGGGAGAATTCCGGCGCAACCTTGCCACGTTTGGAGCCGTGAAGGTTCGCTATGACGGGGATACAAAGGGTGGCGTTGACACTCTACAAATCACGGTGAACGCCGAAAACTATAAATCCATCGTTGAAATCTTCAAGAAAGCCATGATTGAAAATGGCATGGGCTTTGACGCAAAGGATGATCGGTTATCCGGCACTCCAAACCAAATGAATATACAATCCATGTATAGCGACATTGACCTTGACGCTAATGATATGGAAACAGAACTTCAAGCGGCTTTTGAAAATATTCTTTGGTTTGTCAACGCCTACCTTGCCAATGCAGGGGCCGGGGACTTCACCGGGGAAGATGTGACAATCACTTTCAACCGTGACATGATGATGGATGAAGGGCAGATTATTACCAACATTCAGAATTCCACGGGGATTCTCTCGAAAGCAACATTGGTTGCACAACATCCATGGGTTGACGATGTTGAAGGTGAACTTTCAAAAATTGAGGAAGAAGAACAAAAAGCGCGGGAAGATATGTTCAATCAGGCCGTTTTCCCCAATGGCGGCGGGAACGATCCCTTCCAGCGGAAACAGGGCAGCACGGCAGACGGGAAAGGCGGCGTGAAGGATGGCAGCGAGTAAGCCCAATGCGGCCTATTGGCAAAAACGGTTTAAGGCCATTGAGAATCAGGCCAATTTGACCGGGGCCGACAGCCTTTCCTACATAACCGCCCAATATCAGCAAGCCGCGAAAGAGATTGAAGCGCAGATTTCAACGTGGTATGTTCGGTTCGCCAAAAACAACGGTATTTCCATGCACGAAGCGAAACAGGCCCTTGCCGGTTCCGATTTGGCCGAATTCAAATGGACGGTACAGGACTATATCAAATACGGGGAAGAAAACGCGCTTAACGGCCTTTGGATGCAGCAGCTTGAAAACGCTTCCGCAAAATGGCACGTTACAAAGCTGGAAGCCCTGCAACTGCAAAATCAGGCCACGATTGAAGCCCTATTCGGAAAGCAATATCAATCCCTTTCCGGGGCGTTGGGTTCCGTCTATCAGGGCAGCTATTACCATTCCTGCTATGAAGTGCAAAAAGCCTTTGAAATGGGCTGGAATGTTGCCGCCTTGGATGATAACAAGCTATCGGCTATTCTTTCAACTCCATGGACGAAAGACGGCAGTACTTTTTCTGATAGGCTTTGGACGAACAAGCAAAAGCTGATTCAGGAAACCCAAAACACCTTGACGCAGGGGATCATGACCGGCAAGGCCCCGGACAAGATGATTAAAGAAATTCAAGCCAAAATGAACACTTCCAGAGCGAACGCCGGGCGGCTTGTAATGACTGAATCGGCGGCAATGTCCGCTATGGGGCAAAAGGACGCTTTCGGGGAATTGGGCGTTGAAGAATTTCAGATTGTGGAAACGCTGGATCATGTCACTTGCGACGTATGCGCCCAAATGGACGGGCAGCACTTCCCCATGTCTGATTATGAAATCGGCGTGACCGTTCCCCCCTTTCATCCATGGTGCAGGGGGTGTACTTGCCCATACTTCAACGATGAATTTACAGCGGACAGCGAACGCATTGCACGGGCGGCAGACGGTACGCAATACTACGTTCCCGGCGATACCAGCTATCAGGAATGGAAAGCCGCTTTTGTGGACGGGGACAAATCCGGCTTTGACGTAACAACGAACAGTAAATCCGGCCTTACATCCTATAAGAAACCGGCCCCGCCAGAGCCGCAGCCCACGCCGAAAAAGGAGTACATGACAAAAAAGAAGCTGGAAGGGCTGATTGCGGATGCTGATACCCAAATCACGGATTTGCAAGAGCAATTCAAGTTTGCAAGCGGAGGTTTTACCCATGAAGAAGTGATAACGCAGCACGGTACATTGGATAATTTTGCACAGGGTAAGAAATTATCCGTGCTGCAAGACCTTCAAGACCAGCTTAACCAAATCACGGCCCAAAAGGATCAATGGCAGGAAGCGTTAAATGAAAAGCTGATTGCCGCCGAAATGAAGAAGCTGAAAAAAGAATCCCTTTTACTGCAAGATCAGGTTGACACTTTCAAGATTAAGACCTATTCTGGAATTTGGAAGGACGATGTTACAACCGCTGAATGGTTGTTAAAGCACGGTTCTATTCAGGCCAAAAAGGACTATTTCACCAACAAACTGCTTTATGCGGTTGATTTGGATGAAATGAACAAGTGGAAAGACCTGATTCAGCAGCTTGAAGAATTCGACGCAGAGGGCAAGGCTTATTATGACCTGCAATCGCAGTTGAAGAAAATTCAAGGGGATTTGCAATTACTTAAAAATGGTGGTAAAATAGACGATAGCGCCGCAGCGTACACACAGGCCCGGAAGGATGCCGCATATTGGTTCACCAATAAAAACGGAGGCGTTGCCGGAGCGGATGCCGTTTTGCGTACTACTTCCGGGGACGTATGGAGGGCCGCGACAACAGCCGAAAAAGATGCCATTTACGAGTATACCCGAAGCTATCATAAGTTCAATGAACCTTTGCGGGGTATTGAGTACGGTACAAACAAGTTTTTAGGGGTTGGCAATGTCGACCTGGAGCAAATTGGAGTAACCTACGGTGGATTCAAGCCCGGCGAAGTAAGACGGCAAATTGATGCTATGACCTCTATCATTGAAAAAAGCAGTTATTCCGTAGACTTTTGGGTTCAGCGTGGTTGTCAGTTAAGTGGAATGGACAAGTTCTTGAAGATTAGCGTAAATGATTTTCAGTTGTCCGCAAGTGATCTTGCCGCGAAGTTGATTGGCAAAGAACCTACAGAGTATGCCTTTTTGAGCACAGGCGTTGCAAAGGGCAAGGGACTGAATACAAGTGGTGGAATTGTGTTTAATATTTACGCTCCTGCCGGTACAAAAATGATGTATGTGGAACCGTTTTCTGTTTTCGGTAATGGTCCAGGTAGAAGCTGGGATGGAATTGCCGGACAAAGTAGTTTCGGCAATGAAGCGGAAATGATTTTACAGCGCGGCACAACTTTCCACATTACAAAAGTTGAAAAGAGTAATGGCACGATTTATATTGATATGGATGTCATTAAACAGGAGGTGTATTGATGGAAAAGAAATCACTGTTTGAACGGTATGGGGATGAAATTCTGACAAACAATTCCGTGCTGAATCATTTTGCACAGTGCCGAGACTGCCGTTTTCGAGACATGACAACGGTTCGCGGTGAGGAATGTGGTTGGGATAAGAGCTTTTGTCTTATTTATGAACCACCTGAGTATAAACCACATGAAGTTTACAAAAATACCGAGTCGTGTGAATACTATGAAAAGGATACGCGACAGTTTGAAAAATAACTTTCAATGTTGATTAAACCGCCCTGAAATGGGCGGTTTTTTCATATCCAAAATTCAAATCAGAAAGGAAGATAGCCATGAAAAAGGAGGATTTGATTGCCCTGGGCTTGACCGAGGAACAGGCGAAAAAAGTCCTTGATGCCATTAAAGAGTATGTCCCCAAAACGCAGCTTGTGGAGGTTGAGCGGGAGCGGGACGGCCTGAAAGCCACGGTTACGGAGCGGGACACGCAGCTTGAAACCCTGAAAAAGTCCAGCGGTGACAATGAAGCCCTGCAAAAGCAGATTGCCGATTTGCAGAAAGCCAACGAGGATCAGCAGAAAGCCCATGAAGCGGAAATTGCGCAGTTGCGTCTTGATAATGCCGTGGAAGCCGCCCTTCTCACCGCAGGGGCAAAGAATGTAAAGGCGGTTCGGGCGTTGATGGACGCTGACAAGCTAAGGTTGGAAAAGGACGGCACGGTTACCGGTCTTTCGGATCAGATCAAGGCGATCCAGAAATCCGACGCTTATATGTTCGCGGAGAAACAGCCGCAACAGCAATTCAAGGGCTTTCAACCGGGCGCGTCCGGCGACATGAAGCCTGACGGCGAGGTTGACGTTTCCAAAATGACCTATTCGGAAATGGTTGCCTATCTGGAAGCAAACCCCGGCGCGAAAATCTAACACCAAAATTTTTTGAAAGGATGAAAGACAATGGCAAAGTTTGATGCAAAATCTTTCAATGCGGAAGCCTTTGGCAAGTACGTTGAAAGGATTCCCAACGTCAAGAAAAACCAGTTGATCCAGTCCGGCGCGGTTGGTACGAACGACAACGCCAAAACCGCCCTTGCCAGCCAGACGGGGAGCCTGTATGCCCGTATCCCCTACTTTGGCCGGATCAGCGGCGCAACGTCGCAGAACAACGACGGCGGTACGGACATTACCGCTACCAGCACCACCACCTATGAACAGGGCTTTGTGACCGCTTCCCGTATGGATTCGTGGACGGAACGCAGCTTCAGCAAGAATATCACGGCGAGCGTTGACTTCATGGACAACGTTGCGCGGCAGATTGCCGATTACAAGTTGGAAGTGAAACAGGCAATGCTGCTTGCTATTCTTTCCGGCGTTTTCTCCATGAAAACCACGGGCAGCGGCGTTGCGGAAAAGGCCGCAAAGGAGTTTGTCGAAAAGCATACCTATGACATTTCCGGCAAGGCCGGGGAAGATGCTCTTGTAGGGGCTACTACCCTGAATACGGCCATTCAGCAGGCTTGTGGCGATAACAAGAACATTTTCAAGCTGGTTGTCATGCACAGCGCGGTTGCTACCCGGCTGGAAAATTTGCGGCTGCTGAAATACATGACCTATACCGACAAAGACGGGATTCAGCACGATCTTGCCCTTGCGACGTGGAACGGGCGCACGGTGCTGATTGATGATGATATGCCCGTTGAAGATGTTGCCGCCAGCGGCAGCGAAGAAACCGCCGTTCCCGCCCACACAAAGTATACTACCTATGTGCTGGGCGAAGGTGCGATTGTCCTTGATGATATTGGGGATTCCGTACCTTACGAAATGAGCCGCGATCCCAAAACCAACGGTGGACAGGATACGCTTTTCGTGCGTGACCGCTACATTTGCGGCGTGGACGGTATTTCTTTTGAGAAACCCGCCAGCGTGACCGCTTCCGCTTCCAATACTGACCTGAAAACCGGGGCCAACTGGAACATTATCAACGACGGCACACAGGCCATTTCCCATAAGGCGATTGCCCTTGTGCGTATCATTTCGCAGGGGTAAGGAAAGGCGGCAGCTTCCATGTATGATCGAATTGCTGAATTGCTTGCGGCCATAGGATACGACACGATTTCCGACAGTGACAAGATCCTATTGAATTTTGCCATTTCCAAGGTTGAAAGCGAAATCAAGAATGAAATCAACTGGAAGGAGATTCCGCAAGGGCTGGAAAGCGTTCTGATTTGCCGTGTGGCGGGGGAATTCCTTTTGCACAAAAAAACCTTTGCCCCCTCCGATTTGTCCATGCTGGATTTGTCCGGGGGAGCCGTCAAGCAGATTCAGGCGGGAGACACAAATTTTGTGTTTTCGGTTGATGAAGGTGGAGAAAGCGCAAGTGGCCGCTTGTCCACCTTCATCAACTATCTGCTTACCTGCGGCGCGGATCAGTTTTCCGCTTTCCGGCGTATCAGGTGGTAACTATGAATTTGGAGCAAGCACAAGCGGCGGCAAGGGCCGCGCTGGAAAAACACCATTACAAGGACGTTTGCAGCGTTATCCAGTATCAGGACACGAAAGACCCAAAAACCAAACTTACCAGCAAGCAGGAAGTGACCGTTTTAGAGAATCAGCCGTGCAAGCTATCCTTTGAAACGGTCAAGGGCGCGGAGGGGACAGACACGGCAACCGCCCTTTCGCAGATTATCAAGCTATTCATTGCCCCGGAAGTAACGATTTCCCCCGGTTCTAAAATCGTGATAACCCATGAAGGGCGCACGGGGGAATACAGTCAATCCGGGATTCCCGCCGTTTATCCCACACACCAAGAAATTGTGCTGACCGTCTTTGAAAGGTGGGCATGATGAAATTTGGAAATTGCAATTTGGGCGGCTTGAAGAAACTTCAAAAGAAGTTAAACAAGGTACAGCAATCGGACATGGACGCATTTTTGACCGCTTGCGCGAAAGAACTTGCCGCCCGTCTGCTGCGTGAGATTATCCGCGCTACCCCCGTAGGCGATTATTCAACGGAAGTTGAAGTAACCGCAAAGAAGGATTCCAAATACCACAAAAAGGGTGAAACCTATACTAAGCGCGTAAACAAAACCGGTAAAACGGGCGGCACATTGCGCCGGGGATGGACTTCCAAAACCCGTAAGGAAGCGGAACAAGGAACGGGCAGCGGCCTTTCCAGTGTGGCCGAATTTCTGGATAAGATAACCGTTACCCATATCGGGAATACTTACCGCATTGAGATTGTAAACCCGGTGGAATACGCTTCCTATGTGGAATTTGGACACCGGACGGCGGATCATAAAAAGTGGGTGCAGGGGAAATTTATGCTGACACTTTCGGAAGAACACATTCAGAAAATTGCCCCAAATCTGCTTGCGCAGCGGTTAAAGACATTTTTGGAGGGATATTTTACATGAAATGATTAAACTTTTGACTGAATCCATTTCTATCATGCTGGATGCGGCGTTCGGCGGCGATTACACAATTTATCAGGAAAGCATAGAACAAGACTTGAAAGAGCCTTGTTTTTTTATTCAGTGTTTGGAAGCTGGTAACAACCTTTTCCGGGGAAAGCGGTATTTCCGCGAACATCAAATGTGTATCCAATACTTCCCCGTTTCACGAAACAATCCAAAAGCTGAATGTGAAGCCGTTGCCGAACAGCTTTATCCCGTGTTGGAATATGTGACCCTGCATGAAGATCAAACCATGATAAGGGGCCGGGAAATGCGTCACAAGACCGTTGACGGCGTATTAAACTTCTTTGTGAACTATGATTTGTTCGTGATGAAGAAGGGCGCGTTTGACCCGATGCAGACCCTTGACGTTGCTATGAAGCAGAAAGGAGATCAAAACAATGGCAAGACCGAAAAACAATCCCGCTGAGGCCCTGGAACCAACAGCGGCCCCCGCGCCGGAGCCGCCGAAGGCGGAGGCTATGTTCACAAAGGCGCAGCTTATCGGTTCCAAGCACTTTCAGCACCGGCGCGACGTGATTCGGGCCATGCTGGACGATGATAAGCGGTATACCATCAAACAGGCACAGGCCGCGATTGATGAATTCTTTGGGAAGAAGGTGCAGTAAATGGCATTGGGCGGCGGCACTTTTTTAGTGCAGAATAAGAAACTTCCGGGCAGCTATATCAATTTCGTAAGTCTGCCCACGGCAAGCGCAACCCTTTCTGACCGTGGTACGGTAACAATGCCCCTTGCCCTTGATTGGGGGCCGGATGATGCCGTCTTTACCGTGGAGAACGGGGACTTCATCAAGAATTCGATGAAGTATTTCGGCTATGACTACACCAGCGACAAGTTGAAGGGTTTGCGGGATTTGTTCATGAACGCGATTACCCTTCACGCCTACCGGCTGAACGGCGGCGGCAAGAAAGCCGCTAACACCTACGCTACGGCGAAATACAGCGGCACACGGGGCAATGACCTGATTACCGTTGTGGCCGTGAATGTGGATGAGCCTGAAATGTTCGACGTGTCTACTTACATGGGGAAAGACCTGGTTGAAACCCAAACCGTTGCCGGAATGAAGGATTTGCTGGACAACGATTATGTGACGTGGAATTTGACGGTACAGACGGAAGCGGAGGGCGTAACACAAGAGGCCCCGGTTGTGTTGCAGGAAACGGCATGGATGCCGTTGGAGGGCGGCACAAACGGGGAAGTCACAGGCGGCAGCTATCAGAAATACATTGACGCTATCGAAAAGTACACCTTCAACGCTATGGGCGTGGTGACTACGGACGATATGATCAAGGCCCTGTTTTCCGCTTTTGTCAAGCGAATGCGGGATGAAGTCGGCATGAAATTCCAACTGATCCTTCACCAATACACGAAACCCGATTATATGGGCGCAGTGAGCGTGGAGAACATTTGCATCGATGGGGCGCAGCGCGTTGACGGTGAAATGGTTTACCCCGATGAAGCCGCCCTTGTCTATTGGGTTACGGGCGTGGAGGGCGGCATTGCCGTGAACAAGTCCGCTATGAACAAGAAATACGACGGCGAATATACCGTGAACGTGGACTACACGCAGAAAGACCTTGAAAACGCGATTGACACGGGCAAGTTCATCTTCCATCAGGTGGGGGATGAAGTGCGGGTCCTGGAAGATATTAACACCATGGTTACGACTACCGACACCATGGGCAATATTTTCAAGAGCAATCAGACCATGCATGTCTGCGATCAGATTGCAAACGACGTTGCGGTTGTGTTCAACACAAAGTATTTGGGTGTTGTCCCCAATGACGCGGATGGCCGCGCCTCTCTTTGGGCCGATATTGTGAAGCTGCACCAGCAGCTGCGGGAAATCCGGGCCATTGAGAATTTCGAGGATTCCGACATTACCGTATCCCAGGGCGAAACCAAAATGGCCGTTGTGGTGGAGGACGCGATTACGGTCGTCAACGCCATGGGGAAATTATACATGACGGTAACCGTGATGTAAAAGAAGGGAGAAAAATGCAATGCCTGATAACGTCATTATGAAAGGCCGGGATACCGTTTTTGCCGGTTTGGCAGAGTGCTTTGTGACCATCGAGGGCAGACGGTACAACTTCATGCAGGCGATCAACCTGGAAGCGAAGTTCGAGAAAAACAAAATCAAGGTCCCGATTCTCGGAAAGACCGGCAAGGGCAACAAGGCCAGCGGATGGAGCGGCACGGGTTCCGCGACGTTCCATTACAACACCAGCATTTTCCGCGAACTGATGGTTCGTTACAAGGACACCGGCGAGGATGTCTATTTTGAAATTCAGATTTCAAACGAAGATCCCACGTCCGCAGTTGGGCGGCAGACTATGATCTTGATGGACTGCAACACGGACGGCGGCATTTTGGCAAAGTTTGATGCCGATGGGGACTATCTGGATGAAGATATGGACTTCACATTTGAGGATTTCAAGATGCCTGAAACGTTCCGGCACCTTGACGGGTTCCTTACCAACTAACCGGGCAAACCCCCGTATATGGGCTTTATATGGCCGTATGCGGGGGTTTACCATGCCATAACGAAAAGGAGAATGAACAATGTCTAACTTTGCGCAGTTTATGAAGAAAAACAAGGTCGTAAAGGAGAACGTGACCTTTGCGGCAACGGCTTCCCTGACCGATGAAAAGGGCAATCCCGTCCTTTGGACGCTGCGTCCCATTTCCAGCAAGGAGAACACGGAGTTGCGGGAAAGCTGCATGAGGGAAATTCCCGTGAAGGGCAAGCCCAATATGTTCCGGCAGAAAATCAACACCGGGGAGTATATCACGAAGCTGCTGATTGCGTCGTGCGTTGTCCCCGATTTGTACGATGCCGAATTGCAGGATTCCTATGGGGTATCCACGCCGGAGGAGCTGCTTTTTGCGCTGGTTGACGCTCCCGGCGAATACGACGCTTTCACGAATTTCATTCAGAAATTCAACGGGTTCAACGTGTCCATGGAAGATAAGGTGGAAGAAGCAAAAAACTAATTGAAGAAGGCGATCCAGAAGCGAATTACGCTTACTATTGCCTTCATAAACTTCACATTCTACCTTCACAGTATTTGGAAATGGACGAACAGGACAAGGCTTTTGTGATTGCGGCCATTCGGATTAAGCTGGAAAAGGAAAAGAAGGAAGCTAAAAACGCCGAACGCAACGCAAAACCGAAAGGCGGCAAGGGCGGCAGGAAAAGGAGAAGGTAAGTCATGGGTACTTTGCAAAGCGGAATTGAGTTATACGACGGGTTTTCGGCCCCTCTGTATAGCATGATTAACGCCTTGAATCTGACTGTTTCGGCCTTTGAGGATATGCAGCGGATCAGCGGCAACCAAATTGACACTTCTTCTATCGACGGCGCACGGGCCGCAGCGGATGAAGCAACGATGGCTTTTCAGGCTATGCAGGATGAATTGTCAAGGATCGGGGCAACCGGGGGGACAGTCACAGCACCGACAGTTTCCCCGGTTGAAGCTCCGGTTGTTTGGAAGTCTGACACGCTGGACGTGTTCACCAACAGCGGCATTGACCGTTTTGAACAGGAGATTCAAAGCGCAAATTCCATGCTGGAAAGATTGGGTGCAACCCAAACCAGTATTACACAGCAAGCACAGGCAATCAATATTCTGCCCCCGGAAGCGATTACCGATATTCAAAATCTTCAAAACCGAGTGCAGGATTTACAGGCGGCGATTATTCAGGTAGAGCAAAATTCTTTGGACGTGGGCAGCGACGAAGCAAACGCACAGTTAGAGCGTTTAAGGGCGCAGCTTGCACAGACCCTTGCCTATCAGGAAAATCTAAATGCCGCCATGCAGGGAATGAATGTAGGGGACATTAACAGTGCGTTCTTGCAGCTTTCTCAGAACGTGGGCAATGTGGAACGCTCCATCCGGGACGGCTTTTCACAGCCCATTGAAATCCCCGTTACATGGAACGCGCAGGGGATTGAGGTATTTACCAATTCGGGCGTTGAACGTTTTCAACAGGAAGTTCAAAGCGCCACGGACATGATGAACGCTTTGAATCAGGCGCAGCAGCAGATCAGCGCACAGGCGGCGGCAACCAACATCTTCCCGCCGGACGCCGTTACGGATTTGAGCGATCTGCAAAACCGTATTCAGGCGCTTCAAAACCGCATGACTCAAATCGCAAACAATCCTATTAACATGGGTTCGGACACCGCGAACCGGGAATTGGAACAGCTGCGGGCGCAGTTAAATCAAGCCATAGCCGCGCAGGAGGCCCTTAACGGCGCGGTGGAACATATGGATGTGCAGGCGGCAAACGACGCATATAACCGCTTGTCGCAGATTATAGGAGGAACGGAGCGGAATATCCGGGATAATGTCGATGAACAAGGCCGCTTCAATGATGCGATCAATGAGGGAGCCAACGCCGCGCAAAACCTTTCCGATATTATCCAAAAAGCGGTTGCCGGGTTCGCCGGTATCGCCGGGGTTAAGAAAGCCTTTGACTATATCCAGAGCAGCACCGATTTATTCAATACCCAGCTGAATGCCGAAATCCAGCTGTCCACGGTTTTAGGGAATATGTTGGAGAGCAATGTAGGTGGGGCGTTTGACGCGATCACGGCAAAGGCAAGTGAAATTCAGAGCCGGGGCATTTATGGGGACGAAGCTATGATTGCCGGAGCCGCCGAACTGGCGACCTACTTTTCCGACGCGGACGCGGTCATGTCCATGATGGACACTCTTTCCAACTACTCGATGGGCATGAGCGGCGGCGGAGCCGTGGACAGTAAAGCCATGGTGGACTATGCAACCGGCATTGGTAAAATTATGTCCGGCAGCTATGGGGCCATGACGAAAAAGGGCTTTGAATTCTCCGACACCCAGAAGGCCATTATTGAGGGAACAGCCACGGAAGCCCAAATTGTTTCGGAACTGGGCGCGGAATATTTGTCTATGAGCGCAGATATGCAAGCGGCAGCCGCCATTAACAATGTGATTGAGGAAGGCTGGGGCGGTTTGTATGAAGCCATGTCCAACACGCCGCAGGGCAAGATTATCCAGCTTTCCAACGCCTACGGCGATTTGAAGGAGCAAGTGGGCGCGGGGGTGTATCCCTTCATCGTCAAGATCGTGGACGCCGTTGCCCAAAATTGGGGGATGATTGAAATTATTATTTCAAACGTTACCGCTGGTTTGCAACTGCTGGTTGGTATCCTTGGATGGATTGCGGAAGGGGCCATAAATGCGGCGACAGCAATCATTGGCAATTGGTCGTGGATTGGCCCGATTGTTTACGGGGCAGCCGGGGCCGTGCTGTTTTATTTAGCGGTAACAAAAGGCGTTGCGATTGCGGAAAGAATTGCGGCAATCGCAACTGCGGCCTATCATACGGTTGTGAACTTTCTTTCGATTGGCTTTGGTATTCTGACCGGCAACACAGCGGCGGCCTCTGCGGCCATGTTCACATTTAATTCCGCGCTGATGGCTTCACCGATTACCTGGATTATCATTTCGATTATTACTCTTGTGGCGGTCATATATGCGGCGGTGGGAGCCGTCAATCACTTTGTGGAAAAAAGCTATTCCGCAACCGGTATAATCGCCGGAGCCTTTGCCGTTCTCGGTGCGCATATTATCAACACGTTTATTGTCCCGTTCTGGAATTCGTTTGCGGCGATTGCCAACTTCCTGGGAAATGTGTTCAATGATCCGGTTGCTGCTGTGAAGGTGCTGTTCTATGACATGGCCTTGACGGTAATCGGCTATATCAAGAATATGGCGGAGGCCATTGAAACCGTGATTAACAAAATTCCCGGCGTCACCGTGGATATTACGAGCGGCCTTGACAGCTTTTACAATGGACTGGAAGCCGCCCAGCAGCAAGTCAAGGATGAATCCGGGTGGATGGAATATGTCCAGCAAATGGACTTCATTGATTACCGGAACGCAGCGACCGCAGGATATGCATTTGGAAAAGGGATCGACGATACCATTTCCGGGTTTTCCCTGTACGACCTTTTCAACGTGGATCAACTGAATATGGACGATTATATTTCCGCTTACGATGCAGCCGGGAACGGCCTGACAAGTGACGTTTCCGACATTGCCGGGAATACCGGCAGCATTGCGGACAGCCTTGACGTGACCGATGAAGAATTGAAGTATTTGCGGGACATTGCCGAACGGGACACCATAAACCGCTTTACGATTGCGGAAGTGGCCGTTGATATGGGCGGGATAACTAATCAAGTGAACGGCCCCGCTGACCTTGACGGCCTTGTAGACGGCATTGTGGACGGGGTAAATGAAGCGATTGACATTGTAACAGAGGGGGTACACACATAATGTCGCAGTATGATTTTTATCTGAAACAATGTCTTTTGCCTATCGCCCCGTCACAACTTAAAATCACGATCAACAATAACAACAGCACCTACATTTTGATTGATGAAGGGCAAATTAACATTCTGAAAAAGGCAAAGTTGACGGACATTGAATTTGAATGTGAAATCCCGCAAGTGAAGTATCCTTTTGCGATTTACAACGGGAGATTTCAGAGGGCGGCTTATTTTCTGGACTATTTCGAGAAATTGAAAACCAGTCAAGAGCCGTTCCAATTCATTGTGTCCCGGACGATGCCCAGCGGCAAGGTTCTTTTCAGCACCAACATGAAAGTTTCAATGGAAAGCTACACGATTACGGAAAAAGCCCAAAACGGCTTTGATTTGACCGTGAAGATCAAGTTGAAACAATACCGGGACTATGCAACGAAAACTTGTGAAGTCAAGGTGGACACAGCTACAAAAACGGCGACGGCAACTACGGAAACCGAACGCGCCCCCTCTACAACAGGGGGTGCGCCGGATTCCAGGTTGCCTACGTCCTACAAAATCAAATCCGGCGATTGCCTTTGGAACATTGCCAAAAAATACTATGGGGACGGTTCAAAATATACCTTGCTTGCCAGCGCAAACGGGATCAGCAATCCAAACCTGATTTACGCCGGAAATACCTTGACGATCCCCGCAGCGACGTAAGGGGGCAATATGGCAACTAAATTGATGATTACCAACACACAAGGAAAAAGTTTTTTCCCTCTTGTGGAAGAAGGAATTCAATGGACAACTGACCGCAGAGGAACGCCGGGAACACTGAAATTTACCGTGCTAAAAGATGCCGCTTTAGGTGCTTTGGGCGGGTTTGGCGAGGGTTCAGCGGTTAATCTGATTGTGGATGGGAAAACCCTTTTCTATGGCTTTGTCTTTGTCAAGCAGCGGGACAAGGCCAACGGCGGCGGGGTTATCCAGTGTACGGCCTACGATCAAATACGCTATTTGAAAAATAAGGACACTTACGTTTATGAGAACAAAACCGTAGATGCCTTTATCAAAATGGTAGCTGCTGACTATGGGCTGAATATCGGTTCCATGGAAAGCACGTCCTATGTGATTCCTTCTCGGACACGGGAAAATGAAACGCTGCTTGACATGATTGAAGATGCCCTTGATTTGGAATTGACAAACCAAAAGCAAATGTTTGTCCTGTATGACGATGCTGGAAAGCTGACCCTAAAAAACATTTCAAGTATGAAGGTGGGCTTACTGCTTGACCCGGCAACCGGGGAGAATTTCGACTACACTTCCAGCATTGACGAACAGACTTATAACCAAATCAAGCTGACCTATGACAATGAGGAAACCGGCAAGCGGGAAATCTATATTGCAAAGGATTCTTCCCATATCAACGATTGGGGCCTATTGCAGTATTTTGACACGTTGAAAGAGGGAGAAAACGGGGCGGCAAAGGCCGATGCCCTGTTATCCCTTTACAACAGCAAGACCCGGAAATTGAAGATTGTGAAAGCCTTTGGGGATGCACGGGTAAGGGCCGGTTCGCTGGTTGCCGTATCCCTGAATTTGGGGGACATAATCGCAAATACCTATATGCTGGTTGAAAAGGCCGTTCACACGTTTAACGAAAGCGAACATTTGATGGATTTAACATTGAGGGGAGGGGAATTCATTGCCTGATTACACAGGGCTTGTAAAGGCCATGAAGCAAGCGGCCCTTGATGCCGTGGACGCGGAAAAGCCCGTTGCCGTCTATTATGGCACAGTCAAAAGTGAAAGCCCCTTGAAAATCGACGTGGAACAGAAAATGACCCTTTCGGAAGCGCAGCTTGTTTTGACAAAAGCGGTTTTAGATCATTACGTCGATATTGAAGTGAGCCATTACACGGTGAACGATGCTTTTTTGAATGGAAAACATACCCATTCCATTACAGATACCTATACAGGCGGTGGCTCATGCGATTTTGGCAATTTGGACACCACCCATAAACACGCTTACAAGGGAAGAAAGAAAATTAAAATCTACAACGGTCTCAAAACCGGGGAAAAAGTTCTGCTGGTTCGATTTCAGGAAGGACAAAAGTTTGTGGTTTGGGATCGTGTATGCGATCACACGGTAGAGGGGGAATGGTTATGATTCCTTCAACTGCCCCATTGTTAAATCTATCCTTTGAAGTCGTTGAACAACCAACGGAAACATACAGGATGGACTTAAAAACGGGGAAAAATATTCGCGGGTATACCGACAAATTAGAAGCCATGAAACAGGTTGTTTTCAAACTCCTAAACACAGAACGATACCAATATATCATTTATTCGTGGAATTATGGGATTGAATTGGCTGATTTGTTCGGGATGCCCATTTCTTATGTCTGCCCGGAATTGGAACGCCGGATCATAGAAGCCCTTATCAATGACAGCCGGATTAAAAGCGTTACCGATTTCACGTTTGACAGCCCAAAACACGGGGTGCTTCATACAACTTTTACGGTTCATACCATTTTCGGGGATTTGCAAGCGGAGCGGACGGTGAATTATTGATGTATGAGAACGTAACCTATGAAGAAATCTTGAAACGGATGCTTGACCGTGTATCCAGCAGATTTGACAAGCGGGAAGGTTCTGTGATTTGGGATACCCATTCTCCCACGGCCATTGAATTGAAAATCCTGTATATCGAATTGGATACTATCATCCGGGAAGCCTACGGAGACACAGCTTCACGGGATTTTTTAATCTTGCGCTGCAAAGAACGGGGGATTACTCCTTACCCTGCAAGCTGCGCCGTATTAAAGGGCGTGTTTACCCCGGCAAGCGTGGACGTGACTGGCAAGCGGTTCAGCATTGAAACCATGAATTACATTGTCACAGAAAAAATCGCAGATGGGGAATACAAAGTGGAATGTGAGGAAGCGGGAAGAACCGGCAATCAGTATTTGGGCAGCATGATCCCGGTTGAGTACATCCATAACCTTGCAGCCGCAGAACTTACGGAAATCCTGGTTCCCGGCGAGGACGCAGAGGAAACGGAAGATTTGCGGGAACGCTATTTCAATTCCTTTGGGGATACCGCTTTCGGCGGGAATATGCGGGGCTATCTGGAAAAGACCAACGCGATCCCCGGTGTGGGAGCCACGAAGGTAACGCGAGTATGGAACGGGGATATTGCCCCCGCCGATATGATTCCAACGGAAGCCGTGATTGAATGGTATGAAAGCGTCATTGAAACCGTCAACCCCGATGTGAAATTTTGGCTTTCTTCCGTCTATCATGCCGGGAAAGCAAAAAAATTAACAACCGGGGGAACGGTGAAGCTGACAATCCTTGATTCGGAATTTGGGGTTCCTACGGATACCCTGATTCAGACTGTGCAGGAAATCATTGATCCAGAGATAAACGCCGGGGAGGGATACGGCCTTGCGCCTATCGGCCATGTTGTGACCGTTGAGAAAGCGGAAGCGGTGAGCGTTGCTGTAACAACCAACATTACTTTTGACATGGGCTTTGGCTGGACAAATCTGCAAAACTCCATTGATGAAGCAATTTCAAGTTATCTTGAAGAATTGCGCCGGGGATGGGGGGATGCTCCATACCTGATTGTGCGGGTGAGCCAAATTGAAACCCGCATTTTGGCAATCAAAGGCGTGGTAGATATTCAGGATACCCAACTAAACGATGCCGCCGAAAATCTGACCCTGAATAAATTTCAGGTTCCCGTATATGGGGGTGCAAGCGCATGATCCGGGACGTTGATCTTGTTTCCTATCTTCCCCCGTTCATAGCAGAATTTCAAGAGATCAATCAAACCCTGACAGCGGAAAACCCTGAATTCAAAATTGTTTGGCAAGCTGCTGACCGGGTTTTGCAAAACGAGTTTATCGCAACCGCTGACGAATACGGCATTTCCCGATTTGAACGGATATTGAAAATCTATCCGTCAACGGAAGATACCCTTGAAAGCCGCAGGGCCAGAGTACAGGCGCGTTGGTTCGCGTCCTTGCCTTATACTTGGCGTATGCTGCTTGAAAAGTTAATTTCAATTTGCGGGGAAAAGGGATTCACGATTTCAAAGGATTTTCTTTTCTATAAAGTCAATCTGGAAGTCAATCTTGATATTTTCGGACAGGTTGAAGAATTGGAACGCCTGATTGAAGTAATGACCCCCTGCAATATGGTTTTTGACGCGCAAAACAAATTCCCCTGCATTGCGGAAGGAATTCTTGCGATTACGGGCGGTGTATGCGCGGCTGAATTTTTCTTTATCACGAACGACAGCCAAACCTTGCACACTATCCAGAGCGCGGCGCAGCAAGCCGGGGGCATAATTGATAGTGCAATCGTGGTAATTACAAACGACTTCAATGAAAATTGCACTATACGGGGCGCGGATACCATTAGGAGCGGCGCAGTAGCAGCGGAAACCATTGAAGTAAAAGAAAATTGAAAGGAATGAAAAATTATGGCAGAGTTTTCAAAACTTGTAGTGACCCGAAAGGGGCAAGCCCTGATTGCGAAAATTCTTGCGGGGACAGCAACGGACATTGATTTTGTATCGGTGGCCGCTTCCGATGCGTCCTATTCGGTGGAAGAATTGGAAGGGCTGGAAAGCCTTTCGGCAATCATGCAAGAATCGGAAATTTCCCGCAAGACCCGGACAAATGAAGTTGCGGTGAAGGTGGAAACCGCCTTTTCCAACACTGACTTGACCGTGGGCTATCATATGCGGACGTTGGGCCTGTTTGCCAATGATCCCGATGAAGGGAAGATTCTCTATGCGGCCACGGTGGAAACGTCCGGCAACTGTTATATGCCGCCTTACAATGGGATCACTGTTTCCGGCGCGTATATCCAACTTATCACGACGGTAGGCAACGCGGACAATGTTTCCCTTGAAGTCAACCCCGGCGCGATTGCAACGATTGGAGATATTCAATATTTGCAGGAACAACTAAACGAGTTGGTTCATGATCTTATGTGTGGGGAGATTCATGCAATTTTAGCAACATCAACCGGCATAAAACTTGTTGCACAAGATGGAACAACCCTTTCGGCTGTTAAGAAAATATAATGGGAGGCTTACAGAATGAATGTAAAAATCAAGACAAACGAACTGCAAACCGTTGCGGCCCCGAAGGTGACGGACACGCTCCTGCTGGCAAACAGCGCCGTCGGGACCGGGCAGCTTTCTTTGGCACAAGCCGCCGCCTTTTTGGGCGGTGAGATGGTCAAGGAGGACAATCCCGTTGGTGCGGCCTTGTCCTCTAAGGCG
>JAAWGR010000129.1 GCA_022795445.1 Oscillibacter sp. | reverse complement strand
AGCGCAGGAATACTGGATGTATTCCGAGCATTTTTAACGCGGCTGGACGGGAAAAGACCGGTTCAGACGGTGTGCCTGGAGATTTTAAACAGGCTCTTAGACCTTCTGCCGCGCATAAGCGGATATGAAGCAAAAAATATGCCAGATTTTACTTGTGCGTTGCTTGCGCGGCACCCCGCCAGCGGGTCTGTTTACGAAGGAAGCGGTACCAATAGCCTCGGTGCGCGTCCTTGCGGCCAAAATGGCCGTTGGCATCGTTAAAAAGCTTGTAATCCAGTATTCCCGCGCTTTTGCCTTGCCAACAACGATTTTGGCCCGCGAATCCGCGCACTTCGCCTAATGGTACCGCTTCTTACCTTTTCAGAGAAAAAGGAAGGACTTCCCCGCGGTGCAGGGAAGCCCTTCCTCTTGCTGTAAGTCAAAGCCCGTATTTCTTTTTTCGGCGCATGATTCCGGATTGGCTGGTTTGCAGTTTTTCGGCCACAACGTAAGTGGTTCGATATTTTTGCAGGGCCTGGGCGAGGTAGGCCCGTTCGCACCGGTCCATATATTCCTGAAGAGAGAGCCCTTGCTCCAGCAGGTCTTCTTTGACCGGGGGATAGTACAGCCCCCGCCCCGCACAATCGGCCTTTCGCGGCCTGCCGTGGCTGGCGGCTACCAGCCCGATATCCAGGATGTCAATCTGGTCTGTGGCGCTCATGATGACAGACCGCTCCACAAAATTTTTCAGTTCCCGGACGTTGCCGGGCCAGTCGTAATGATAAATGGCCTGTAACGTATGCTCGGCCATCCGCTTATTCTTGCCGTACTTCTCATTGTAGCGTTGAAGGAAAAACAAGGTCAGGGGGATGATATCCTCTTGACGTGAACGCAGGGGAGGCAGCTCAATGGGCACTACGTTAATACGGTAATACAGGTCCGCTCGAAACCGCTTGTCCGCCACCGCTTCCAGCAGGTTTTCGTTGGAGGCGGTAATCAGCCGGAAATCCACTTTTTTGCTTTTGACCGAGCCGATGCGCTGGATGGTCTTTGTTTCCACCGCCCGAAGCAGCTTTCCCTGGATCGGCAGGGGGAGGGAATTGATCTCGTCCAGGAACAGCGTTCCGCCGGAGGCCATCTCAAACAGACCGGCTTTGCCAGCGGACAGCGCGCCTGTAAAAGCCCCCCTTTCATAGCCGAACAGCTCTGATTCCAGCAGGTTTTCCGGAAGCGCGGCACAGTTGAGAGAGACCATCTCGCCGCTGCCGCTTCGGCTCAAGCTGTGAATGTGCTGGGCAATTACCTCTTTTCCCGTGCCGGATTCACCCGTGATGAGCACAGACGCGTCGATGCCGGCAATCTCCGCCGCCTGCCACAGCACATTCCGCATGGTCTGGCTCTCCGCCACAATGGCGCCGGTCCCGGACATTTTGCGCGGTGTGCGGCGGGCCAGAGCAACTTCGTGGGTGCTGGCCTCATCAATAAAATCGTTGAGCGTGTTCAGCGGCCTGCATACCGCCAGGATGTTCTGAATCCTGCCGTCCTCACCGAAGATCGGGGTCGAGATGACCAACTGGCGGAAAGGAGGTCTGGATACAGTTCCGGACATGACCACGTCCTGAAACATTACGACCCGCTGTTTCTGCTTGTACACAATATCAGAGATACAGATGCTGATCTGTCCGTTATCCAGAAAATCGTGGACGTTCATCGTCAGCAGTGTGCTTTTGTTGATGCCCAGCGAGTTGATATAGTGGCTGTTCGCGTAGATATAGTTTCCACAGGCATCCAAAATATAAATGCCGTCGGAAATATTGTCCAGTATCGTTTCGTAAAATGACTTATCGTCCATATCGCGTACCTCCTTCCATCAGGCCGCAGACATACCCCTATTATATCACGAATTCTGTGGATTGCCACAGCGAACACCGAATTGACATTTCTGCGCCCCACGGAAAACTGCGGCCGAAGTTGGCATCGTTTTTGTTCAATCATTTCCTGGACCCCCAATCTGGAATCTGCCTCCGCACGTATCCGGAATTCCCGCTTGCGGATGCGGTTCCATACACATCAGGAGGATGAACCGTATGAGCCCGAATTACACCCCAGGCCAAAGCGCCAGTATCTCCAAAACCATCACCGAAACCGACGTATACCTCTTTGCCGGAATCACGGGCGACCTCAATCCGGCCCACACCAATGAAGCTTATGCCAGTACGACTCGCTTTGGCCGCCGTATTGCCCACGGAATGCTTTCTGCCGGACTGATTTCGGCCGTTCTGGGGATGCAGCTGCCCGGCCCTGGCGCTATTTACCTGAGTCAAACCCTTAAGTTCCTCTCTCCCGTCTATTTCGGAGATACAATCACCGCTACCGTTACCGTCCAAAGCGTCATACCGGAAAAGAGACGGATGACCCTGACCACCGTGGTTGCCAATCAGGACGGAAAGGAGGCCGTCAAGGGCGAGGCCACGCTGCTCTACCCGGAGACTACTGCGTAGGGACTATGCCGCCCTACGGTTTGTCAAGTCCGCCGCGTAAACCCGACTGCTCCGTCCAAAGCGCGTGGGGCTCGTCCGCTGCCAGCGGACGAGCCCCATCTCAAGTGGAGACCGCAGTTTCCTGGAAACACCTGCCCCTTTGCCTGGCTGTGAATGACCAAGCCATGCCGCCCTTGTATTTACTGAATAAACTCAGCCAACGCCTCGCAATACGCCTCTGGCTTTTCCATCACAAGCATATGGCCGCAGCCCTCCAAAATGACCACTTTGGAATTCGGAATTTGCCTGGCCTGTTCCTCGTGGCAGACTCTTGGATACATATCCTGTTCCGCTGACAAAATTAATGTGGGGCGGGTAAAGGTGGGCAGCACATCCCAATAGTCGGCGGCGTACATCGCAATGGCCAGCCGCACCATGGCCCCACTGTTGAGCCTGGCCGCCTGAATGTAGTATTCCCGGAGTTTCTCGTTGGGCGCGTGCGTCTTGATATAGGTCAGATATGCGGTTTCACAGCCCTCCACATAATGCCGGTTGTTGGAAGACAACCGCTCCAGCGCCATTCTTCCAGTCAGTCCGCCGCCTAGCGACAGCTCGGGCCGCTCCTCGTTCACCAAGGTGGGGCTCATGACGGTAATGACCACCTTGTCCAACTCCGCGTCGCCGAAAAGCTTTACATACTCATAGATTACATGGCTGCCCATGGAGTAGCCCACCAAGGTCAGCTGCCCGGGCATAAGCAGCTCAATCAGCTCCCGCAGGTCCGACGCCAGCCGTGTCATATGATACCCATCCTCTGGTGTTTCAGAACGTCCGTGGCCCCGGTGGTCATATACAATGATACGGTATTTTTCCGCCAGTGCTCCAGCCGCCGTTTTGAAGGTTTCACCGCTGTCCATCCAGCCATGGACAAAAAGGATCGTCTTTTCGCCGGAGCCGAACGATTCGTAGTAGAGTTTCACATTATCGCTTGTTGTAAAATATGCCATGGAAATCCCCCTCCTGTTTTGACCTATCATAGTGGAACATTATCATATCATAACCATTGCATAGTTCATACCAACTTATTGGAGCTGGAAGGGCTTCACTTCCCGCCCCAACTGGCGAACCAGAATCGACTTTTTTAGTGGAATCGACTTAAAAAAGTCAAATTTGACTTATCTGATTCCCAGGGAGGGACCAATAGAGCTGGCATATCTTTTGCTTTGTAATATGGCCAGGCTGTGCACAAAGTACGGCAGATTATAAAGGAGGTCCTGCTGATGTCTGATCTGAAGAACAAACGTGTCATTACCGCATGTCTATGCGGCTCCTGGCCCACCCGCGAAAACAACCCCGCAGTCCCTTATACCCCGGAGGAGATTGCCAATGACGCATACGAATGTTGGAAGGCTGGCGCTGCCATCGTCCATGTCCACGTTCGTGAGCCGGATGGCACGCCATCGATCCGTTATGAGCTGTATGAGGAGACCATCGGACGCATCCGTGCCCACGAGGACTGCGATGTATGTATCAACATCACCAGCTCTGGGCGTGAGACAGGCCCCGACGAGGAGCGTATTGAGCCAATTGTCCAGCTGCTGCCGGAGCTTGCATCCTTTGATGCTGGCACGCTCAACTGGCAGAACCGCACAATTTTTGAAAACCATCCCCGCTTTCTGGAAAAACTCGGATTGGCAATGCAGCAGGCCAACGTCAAGCCTGAAATCGAGATTTTTGACGCCGGAATGGTCTACAACGCGATCTATTACATGAAAAAGGGCATCCTGAGGGCTCCTTGCCACTATCAACTTGTTTTGGGGGCTGCCGGAGGCATGACGAACACCGTCGAAAATCTGGTCTATCTCAAAAGTATTCTTCCAGAGGGGTCCACCTGGGCCGCCGCCGGTATCGGCGCTGGGCATATGCCAATCATGCTGGCTGCGATTGCAATGGGCGGACACCTTCGGGTTGGACTGGAGGATAATGTATATTACCACTACGGTGTTCTGGCTGAATCCAACGCTCAGCTGGTAGCCCGGGCCAAGCGGCTTTTGGAAGAGGCAGGGCTGGAAGCCGCATCTCCTGATGAGGCCCGCCAAATCTATGGGCTGACTCGTAAGGTGTAATCTTGGGTAAAAATCCTTTGCGCCGCAACATTTATTTGTAGAATGTAAAAAAGGTGCCGTGAAAACGGCACCTTTCAGGCTGTCGAAAAAGTCGACAGCCTGACGCTGATTTCGTCATTCTGACGAAATCAGTCGCCTGCGGGCGGGTGACTGCACGCGAAAGCGGGGGCTTCGCCCCCCTTTCACACTATCCCCCCACGCAA
>JAAWGR010000023.1 GCA_022795445.1 Oscillibacter sp. | reverse complement strand
ACGCTGCCAGTTTCATTGACTTCCAGTTCCAAGGTTTCCGGGCTGATGGACAGGGAAACGGCCTGGGTGTCGCCGGTCCCCTCAGAGGCGGCATTGGAGCCGACGAACATCTGGACCCAGTAGTAACTGTTGCCGCTCTTATAGCATGCAACGCCGATGTGGGTGAAGTTCTTTTGCAGGATGTTGGCCTTATGGCCGGGGGAGTTCATCCAGGCGCTCATGACGCTCTCCGGCGTGGGTTGGCCGGCGGCGATGTTCTCACCGGCGGTATAGTAGCTGACGCGGGCCTCATCCAGCGCGGTGAAGCAGGTTCTGCCGTCCGGGCGGGTATGCTCAAAGAGCTTAACCAGCTCTGGTGCGCGGACCTGCGCGGCGGCGGTCAGGGAAGTGAGGGTTCCCAAGGGAGCCAGGCCCTGTTTGGCGCGCTCCTGGTTTACCAGCGTAATGACCTCCGCGCTCATTTCTTCGGTGGTCTTGGCGGTCTGGGCAGAGCCTGTGACCGTAACCTTACAGGTTGCCGTAACATTCTTGCCGTTCACGGTGATGCCGGCAGTAATGACCGCTGTTCCGGCTTTTTTCGCCGTGACAGTGCCGGCCGTGCCGCTGAGGCTTACGGCAGCAACCGATGTGTCGCTGGAAGTATAGGACACGGAGGTGATCCCGCTGGGCAGGGTCGCCTGGATGGTTCCGGTTTTGCCGACTTCCAGGGACAGGGTGGTGGGGCTAATTTTCAGCTCCGCGGCGCTGGCGGTCACGGTAATCTTACAAGTTGCCGTAGCACGTTTACCGTTCACGGTGACAGAAGCGGTAATGACGGATGTTCCGGCAGCTTTCGCCGTAACCTTGCCAGTCCTGTCCACCGTGGCGACGGTCTGATTGCTGGAAGTATAGGTCACCGTAGCGCCGCTTTGGTTGGTGGTGGCCTGGACGCTGCCGGTATTTCCGGCGGCCAGCGTGAGGGTTTCCACCATCTTTATGGTCGGCTCTGGGGCTACAGCGGCTTGGTCCTTGTTTGGGTCGTAATTCTGGACGGAGCTGGGGCCGTAATTCGGCGCGACGAAGTAGCCCAGATTGCCATGGCTGCAATTGCCGTTCGAGGCGTTGAGGGTGTACACATCCCGGCGCACGGAGTCATTGGCGTTGCCGTGGATGACGGAGAGGTACACGGTGTTGCCCTCCTGCTTCACGCCGGAGACGATGGCAGTGTGGCTGAGGTGGGGTTCATTGAGGCTGGTGCCGGTCCAAGCGAACAGGGCAAGGTCGCCGGGCTGGGGCGTATAGCTGCCGCCGGCATAAGAAGTCTGCGACCAAGTATAATAGGGCGCAGCAAAATTCGCGATACTGGCGGAGCTGGAGGAGTTCAGGATGCTTGTGGGGACGTTGGCCTGCCGGACGCACCAGCTGGCAAATTCGGAGCACCAGGCGCTGCCGTTAGAGCCCAGAGCGCGGCCGTATTCGCTGTAATTCCCGTTCCCGGCGCTGCTGCCGTCCAGCTTGTTCTCGCTGCTGCTTTCGTGATAGCCGATCTGGGAGGCGGCGATATTCATGATATCCTGGCGGTAGTCGCCGGTCAGAGTGACGTTCTTCAGAGCTGTGTAATATTTGCTGGCTTTGTAGGAATCGGAGAAATCCAGCTGTTCCACAGCGCCGGTAGTCGTAGTGCTGCCTTCGCCAACGTAAGTAATTTCGCGATTGATGACAGCACAGGCTTGGGCGCGGTTCATGGTGCTGCTGCCGGAGAAGGTTCCATTGCGCATACCGTTCAGAACGCCTAGGGCGTAGCAGTTCAGGACGGCTTTCTGGTACTGGCTGGGAATGCTGCTCCAGTCCTTGATGGAATCCCGGGCGGCGTTCTGCGAATCTGTGGACGCTGTTACATTATGGGCAACCAGAATGTTGTTCAGCATCTGGGCCATATCATAGCGGTTCAGGTTCAGGTTGGCGGAGGATTTCCAGTTGTCCGAGCGGCCGCTGGCGAGACGGCTGGTACCGGTCAACAAGTTGGCGGTGTAAGCGGTGTAGAGACTGGGCATATACCAGCCTTGGCTGGTGAGGCTGTTGTTGGCAGCCAGCTCAGAGGGATAGAACATCCGGGTGAGCATAGCGGCGAACTGTGCGCCTGTCACGGTATTGGCCGGCTTAAAAGTGCCGTTGGTATAACCGTTGACAATGCCTTTGTCACAGCATTTCTGGATTTCGGAATAGGCCCAATGGTTTGTAGGAACATCCGAGAATGCCGTGGCGGCCTGGGCGGCGAACGTCATGCTCAGACACGCTGCCAAAGCCAGTGCGAGGGTCAGGAATCGTTTTCTCATTGATCATGCCTCTTTTCTGTGTTTTCCCGCTCTTCGCGGAAGACTGCGTGCATAAGTCCTCCCTTGCTTTCCATCGTTATCATAAAACATTTTCCCAAAAATGTAAAGAGGCGGGAGATTTTTCCTGGGATTGATTTTGCCAGGCAATTGTAGTAAGATAAAAAGGTAATAGAACGAGACAAGAACGTCCGGCAAGGAGGCAAGCGCATGACGGATATCCAACTTTTAGAAGCCTGTTTACTGCCGCTGAACCGGCGCACGCCGCCGCAGCCCTGTTTTTTCCGCATCATCGGGCGGGACGCCAAGGGCCGGATTCCTGCTCTTGTGGAGCAATACCGCATCTTGGCGGAAAAGGATGGCGCAAACCTGAGCGGCTTGCCGAATCCCCGGGAAGAGGAGATCAGCCGCTTTTACCGGGAGGCTGGGACGAAGTTTGCCCTGGACGCCCCGCTGATTGCCCGTCAGGTAACCCTCTGGCTGGGACAAATACGGGCCAATCAACGGCCCCAGCTGTGCAGGGCAGTTTACGACACCTTGGCCCTGCTCCACGAGCGGGGGGCAAATGACCATATTCTGAAAAACGTCTACACCAAATTCATGTGTTGGCTGCGGGGGCCCTTGGGCAGCGTGCTCCCCAAGGTGGGCGGTGGGGAGCCGCCGAAGGTCCTGTTTGAGGGCGATGTTTCCAAGCATGAGGTGTTTTTCCTATACCTGCTGCAGCAGGCGGGCTGTGACGTCTGGTATCTGCATTATACTTCCAGTGCGTCCTACGATAAGGCCGACCCGGAAGGCCGCTTATCCCAGCGGATTTCCGGAGAGCTCCTCTCCGCGCCTCCGCCTCCTGCGCCGCCCCCACCGCCTCCGCCGCCGTGGGATGGCGCGGGCCGGGACCTGGTGGTGAACCAATGGGTCAGCCAGCCGGTTTGGGAGGCCGCTGCCCTGCCCTATAGCCAGAGAACAGGCGCGGCACCCGGAAAACGGGGAAGCGTGTTCGCCGTTCTGCTGGGGGCCGATGAGCGGAAGACCTACCGGAACCGCCTATTTGGTGTGAAGCGGGCGCTGGACAACGCTTCCAGGACGTGGGTCCTGCAAGAGCAGAAAATTCAGCCGCCCACGCCTTCCGAGACGGAGGATTTCCGCATTACAGACCGTAAGCTCTCCCGTCCGCAGCTGATCCAGGCGCTGGCGGAACGGATGCCCGCCGGGCATCGTTGGACGCCCCTGGCACAGCGGGCTTTGGCGCTGGTGATGGAGCAATTTCCGGATGGAAACGAGAACCGCTTTTTTAATTACAGCGTACGGTTGGCCTGCTGGCTGCGGCGGTTTGCGGAGCAGCTTTTTGCAAAGCCACAAACCGATTATCCCCCTGCCCTCCTCTACTATGGGCCGGTTACGGAGCCGGAGGTTTCCCTCTTGTGGGCGCTGGCGCAGATGGGGGCGGATGTGTTGTTTGCCTCTCCGGAAAAAACCGGCGTCTTTGCAAACCACTTCCTGCCGCACATCTGGATAGAAGTGACGTTTGAGGACAGCCTGCCAATGGAGTCCTTCCCACGCCGGGAAGAAAAACTTCTCGCACGGACCACTGCCTATGACGCCGCACAGGAACTGAACAAAATCCTGTACAGCGACACCGGAATGTTCCGGGACCGGCAGTTTGCCCGTTCCCAGCCTGTGACGCTCAAGACAACCTATGACGAAGTGGGGCAGCTCTGGCCCGAGGAAGCCCAGTACCGCCCGTCCTTCCGGACGGAGGACGGGGTGGTGTATGTACCCAACCTCTTTGCGAAAATCTGCGGTGTGGACAAAGGGGATCTGTCCCTCTACTGGGACGGCATTCGGGCCATGCTGACGCCAAATACCTATTTAATTACGGCTCTGCCCTTCCTGCAAACCCAAGCGCCGAACGAGGGGATGGATCAAAACACCGCCCGCACCTTCCTCCACGACGGGCGGCTGGACCCCAAAGCCATCGTGGCTTCCCGTGCATACCGCTATGGCTACCTCCCGGAAGATACACAGAACTACATCCTAGAAAAGATCCAGGCGCTGATGGATTACGACTTGATCGTGGACGGCGGGCCGGACGTTTTGGCGGTGACGCTCTCGGTGCTGATGAACCTGGACAAGGAACTGCTGCGGTTGCTGCAAAGCTTCGATTTTACCCGCACAATTCCGAAACTGTTGATCGTTGACGTCACAGAAACGATGTTTACCTTAGAAGAATGTATCCTGCTGGCGTTTCTGAACCTGGTGGGGTTTGACATTGCGGTTTTCACCCCGACGGGTTACCGGAACCTGGAAACCCATATCCGTCCGGACAGTTTCAACACGCTGGTCGTCGGGGAATTCTGCTATGATTTGACGGTCCCGGATTTGCGGACCCGCCGTCCTGCTGGAAAAGCGGGCTGGCTTGACCGGCTCCTTAGGCTGTAAGGAAGCCGATTTAAAAGGAGATGATCATTTGCGGGACGCTGCTGCACAGGCCGCCTTATCGCCGGAAGAACTTGCGGCCAGCTGCCATGCCGCCGCCCAGGCGGACACCGCCGCGCTGGATGCGCTGACCAATGGGATTTGCGTCTACGACACCCAGAGCATTCTGGCCTTTGGCACAGATGCCGCCGCGGAGCTTGCCAAGAGTGCGGACGGCATTTTGAAAAGCATCCAGACCGATCAGGTGGGGGACGCTTCGCCGCTGCTGACAGCGTTAGGGGAGCTGATGGAAAAATTTAACCCGGACGACCTGCGGGAGGGGGAGAAGAAGCGCCGTTTTCCCTTCCGGGCCGCGCCGAAGCAGCCGGATGACATTTTAAATAAGTACCGCGCTATGGGGGAGGAGATCGACCGCGCCTATATTGCACTGAAACGCTACGAGGCGGAAATACGGGCCTATGACGGCCGGTTGAAGGCTATTTACGATGCCAATGCCCGCTTTTACCAGGAGCTTGTCCGCTATGTGGAGGCCGGGGAACAGGGACTGCGGGAAATCCAGGGATATTTAACAACTGGGCAGATCCCGCCCTCTGACCGCGACACCGTACAGCGTTCCTATACACTGTTGGAACGCCGGGTGCATGACCTGCGGCTGTCGGAAGTCGTGGCGCTCCAATCGCTGCCGATGGTGCAGACGATTCGGGCAAACAATCAGCTTTTGATTGAAAAGCTGAACGCGGCTTTCCTTGTGACGCTTCCCATTTTCCGGCAGACGCTCGCCCAGGCAGCAGCGCGGAAGCGCCAGCGGCTTCAGGCGCAGGCCATGGAGGCCGTCGACCGCCGCGCCCGGGAGGCGCTGGACGCCCAAACTGCCGCGCAAGCCCGTCTGAAAGCTTCCCTGCCGGACGGCGCGGCACAGCTGGAGGCCTTGGAACAGGCTAAGGAGACGATCCTCAAGGGCATTCAGGAGACCCGCGCCCTGCAAAAGGCGGTTGCCGACTGTCAAGCGGAAGCTGCGCAGATTCCCCGTCCCTAAGCGTAACTGCTTGGTTTGGAGGATTTATGAAAAGATACATGATTTTCTCTCTATTATTAGCAGGGATGGTTTTATCCGGTTTTTTCCTGAACCAAGCAAAAAATGCCACAGACGAATTGGTATTTCATGACTTGCATACATCCAAAGTCACACTGGAAGAAATAGATGGCGTACAGGTTTCCATTGACCGTGCCACCACCTGCCCAACGGGCTGTACAATTGTCATCCAAAGCGCGTCCGGGCAAACGATTGGCATCAGCAGCGATATTTACTATGTCGTGCAGCGTACAGGAAATGGAAAATGGGCGGAAGTGCCGTTGGTTACGGAGGAACGCTGCTCATGGAAAACGCCTCTGTTTTTGGGGTTCCGCCCCGAGACGGACGATCATTCTTGTGTAGAATATACGATGGATATCAACTGGGAAGCAGTTTATGGTTCGCTCCCGTCTGGCAGCTATCTTTTGGTGAAAGAAATTTTTGACTGGGACTACCAAACTTTGGGCTATACTGGAACGTCTTTCCAGATTGCGGCAGAATGATACAAACACAAACCGGGTATGGGCATCCGTACAGGATGCCCATACCCTTGCTTTTATTCCGGCAGTTCATCTAAAGAGGCAAACGTGTATCCCATATCCTCCCATTTTGTCAGGAGGTCGTCCAAAATATCGGCGTTGGTTTTAGACGTGGAGTGCAGGAGGACAATGGCCCCGTCGTGGATACGCGGCAGGAGTTTGGCGTAAGCCTGTTCCGCCGTGGGCTGGTTGTCCACATACCAGTCCACATAAGCGAGGCTCCAGAAAACCGTCGTATAACCCAACGCATGGGCCTGCTGCAAATTCTCCCGGCTGTACTTGCCCTGGGGCGGGCGGTAGTACTTCGGCAGTTCCTGTCCGGTGGTTTCCTGATAGAGAGCAGCCAGGCTATCCAGTTCCTTTTGGAACGCTGCCTGTTCCGAAATGGCAGACATATCCGGGTGGTGATAGGTATGATTGCCAACAATATGGCCTTCCTCCACCATACGGCATATGATGTCCGGGGCGGTTTCGATCATGTTCCCAACCACGAAAAACGCCGCCGGGGCATTGTGCTTTTTCAGCGCGTCCAGGATTTTCTCCGTATACCCGTTTTCATAGCCGCAGTCAAAGGTCAGGTAAATGACCTTTTTTTCGGTGTCGCCCAAGTAATGGGCGTCGTACTGCGCAAGATCTTCCGCCGTGGCGTTGCCCACAGGGGATTCCCCCTCCGTCGGAAAGGCCAATCCCCAGTTGTCGGCGGATGCCGGGATGATGACCGGCGCAGACGCTGGGATCGACCGGCTTTGCAGCCAAAGCATCGCCGCCAGGAACAGGCATGGCAGCAGCAATATGAAACAAGTGCGTATGCGGTGCAGCATAGCGAAAACCTCCCCAAACCCTTCGGAACGTTTCGAGCCGTCCCGACAGAAATCGCTTTCAGCTTATCCGTTTCAATTGGTTTTTATGTACGGGTTGAAAAAGGAGGAAAGAAATGCTATATTGAAACTGTCGAACAAAGACGAACATAAAGAGCCAGCCGGCCTATCATGAAGGCCGGCTGGAAAACAGGAGGTTTTATTATGGCAAAACGCAGAAGCAGGAAAAAATCTACCATGTCACCGAAACGGGCCGCGGTGTTGGTACTCTTGTGCCTCGCGGCGGCGGCAGTACGCTGGTACCTCGGACCCGAACCAAGCGCACCGTCGGCCTCTATGGAGGACATACCAGCATACACTGGAGAGGCATATGTAGAAATTGACGGCAACCAGCCGAATTTTACCCAGGAAGAGATGACAACGGAAGCTTTTGAGATTTACAGTGAGCTGGATTCCCTGGGCCGCTGCGGCGTAGCCTATGCCAATATTTGCCGGGAGATCATGCCCAATGCGCCGCGAGGGGAGATTGGCTCCGTCAAGCCCACCGGCTGGGCGTCGGTAAAATATGATATTGTAGACGGTAAGTATTTATATAACCGCTGCCACCTGATCGGGTATCAGCTGGCGGGGGAAAATGCCAACAATCAAAACCTGATTACCGGCACCCGCTACTTGAATGTGACAGGGATGCTGCCGTTTGAAAACGATGTAGCCGACTATGTGGACGACACCAACAACCATGTGCTGTACCGCGTTACGCCGGTGTTTGTCGGGGACGAACTGGTCGCACGGGGCGTACAGATGGAGGCGTATTCGGTCGAGGACAACGGGGAAGGCATTTGCTTCAACATTTTTGCTTATAACGTCCAGCCGGGGATCGAAATCGACTATGCCACCGGCGAGAGCCGTCTTGCGGAAGGGGCGTAACAAAATTACCCATTACGGCCGGTTTTGCCGGCAGAATGGACAGACTGCTTTCCGGCAAGACGGACAAGCCATAAGAGATCTTCCTGGCTGACAACATGCAGCGCGGCCCAGAAGCAGCATAGGAGCAGGCTGTAGTACCCAGCGAAAACGGCGCCGCCTAACGGGGTTTCCCAGACTGGGAGCATTCCGGCGATCCAAGCCGCGGCGGCCGCAGCCATAGCGGCCCGGACGGCAGGTCCGGCAGAGAGTTGGACGCCTGAAACGAGCACTAAACGGCGCAGGCTGAGGGCGAAGTTCAATAGATGGGTGACTGCGAAACTGAGGTAGTACCCGCCCAGGCCATAATGAGGCAGCAATAGCCATAGTATGAGGACATCCAGTAGCGATGTAAAAAGATTATACCGGGCATTTGCGCCTTGTTGGCCCAGGCCTTTGCACATAGCGTCCACAATGGCGTCCATGTACAGCACCGGTACCAGGGGCGCATATAACCGAAGGCTGAAGCTGACCGCTTCATTGTGGTACAAAATTTCACCCAGAGGCCCAGCGGCGGAAAATAAAAAACCGCCGGCCCACAGTCCGAACAGCAGCGATACCCGCAGTCCCCGCTTGGCGAGGTATGGAGGACGCGGGCCGCCTTTGCGGCACCGTGACAGCTCTGGAACCAGCAGATCCGCCAGAGAGAATAAAATCGCCGAGAGGAACATCAAAACCGGGAACACCATCCCGCAAACGATGCCGTAACCAGCGATGGCATCTACGGTTCCGGCGTGAAGGGACAGGCGCTGGGGAACGATGAGGCTCTCGATGGTGTTCAGCCCCGCCCGCAGGCTCTCTGACACACCCAGAGGCAGGGCCATATGCAGAATCCGGCGGTAAGGAGTTTTGGACGCCGGTTCCGGCGGCAAATGGCACAGCCATAACAGCGCACAAAAGGTAGCGACCGCTGCAAGCGACCTGCCCAGCACAACCGATAAAACGCCGTTGACGCCTCCAGTCAGCAGCAGCGCCGTGGCGGCAATCACACAGCCTTGCTCTAAAAATTCGACAGCGACCAGGGTCCGGATACGCCCAGCGGCGGTAAAATGCCCGCTTAAAACACCGCACAGGCAATTTACCGGCAGAAATACTGCGGCGGCCCGCAGAGCCTCCAGGCCGCCGCCGTTCCAGGCTGCCGATAGCCTGGGAGCCAGAACCCACAATCCCACAGCAGCGGTTAAACTGCATACAAGGCTGTATTGAAAGCAGCCCCGCAAAACGGACCGCACACCCTTTCGGCCGGCAGTCAGGTACAGTGCGGCAGTCCGCACGCCGCCAAGCCCCAAGGTAAACGCTAACCCCCGCACGGAAAATACCAAATGCAGAAGACCGATTCCCGCCGGGCCAAGCTGTCCCGACAGGTAGACCTGGAACCCCATCCCTGCCAGATGCAGCAGCAGGTTCGCCCCTGTCAGCAGAAGCGTACCGTAAAACATCGTGTTCCCTTTTCTCAAAATCCCCACCTCGATTTGATCCACGCAAACAGCAAAAATCCCACAGGAATTTTGGTATTTTGCGAAGCCTGAAGGCTGACGGCTCACACCGCGTCCCGGCGGGCCTCATATTCTGCATAGAGTGCAGTCCCACAGCACCACTATATGGACGGGTTTCCATAACATGACGGTAAATTTTCCGGAGCGGGCTGTAAAAATCCCCCCGCAGGCTTGACAACCCTCTGAATTTTGTCTGCTCCACAAGCGTTCTGAACACAATGAAAGCCAGGGGAGGCATTGGGCCTCTCCTGGCTTTTGTGGATGGTTGTTAATAGGGGCTGGAAATTTTGCCATACATGAAATCCAGAACTTTTTGCTTAGCGGCGGAATCGGTAAGAATGGCAGGCTGCCAGTTATTGGTAGTCCCAGTGTAGACGCAGCAGGGGATGATGCTGGACTCCGCGTTGAGAACTTGTCCGTTTTGTACGGTTAACAGCATCTTATAGATGAATGTACGGTTTTTCGGCTTGCTGTTGCCGCCAAAGCAGAAGTTCCCCATAGAGTACACAATATCCACGCCCTTGTAAACTTCCATTGGCTGGGGTACATGGGGGTGGTTGCCGATCACCAGGTCGGCGCCGCCGTCTACAAGCTTCCGGCTGGCGCGAACCCGCCAAGCCTCCGGCTTCAGGACGCCCTCTGTGCCGCCGTGATAAAATACGATTTGGTAATCGGACACTTTGGAGGCTTCCTGGATCCGGGCGATAATCTGGTTGGTCTGTGCCTCATTCCAAAGGCCGTGGCAAATGACAGCAATCGTGAAGCCGTTTTTCTCCAAGTACATGATCTTGGATTCGTTACCATAAAGAATATTCTGCGCTTCCACGGCGGCGATGGTATCTTTCTTGCCCTCGGCGCCATAGTCGCCGGTGTGGTTATTGGCCAGGGATACCGCCTCAATGCTGCCTGCGGTGAGGATACGTGCGTTCGCAGAAGGCCCGCGGAACCAAAAAACCGGGCTGCCGCTTTTGGGGGCTTCCGGGAGCTTCCGGTCAGTCAGAACGGTTTCCAGGTTCGCAATTGTAAAGTCGTCCGTGCTGAAAACGCTGTAGACTTTTTCAAAAAAGTAAGAGGGATCTTTCGTAGCCGCGTACCAGTTGAAAGAACCTTTATTGCTGTCGCCTTTGTAAGTGGAAAGCGTACAATCGCCCACAATGGACAGATCAATAGTAAGCAAGTCCTCATCGGGGGCCTTGACAGCGGGGTCCACGGGATCGGTAGCTGGAACCTCGGGGGTATCGAAAGTGGGCAGGTCCGGCTCTAAATCTCCCAACGCATACACCGTGCTGATGGGACAGCTGGTTATCAAAAAAACAAGCGCAAACATAACTGCAATCTGTTTCATAGGCAAATGCCTCCTATATTTGTTGGATTCAGCCGAACAAACAAAACCGCCCCATTATTTCGCCATTTTGTGAATGGCTTCCCACAAGCCGTTGATATACGCCGCGCCCAGCGCACGGTCGTACAAACCGTAACCAGGACGGCCTACCTCGTCCCAGATCATACGGCCATGGTCTGGACGGATATAGGTATCTGGGCAGGTATCGTAAACCGCTTTCATAATCGCAAACAAATCCAAATCCCCGTCGGAAGACAGGTGCGCCGCTTCCCGGAACTTATGATGGCCCAAATACTTCACATTCCGCACATGCAGGCACCCGATGCGTCCCATTTCGCCAAAATGCCGGATGATTGCCGGAATGTCATTCTCCGGGTTGGAACCCAGCGAACCAGTGCAGAGGCACAGCGTATTGCACGGAGAATCCCGCAGGGCGACAATCTTGTCGTAATCTTCCTGGCTGTGCGCGATCCGGGGCAAATCAAAGATCGGCCACGCAGGATCATCCGGATGGCAGGCCATCACAACTCCGCACGCCTCACAAGTGGGGATGATGCCGTCCAGGAAATATTTGTAATTTGCACGCAGGTCGTCCGGCGTGATGCTCTTATAGCGTTCCAAGGTCGTTTCCAGCTCTGCCAGGCGGTTCGGTTCCCAGCCAGGGAGGGTGAAGCCGTTGCAGTTTTCAATCGTATTCCGCACAATCTCCAGCGGCCCCATATCGCCCAACTCCGCCTCGTCGAAATAAAGACTGTTGGAGCCGTCTTCCGGGATGAGGCGGGCAAGGTCCGTGCGCAGCCAGTCAAACACCGGCATAAAGTTATAAACAATGACTTTGACGCCGTACTTTGCCAGATTCCGGATGGTGATGCAGTAATTTTCGATATACTGGTCCCGGGTCGGAAGCCCCATCTTGATGTCCTCGTGGACGTTGACAGACTCGATTACCTCGCACTCCAAGCCGGCCGCGTGAACCTCGTCGATGTAAGCTTTGATTTCCTCTTCCGTCCAGACCTCGCCCGCGGCCTTATCGTCCAAAACGCCCATCAGGCCGCTCATACCAGGGATTTGCCGGATTTGTTTCAAGGTGATGTTGTCGCTCTTGGAACCATACCAACGGAATGTCATTTTCATAGCGTATATCCTCCTGCTTGTTTGGGCCGTATCCTTTTGCAATTCCTGCGCACAGGAACGGGAAGCCCTGTATTCCACTGGTTCTATTATAGCAAAAAATGGTGAATTGTAAAGGGATTCTTTGTATAAACTGCCAGTTTTCGAAAAAAGGGCAAAGGAACCACTCATGTCACCAGCGTCACAACGTATCCTGCATACATTCCCAACATGATCACACCCTGCCAACGGTAAAACCGCTCCATCAGCAGCGGCGGCAGGACAGCCGTGCAGCACAGCAGCAGGCACACCGGAAGATCCAATGCTGTCGTCTGCCCGCCGATGAGCAGCTGCCCGCCGGAAACGGCTGTACAAGCCGGGAGGATCATGGTCAAGTCAATGACATTTGCGCCAATAATGTTCCCGACAGACATAGAGGCCTCTTTTTTTGCAATTGCCGTCAAGGTTGTCACCAGCTCCGGCAAGGAGGTTCCCACAGCAACCATTGTTACGCCGACGATGCTGGACGGTACGCCCATCAACAGCGCCAGTTCGCTGCCGTAGTCGATCAACAGCCGGGAACCGGCGACAATGGCCGCAATGCCAATGGCGAACAGCGCCAGCTTCTGCACCATCTGCCGCCGGGAGACCGTGCGGCGGTTCCTTGTACGGTTTTCTGTCATGCTGGACCGTGCATCCCGGAGATTGCTCCATAAGTACAGCCCAAAAATTATAAACAGCAGCAGCCCTGGCAGCAGCGCCAGTACGCCGCTTCTGCACAATACCAGCAGCAGCGCCGCACTGCAAACCATCAAAAACGCTTTAAACTCAAATTGAACCCGGCTTACCCTGGACGGAATACACACCAAAGAGATCCCCAGGATCAACCCAAGATTTGCGGTTACCGATCCAACGGCATTGCCAACGGCCATGTCGACTTCGCCTTGCAGCACGCCGGTTAGGGAGACGGTCAGCTCCGGCAGCGTCGTGGCAATAGAAACCACGGTCGCTCCGATGATAAACCGCGGCACACCGGTTGCCTCCGCAATCCAGACAGCCCCGCTCAAAAACCAGTCTCCGCCCTTGATGATGAGAACCAAACCCAGGAGAAACAGCAGCACCGCAATCCAAATTTCCATAAAAAACCACCGCTTTCCAAAAAATCAGCGAGACTTTACCGCACCCACGCTGCTGTACTGGCAGCAATGGATTACAGATAAAGTCTCGCTTTTTTCCGTGAACCCGGGCGGTGGAACCACCGCCGTGATGACGGGCTGCACGGCGTTCTCTCACGCAAGCTACTCCCTTTATGAACGCTGTGAGACTATTATAGGTAGATCATACACAGGTTGTCAATACCTTCTTTGACGAATGTTCCCGAAAGCTCCCTATAACGGCAAAGGTTTTCAAAACGTTCACGATTTCCCCAAAATATCCGGGTCAAAGCCGATCTGCTTCACAAGAAGCATCCGACCGCCGGCAGACGGCTCCTGGGGAAGGAAACCGCAATCCTGGAAAAAAGTTTCAGTGTCCGACTGCGGCGGCAGCACGGCATAGAGGGTTTCGCCGCCGCGTTCCCGTGTGTGCTGGACGGCCTGGCCAATCAGCTGCACTCCAAAACCCCGCTTTCGGCAGTCTGGGCGGATGTACGCCAGGGAAATCCAGCCGGTTTTCGGCCCCAGCTGGAGAAGGCCCACAGGCTTTTCTTCTAAATAGCCGATGATTGTGGTACGGCCAGCGGCGCTGGCAAAAAGTCTGGATTCATCCAGATTTTCCCAGATCACCTTCCCGGCCTCCCGCAGAAAATCCGCCTGTTCCGGCAGGCGCAGGGGGGCAAACCACAGGCCTGGCTCCAGCGCGGTGGCTCTCTTGCGAACCTTTTCCCCCGCGAGGTATTCCGGCGTCTGCAAATGCTGGTTGTCATTCTGGAAAACGATTTTTAAAACGCCATTTTCCGCTTGCAGCAAGGATACAGCCGTGTTGTCGCCGGTAGGCTGTTTCCTTCCGGTTTCAGCCAGCGTGAATCCCTGAAGATTCGCCAGCAGAAGGCGAATCGCGTACCCATGGCAAAACACCGCGACGGTCTGGTCCGGGTTTTCCGCCGCGATTTCCTCCACGGCGGCCCGAATTCTTGCCAAGACCTCCCCAGGCGTTTCCGCACCGGGAATCTGCCAGCGGTCCATATGATAGCTGAAATCCTCCATCTCCTGGGACTCCTGCCGGGCGATATCGCCCCACGTCCGCTGTTCCCATGCGCCTACATAGATTTCCCGCAGGCTTTTCCGCCGGTGGAGCGGCAGACCCTTTGGCTTATACAATGCCGACGCCGTTGCACAGGTGCGGTAAAGATCGCTGGAATATACGGCGTCGATATGGACATTTTCAAACCGTTTCTGCAACGCCCGCACCTGCTTCCAGCCCCGGTCGGTGAGGTTGCTGTCATGCTGGCCCTGGGCGATGCGGTACAGGTTGCCTTCCGCCTCCGCATGGCGGATGAGATAAAGATTGGTCATATGCTTCCCACCTCGATTGCATTCAAAGTTTCCCCTCAGCCCAAGCGCGCAGGGGCGCCGTCCTCATATAAAGCGCGCTCCGTCAGGACCCATGGAATGGGGATATCGTGGACCTCTATGGGAATTTCCTCCCGAATGAGCCGTTCCCGGCAGAGCAGGACGGCTCCGCCCCGATACTGGCTCAAAAAACGGTCATAGTACCCGCCGCCCCGGCCTAAGCGGCGTCCGCCGCGGCTGCACGTCATACAGGGGAGGACAGCGAAGTCTATGCCGTCGACGGGCACAACGGCGCTTTCCGGCGGCGGCGCAGGAATCTCATAGGCCCCTGGGGACAACTCGCTGAGGCCGGTAATCTGCCGCGGCTCCATAAGCCCTGGCGCGGTGCAAAGCGGGACGCAGAGCCGTTTCCCACAGGCCAGCGCGTCTACCAGGATGGGCTGGGTGTTGATCTCCGTCCCGGCGCCTATGAAACAAAACACGGTCTTCGCCGCCTGATAGGCAGGCATGGCCAGCAGGTGCGCCGCAATGGCCGTATTGGACGTTTCCAGGTACGCGGCGGGCAATTCCGCTTCCATGCGCCGGATGGTCCGCCGCAAATGTTGTTTTTCTTCCTTCTTTGTCATGCAGGCGCCTCCTTTTTCCGCCAACGCTTACAATGTATAAAACAAACGCATAATCGCCTCTTGCGTTATGCCTCCCGCACGTCGATCTGGCACATCCGCATGGTGTCCAGCGCAGCCTTGTGGCTCTCCGGCGTCACCCCGGCGCAGCAGTCCGACAGGACGTGGATAGGCGTCTCCGGCAGGAACGCTTTGAGCAGCAGCGCATTGGATACGACACAGATGTCCGTACACAGTCCCAGGAGGGTAATGTCCAAATCGTCCAGCTTTGCCAGCTCAGATAACAGTTCTGCCAGCTTTTGGGAGCCAAACGTGGGCTTGTCGACAATCACCGATCCTGCCAGAGCGGCGGCAATTTGAGGATGCAGTTCCCAGCCGGGCGTACCCTGGACGCAGTGGACGACCGGCAAATTCCGGCCTTCCTGCGTTTTCAGGTAATCCGCCCCATGGGTGTCCCGGGTGGCGATGACATTCCCAGGAGAATACCGTCCGATTTCCTCTGCCACCCGCCCGACGATGGCCTCCGCCTCCGGCGTGCCTAGAGCGCCGCTGATGAAATCGTTCTGCATATCAATGACCAATAAAATTTTACGCATCGTTTCAAAACTCCTTTTATTTGAGATCGTCGGCGTCAGCCGCCTGATAATTCCGCAGCTGCCTGCGGAATTCGGACGGCGAGACGCCTGTCTGTTTTTTAAACATCCGGCTGAAGTACAGCGGGTTTTCATAGCCGATAATATCGCTGATTTCCGCAATGTTGTACTCGGTGGTTTCCAACAGGTTCTGCGCGTTGGCAATGCGTACAGAGAGGATATAACGCATGGGCGTTAAACCGGTCAGCTCCTTGAAATTCCGGATAAACCAGCTGATGCTGAGACCGCGGGAAGCGGCGTAGTCCTCAATGCTGAGAGCGGTGTTGTAATGGGCCTGGAAATGGCGGACGGCGGTTTCGACTTCCGTTTCGATATAGCGGTTCCCCGCTTTCGAACGCTGGGCCAGGCGGCGCTGGATTTCAATGAAAATCTGCCGCAGGAGCAGGACCAAGAGCTGTTCGTAATTCTCCCGGCGCATTTGCAGCTCTTGGATCATGCGGGAAAAAAGCCGTTTGTACTCCAGGGAGTTTCCTGTATACACAACGCGGGTAGAATCCGAAATGCCATATTGCCGGAGGATGTTTGTGACATCATTCCCGGTAAAATGCACCCAATAGACCTCCGTTTGATCTGCGCCGTAGTACCGGTATTTCTGTTCCTCTCTTGGGCGGTAGAAAACCATGTGTCCAGCGGTGACGATCTTCTCTGCGCCGTTGAAATAGAACTGCGCTTTCCCAGAAGCAATATACAGGAGCTGGAAATCCAGCCGCCCGCGGGGGCGGTGGCTGGGCAGCACAGGACGCGTAAGGAGCCGATAGGTGCCGCAGCTTCCGACAAAGAGGGGATGTGTCCGGTCTTTGAAATCTACCCGGCTGTTTTGCCAATAGGCGCTGTTGACGTACACAAAAAACACCTCCATTGCTGAATTGCATAAAGATACGCCCAACATTTTGTGCGCCCTGCCAGGCGTTTCGCCAGTGTGTGCCGCAATCTCCTGGGATGGTACTCTGATCATATCATTTTGTGCATGTTTTGTCCAATGTAATCCATAGTAATTTCGCGGGCTGCTTTCTAAAATAGGTATCAAGCAGCGGACTGTATTTATAATCCGCCATTTTCATCCGCTTTTTATTTGAAAGGAGGCACAAGAATGCTGATCCCGCGCCACTATGAAAACCTCCAAATGCTCCACGAAAACACCCTGCCGGACCGTTCCTATTATATCCCGGCTTCCCGGCCGATGGGGCCGCTTGTGGGGGACCGAACGTTGTCTGACCGCATCCAGATGCTGAACGGGGAATGGCGTTTCCGGTATTACCCCAGTATCTACAGTCTGGACACCGCTTTTCCAAGGGTGGATTTCAACGCAGGAGCATTCGATCAAATCCACGTCCCCAGCACCTGGCAACACATTGGGTACGACTCTCCGCAATACAGCAACATCCGCTATCCCTTCCCCTTCGACCCGCCCTACGTGCCCCAGGACAACCCCTGCGGAGCCTACCTTCGCGCCTTCGACTATTGCCGGGATGAAGCCGCGCCCAATGCCTACCTGAACTTTGAGGGGGTGGATTCCTGCTTTTACGTCTGGCTCAATGGGGAGTACGTGGGCTACAGCCAGGTATCCCACTGCACCTCGGAATTCCATGTCACCAAGTTCCTGAAAGAGGGGCGGAACGTGCTGGCGGTGCTGGTTCTCAAATGGTGCGACGGCAGCTATTTGGAGGATCAGGACAAATTCCGCACCAGCGGTATTTTCCGGGATGTATACCTGCTCAAACGGCCTGCGGAGGGTATATTCGATTACTTTGTGCGGACGCGGATTGAGGAGGGCAAGGCTCTGGTGCGGCTCCGCCTGGACTACATTCACCGGTCTGTTCCCGTCAAGGTCACCATCCTGGATGCCGCCCAGAGGATGCTGGTTTTGGCGGACTGCCAGAGCAACGACCTGGAATTTGTTATCGAGCGTCCACAGCTTTGGAACCCGGAACACCCCTATCTTTATACGCTTCTGATGGAGACGGAAAATGAAACCATCACAGACCGCATTGGACTGCGGGAAATTCACATCGCGAACCGTGTGGTGTACCTGAACGGCGCCGCCATCAAGTTCCGCGGGGTAAACCGGCACGACTTCGACCCTGTGACTGGTGCGGCAATCTCCCTGGAGCAGATGAAAAAAGACTTGTTCCTCATGAAGCAGCACAATTTTAATGCCGTCCGTTCCAGTCATTACCCCAATGCGCCGGTGTTTTATCAGCTCTGTGATGAATACGGTTTTCTGGTGATTGATGAAGCGGATATTGAGAGCCACGGCCCAGTGGAATTTTACTTTGAAGATTCAGATTTCCAGAACGTCAGCAAGCGATGGAACACGTTTATTGCGGATAATCCCGCCTTTTCCAATGCAATTCTTGACCGCGTGAAGAAGTGTGTCAAGCGGGAGAAAAACCGTCCCTGTATCGTCGTCTGGTCTATGGGCAATGAGTGCGCGTTCGGCGGCTGTTTTGAGCGGGCTTTGGCATGGACCAAAGTATACGATCCCAGCCGTCTAACCCATTATGAGGGAGCGTATTACCGGAGTGAAAAGCGCCATTATGATTTTTCCAACATCGATTTGTTCAGCCGGATGTACCCGCCCTTTGAGGAAGTGGATGCATACCTGAATGGAAACCCGGACAAACCGCTTCTTTTGGTGGAATACTGCCATTCCATGGGTAATGGCCCCGGAGACCTGGAGGATTATTTCCAGCTGTTCCAGGAACATGCTGTCATGTGCGGCGGTTTTGTTTGGGAGTGGAGCGACCATGCGGTATACCATGGCCTTGCGGAGAATGGGAAACCCCGTTATTTCTATGGCGGCGACCACGGCGAGCGCATCCACGACGGCAATTTCTGCCTGGACGGCCTCACCTACCCCGACCGGACGCCCCATACGGGATTGCTGGAATATAAAAACGTACACCGTCCAGCCCGGGCTGCATGGCTTGCGCCGGATGCGGTACGCCTCCATAACTACCTGGATTTCACAGATTTGCAGGATTATCTGGAAGTTTTCTATGAGCTGGCCTGTGATGGCAGGGTATTGGAATCCGGCCGCTTGGAGTGCCCCTCAATTCTGCCCCATGGGGAGGGGGTTCTGCATGTAGACATCTCCGTTCCGGAAAAAGGGGAGGTGTTTCTCCGGCTGATTTACCGTTTGAAGAACACTTGCCAATTCATGCCCGCCGGGTACGAATTGGGGTTTGACGAGCTTCCGGTGGAAAATCTCGACGGCAGGAACCAGACGGTTTTACAGCTGCTGGAAGATCTGCGTTCGTCCTCTAAAACGCCCACAGCAGAGGAGGCAGGGGCTTTCCTGACTATTCAGGGGGATTCCTTCCGGTATCAATATGACATGCGGACGGGTCTTTTTTCGGACCTGCGGTACAAAGGCCGGCGCTTGATGGATAAACCGATGGAGCTGAACATTTGGCGCGCCCCGACAGACAACGATATTGCGGTTAAAGAATTGTGGCTGCGGGCGCATTATGACTGGGCAAAAGCCAGGGCCTATGAAACGGCCTATGAGACGGCGGGCCAGACCGTCATTATCCGGACGCAGATGTCCATGACGGCTCCTGCGGTCCAACGGATACTGACGCTGGAAACCACCTGGACCATTTGGAACAGCGGTGCGGTTGATGTGGCAATGGATGTGGAAAAGGCGGAGGAGTTCCCGGAGCTTCCCCGGTTTGGCCTGCGGCTGTTTTTGCCTGAGAGCCTGGAACATGTGGATTACTGTGGCCTGGGGCCCCAGGAGAGTTACTGCGATAAACGCCGGGCGTGCTATCACGGGTTGTTTTCCGGCACGGCGGCGGAACTGCATGAGGACTACATCCGGCCCCAGGAGAACGGGAGCCGTTACGGCTGTGACTATGTAACGGCCAGCGGCAGCAGCGGACATGGATTGACTGTGGTCAGTCCGGACAAGTTTTCTTTCAGCGCGTCGCCCTACACGCAAGAGGAGCTGGCAGAACGGGCGCATCATTTTGAGCTGCGGCCCTCTGGAAGTACCGTTCTTTGTTTAGACTATGCCCAGGCGGGGATTGGTTCCCAGAGCTGTGGGCCGCGTCTGAAGGAGCAATACCGGTTTGAAGAAAAAAGGTTTCGTTTCCAGCTTCGGCTGATTCCTTGCCCCAAATAAGGAGAGGAGGATGTTCCCTATGGAAGAAAAAATCTATTTGCGCTGGTATAATAAGATCGGATACGGTTCGGGTGACATTGCAGGCAATGTGGTTTATGCCCTGCTGTCGACCTTTGTGATGATCTACCTGACGGACACCGTAGGCCTGAACGCGGGCGTCGTGGGTACGCTGATGTTGTTTTCCAAGCTGTTTGATGGCGTAAGCGATATTTTCTTTGGCTCTATGATCGATAAAACACGTACCCGTATGGGCCAGGCCCGGCCCTGGATGTTGTGGGGGTATTTTGGCTGTGCGATTACGCTGGCTGCGGTTTTCGCCATTCCGGTGAACCTGGGGGACTTTGCCAAATACGCCTGGTTTTTCATCAGCTATACGCTGTTGAACGCCGTATTCTACACCGCGAACAACATTGCCTATTCTGCCCTCACCGCGCTGATCACCCGGAACGGCAGCGAGCGGGTACAGATGGGCTCCATCCGCTTCATCTTCGCCTTTGCGACCAGTATGCTCATCCAGGCGGTCACGGTCGGATTTGTCAATGCGATGGGAGGCGGCGCGGCGGGCTGGCGGACGGTGGCAATTATATATGCCGTTATTGGCCTAGCAGTCAACTCCCTGTCTGTGCTGTCGGTAAAAGAACTCCCGCCGGAGGAACTGGCAGCGGATGCCAATACCGCCCCAGAGGAGCGTTACAGCTTTCTTGAGACGATGAAGACCTTGGTAAAGAACCGGTATTACCTGATCATCTGCTGTGTGTACATCCTCACCCAGCTTTACACCGCAACGCTGAACATGGGCCTGTATTTCATGACCTATGTCCTGTTGAACGAAAACCTGTTGGGCGTATTTTCAATGGCAATCAACATCCCGTTGATCTGCGGACTGCTGCTGACGCCTATGATCGTAAAAAAGATGAACGGCATGTACAAGATCAACCTCGCCGGATACACGGCCGCGGCGGCGGCGCGGGGACTGGTGCTCGTCAGCGCTTACCTGCACAACCTGCCCTTGATGCTGTTCTTCTCCGGTGTGGCGGCGCTGGGCATGAGTCCTCTGCAAGGCGATTTGAACGCATTGATCGCCTCCTGTTCGGAATACACCTTCCTGACCGAGCACAAACGGATGGATGGGACGTTGTATTCCTGCACCTCCTTGGGCGTGAAGATCGGCGGCGGGATCGGCGTTGCGCTGTCGGGATGGCTCCTGGAGGCCAGCGGCTATATTCCGAACGCGGCAAACCAGCCTGATTCCTGCATTCAAATGCTGTATTTCATGTACTTATGGCTCCCCATGATCATCAATCTTGTAATTGCCTTCCTGCTGTCGAAGCTGAAAGTGGAACAAGCCAATTTGCAGCTGCAAGTCAAAACGTAAAGACCGCAGGCAGGGCTGGGGGATGGTATTATCCTAGCCCTGCCGTTTTTTTATGATAGAATTGCATACGTCGATGGGAATGTATCCCGCGCCCAAGCGGTGCAAATGCTATTAAATTTCCATAACGCGGCGGATTCGCAGCCCCAGCGCACAACCAAACAGGCTGACAGAGGATTTTGAACAAATCCATCGGTCAGCCTGTTTTTCGGTTTACTGCTGTCTGCGGTGTGTCAGGGCGTCCGGAAGGCGCTGAGGTTGTCTTGTGTAACCTGACGGTAAGGCAGCCAGATATAATGGTCATCCTCCAGATCCACCGCGCCGCCGGGGTCTTCGCCGGCATAAAGGGCAAGGGAGAGGTTTAACATCGCTTGTGCTTGTCCCCGCTCGTCGTTGTGGACGGTTCCATACAGCTGCCCGGCGGCAACTGCCTCCAGGGCCGGGGCTGTCGCATCGATACCGACGATCAGCGGCCAGTCTTCTAATGCACGGCCCGTCTCGCTCAAAGCGTCGATGGCTCCCAGAGCCATATCGTCGTTGTTGGAAAGGATGACTTCAATCTGTTCCCCAAATTCTTCCAGCCAATGCGTCATTCGTGCGGCAGATTGGGCACGGTTCCAATTGGCGGTGTCCCGCGCCAGACGCTCTACCTCCACGCCGCCGTCGGTAATGGCCTGGATGGTGTATTCTGTGCGGAGGAGGGAATCTTGATGTCCTGGTTCCCCTTCCAGCATGACGTATTGGAGCACGCCGTCGCCGCTGCGGTCCCAGCGTACCGGGTCAGACTGCCAGGCATCCAGTACCAGCTGTCCCTGGAGGGCGCCGCTCTCCTGAGCGCTGGCTCCTACATAGAAGGTCTGGTTCCAGCGCTGGATGTCCTCATCCACTGGCTGGCGGTTGAAGAAGATCAGCGGCACGCCCTCCGCTTCGGCTTTGTCAACGATCACCGCCGCCGCAGTCCGGTCTACGATGTTCACACACAGCACGTCACAGCCCCGCGCAAGGAAGCGGTCTACCTGTCCCATTTGGGTGGTCTGGTTGCTTCGGCTATCGGAGATCAGCAGCGTGATTTTCTGCCCGATCCGGCTCTCCTCCTCCTGTGCAAGCTGCTCCAAGCTTTGCGCAAGGGCAGAGATGAACGTATCATCCTGCGTATAAAGGGCCACGCCGATCCGGAGACTGTCATCCTGCGGCGTATCCGCCCCGCAGGAGGGGAGAAACACCAGCGTCAGCGCCAGGATCAGCGCGTTAAGAAGTGACTGGGAACAGCAGCTTTTGGTTTTCGGGCGCATAAATATCCTCCCCTCGCACAATGGAAAACGGCAGCGGGTCCAGTTCCTGGATACGGTTTTCAATCGCCTGTACAGCCTGCTGTACCGCTAAATAACCAGCCGCGTAATCGCTCCAGGCGGCAACGGCGGTAATATTCCCTTTTTCCAGTTGGGAAGTGACAGAAGTTGAACTTCCTACGCCGTACAAGGCGAAAACTTGACCTTGTGTTTCTTTATTTTCAACCGCTTGACGGGTAGCCCCGTCTTCAAAAGTCATCGCCCACCGTGTAGGGACCCGGTAATCCGGCAGGGCGTTTATCTCAATCGCAGGCACATTGGACGCGGCCAAGACTTCCCGTGCAGCCTCTAAACGAATACGCACTTCCGGACAGGCGGCACTGTTGTCCAGCAGAAGGACTTTCCCGCTGTTCCAATCTTCCAGCAATGTTTCCGCCAATTTCCGGCCCAGCTCTTCATTGTCAGGAGCGACTGCCGCTGCACCGTCCTCCGCGGATACTTCCAGCATAATCATTGGACAGGCGTCCGGCAGGCGGTTCAGGGCTGCGCACAGGGCTTCGGGATTTGCCGGAACAGCGATCAAAGCGTCCGCGCCGCCCTCCACCTCACGGCGCAGGATTTCCTCTTGTTCTTTGGTGTCATTCTGAACGGTAAGGGTCAAAAAGCGCAGTTCTGCCCCCAGTTCGTCTGCGGCCTGTTCCATACCTTGACGGGCTACGTTCCAGTTCGAACTGTCCGTATCCCGCAGCAGGACGGACAAGGAGAGCAACCGTGTATCCCTCCGGTCCCGCATCAGCTGGGGGATGAGCAGCGTCAAGAGCACCAGCAGCCCCAGCGTGCCCAGAATGACGGCCTCCACAAAGCTATTCTTTTGCGTTTTCATAAGATGTCCCCCTCCTGCTGGCAGTGGGCGGCCTCATCCCGGGTGAGGGCAGGGAGGCGGATGCGGACCAACGTACCCTCGTCCGGTTCGCTGAGGATGGTCAGGCCATAGCCCTGCCCAAAGGTGAGGCGGATGCGTTCGTGGACGTTCCGCACACCGGTTCCGGAACCGCTGGACTGCACCGCGGGCCGGTCTCCGCTCAAGAGGGAAGCGGCGGTTTCAGGCCGCATTCCAACGCCGTTGTCGGCAACATCAATGAACAGGTTGTCTCCTTCGCGGTAAGCGGTAACAGAGATGACGCCATCGTCTTCCGCTCCGGCCATGCCGTGGTAGATGGCATTTTCCAAAAGGGGCTGTACGATCAGCTTCAAGGTATACAAATCCTCCGCCCCCGCCTGGGCTTCAATTTTTGTGGTGAACTGGTTTTTAAAACGGATTTGTTGGATGTTCATATAGTGCCGGGCATGTTCCAACTCATCGGAGAGGGGGATGATGCTCCTGCCCTTACTCAAAGAAATCCGGAAGAACCGGGCCAGGGAGGCAACCATCTGGATGGCTTCCGCCTGTTGTCCCGCCTCCGTCATCCAGACAACGGAATCCAAGGTGTTGTATAAAAAATGAGGGTTGATCTGGGACTGTAAGACCTCCAATTCATTGCGGCGCTTCTGTCCCTCCTGCTGGATAATATCGTCCATCAGATGCCGCATAGTGGAGACCATGGAGCGCACAGAGCGGCTTAAATGCTGCAATTCGTAGCAGCCAATGACCTCGATTTCCACCTCCTGGCCGCTCTCCAGGGCCTTGACGGCTTTGTCCAGCCGGCGGATGGGGTCGGAAATGCGGGCGGAGATAAGGAAGTTCAGAAAGGCCATGAGGAACGTGGCGAAGAACAGCAGGAACAAACCGAACGCAAACAATTGGGAGGATACTGTCCAGCTCTCCGCCGGAGCCACGCCCACCAGCTTCCAGCCGGTATAACCCACGGTTTTGACCGTCACCTGCCTGGACTGTCCCTGGAATTCTTCCGTATGGCTCCCATCCCGGTAGCCTGCGGCGGCGCGGTTGTTTTCCTCCAAAAGGCCGGCATAGATCAGCTGCTGCCGGGGATGGTAGATGAGTTCGCCGCTCCCATCAATCAGATACAGGTAACCGCCTTTGTCCAGCGTCACATCCTGGCACACCTGCTCAATGCCGCTGAAGCTCATATCTACCAGCAGTACGCCGCCCTCTGTCACGCCGTCCCGTGTCAGCTCCACGTGATGGCTCAGGGATACTACCCAGCGATAGGGAGAAACCGGGTCGTCAAAGAGGTTCTGAACATGCGGGGTCGAAAAATGCAGGTTCTCCATATTCCGGCTGGCAGCCTGGAACCATTCGCTCCCGGCGGGGTCGGCCCCCGCTTTTATTGCGGCGAGAGGAACGGCGGCTACTGCCGTTCCCTGGCTGTCAAAGACAGCCAGGGAAACCAAATCATCCCTGTTTTCCTCGTACAGCAACCCCAGCGCCTCCACATAGCTGCCTTCCGCCAGGTCCGTATTTTTGATTACCCGGTAATATACCGTGTCGGCAATGCGCATCATCCGCCGGAGATAACTGTCCAGGCTCAGGTTCGCCTGAGCCAGGATGCGCTGGCTGTTTTCGGCTGCCGTCTGTTCGCTGGCTGCGGAAAAACGCCAAATAAAGCTCACGCCCATCAGCAGGATTCCCGCCGCTGCCACGGCGGTAAAGGAAAGGGAGAGAACCATTTGAATGCTCATTTTGCGGTAGCGCCGCACCCATTGGGCGGCTAGGCTGCGGAAAAACGTCACGCTGGCTCCTCCCTTCTGAAATCGATCAAGGACAATGCGGCATGAGGTTCGGGTTACTCCTTTTGAATGGGGACAGCCCAAGGCTGAAGCAAACCTGGAAGGCTGTCGAAATCTGCGTACAAAAAACAGGTGTGCGCTTCACTGGGCAGAGTTCCCGCTTCAAAGCCGATTTCCACTCTATCGGGGAACATCACAAGGCGTTCCGCCCAAGAGACGGCTTCCATCTCTGCCAGAAGCTCCGGCCCCAGCGGTTCGTTTTGCTTCAAAATTGCCTGTTTTACCGCTGCCTCTGGGCAAGTAAACAAGTCCCATGGGTTGAGCACTTCCCCCGTCTCCCGGTTGAAAGCAGCGCCGCGGCGCAGTTCATAGTTGGTACATCCGTCCCCATGGAACAAGGGGAGGCTTACCGTGGTCAGGAAATACAGTACCCGCTCGCTGGAGGCAGAGGGAGACACCGTTTGCTGGACAGAACAGCCTTGAAATTCGCTGCCTTCCTCCAGATAGACAGCATAGGCTTTTTCCAGCTCTTCCGCCTCATTGTAGAGCAGGCCTTGTTCCTCATAGTAGGCCGAAACCCTTTCCTTTGCCTGTTCGCTGAGGTCATCATAACTTTCCTTCCCTATGACATAGGAGTTTTCCGGGCCAATGGGAAAAGATACCCATAACAGCTCTGTACCATCTGTCAGCTTATAGGTGTACGAAAAGGGACTGAATTCCACGATGTCCAACGGCGTACCGTCCGAAAGCGCCGCGGCGTTCTGCTTCAGAACCGTCATAATATCGATCGAATCCGCTTCGTAGGCAATAACAGAGCTGCCGTCTTCGGCCGTCAGCTTCTTTCTGCCCGGCAGATGCCTGATAGAAACCTCTGTGCCTGGCTGTAGTTCGGACTCAAACGCGGCCCGCAGCTCATCGCTCGCCCAGGCGCCTTCACCTGCGGGGTAAAGACGGGTTTCCCCCGTTAAGAGAACGCCAACTTGTTTGGCGCCGGTTTGGATGATAAAGGCGCAAACTTGCCCATCGTCTCCAGTTTGGATTTCTTGAACGACGCCATGCAGCTGTGCGTCGCCGCAGCCTGTCAGAAAGGCCGCCAAGAGGACAGCCAATGCCAACGCTTTCCAGTGATGCAGAGACATTGTAAACACTTCCTTCATTTTTTCAATCCCGCCCGGAATTTGGAAGGTGAGACGCCATACCGTTTTTTGAAGACGTAGCTGAAGTAGTTGGGGTCGGAGTACCCGGTCTGTTCAGCAATCCGGTACGTTTTTTCATCGGTTTCCCGCAGGAGGCGCACAGCCTCCTCCATCCGTACTTGGGTGACATATGCGGTGAAGCTGATACCCGTTTCCCGTTTGAAGAGGGTGGAAAAGTAGGCGGGGGAAAGGTGAATGTGGGAGCAGAGGGATTCCACGCTTAGCTGTTCGTCGGCATAATGGCCGGCGATATAGTCCTTGGCCCGTTCGATCAGTCCCCAGGTGAAGTCCGACCGCTGCCGGCCCAGCAGTTCATGGAGGCGCAGGCAGCGAGTTTCGATCCAGCGGCCCAGTTCTTCCAAACTGGAAAAATCGGAAATTGATACAGCGCCGCTGAAACCCTCACCGAAAACATCCTTTACAGGGACGCCTGCTGAACGGGTCAGCCGCAGCAGGCAGGTGACCAGCTCCAACAAAAACAGATGTCCCTGGGACAGAGCCAGTCCCGCCTGGGGGATGCGCTCGATCAGCACCTGCACCACCGATTTCACCTGTTCTGGAGTTCCCAGCTTGATGGCAGAGGACAATGCACGTTGGTCTTCTTCCTCAAAAGATAGGGTAGCCGTGGCCTTCGGCTCCAAATCGCCGATGTAAATTACCCGGCTGCCGCCCATAAGAACCCGGTAATCCAGCGCCGACCGTGCCCCCTCTATGCTGCGGCACAGTTCCTCCGGTCCCTGGCAGGGCAGGCCCACGCCGGTTGTCAGCGAGACGCCCAAATAGCTCTGGGACAGCCATGACAGCCGTTCCAGTTCATCCAGCAGCGGATAGAGCCGGTCCACACCGGACAGCCGCACCAGCAGCGCTGCCATATCGCCATAAAGCACCACTCGGGCCTGTGCGCCGTCCAGGCTGAAATGCTCGCTCAAAAAGGACTGGACAGACAGCAAAAGCAGCTCGTCCCGGCCCAAAGCATCCACATGGACCAAGGCGGCTGTCCAAAGGCCGTCCGGCAGCTCGATTTCATACCGTGCCGCCCGTTCCCGGACTTGTTCGGGACTCAGCTGCCCGCTCAAAAGGCGGGTATAAAACAGCTCCCGCAGAACCGGAAGACTTTCCTCATACCGGCGGCGCAGGACCTCCATATCCCGGCGTTCCAGCCGCTGGGTATCCAGCTTTTGGCGCAGGCGGGTCAGGACTTCGCTCAGTTCCGGCGCGGTGATTGGTTTGAGGATGTACTCAAACACGCCCATGCCTACCGCCTGCCGGGCGTACTCGAAATCGTCAAACCCGGAGAATACCACCAGCCCCGCGCCAGGCAGGAACTGCCGCAGCCTCCTGCACAGCTCCAGCCCATCCATGAAAGGCATTTTAATATCGGTAAGCACCACATCCGGACGCAGCTGTTCCGCCAGCTCCAAGGCTTCCTCGCCGTTGGCGGCCTCGGCTACCAGCGTGAAGCCCAGCGCGTTCCAGTCGATCTTCCGGCTGATGCCCGTGCGGATTTCCTCCTCATCGTCAGCCAGTAAAACCCGGTATTTTTCCATGCAGGGTAAGGTCCTCCTTCCAGCGGTCCATAGGTTTGAAAGCAGGGGCCGGCGCACGCCAGCCCCTGCGAGTCGCATTTCATCGGTTTATCATGCCCATAACCAGTACAATTACCAGTGCCGCAACACAGACGCCGATGAAAATATCCAGATATTTAACCGGAACGCCGCGAAAGTGTTCGTAAAACCGTTCAATGGCGTTGAGATCCTTCCGGTCCGGACGTTTCTTCTCGTCCATCTTACTTCTTTGCCAGATACTTCCGCAGGTCCAGCGCAACGGCCACGATGATAACCAAGCCCTGGGCGATGTAGGTATAAGCCGGGTCGAAGCGGAGGAACTGGAGGCAGATTTTCAGCACCTCAAACACCAGCACGCCAACGAGGATACCGGAGATCCTGCCGACGCCGCCGTTGACGGAGACGCCGCCGATGGTGCAGGCCGCGATGGCTTCCAGCTCATAACCGGACCCGGTAGCGGTGGAAGCGCCGCCCGCCTTGGAACCGACCAGGAAGCCGGCCAGGGCGTACATGACGGCAGCCAGGATGTAGATGCGGATGAGGGAGGCGGTGACGTTCACGCCGGCCACCTGGGCGGCGTTCTCATTGCCGCCAATGGCATACATGTACTTACCGTGCCGTGTTTTGTTGTAAAGGAACCACATAAAGATGCCAACCAGCAATGCAGGGAGGAGCAGGTAGGGCAGGGGCAGGGGGAAACGGTTGTCGAAGAAGTTGCCGCTGGCCAGGGCGCGGTAGCTCTCCTTGAATCCGCCGATGGGCTGGTTGCCGGTAATGATTTGGCACGCGCCGTAAACCAGGGTCTGCATACCCAGGGTTGCGATGAAGGGCGGGACTTTCAAGAAAGCGATGACAGAGCCGTTCACCGCTCCGATGCAGCCCATAATCACCACCGTGATGATAAGGGCCACTGTCCAATGCATATCGGGCATCCAGTCAAACACCCGTGCGCTGTAATCCAAGGTTTGCTGCATCATGGCGGCCAGGCACGCCGCCAGGCCAACCTGACGGCCCGCTGACAAGTCGGTGCCCTTTGTGATCAGGCACCCGGACACGCCGCAGGCGATGATAAACCGCGGAGCCACGTTGGAGATCAGATTGTTCAAGTTATCCTTGCTCATAAAGTTCTGGCTGTTCCGCCAAGTGAACAGGGCCAGCAGGATGATCAGGAAAATAATTGCGTGGTCGGAAATGAATTTTATGACGCTTTTCCCATTCAGCGCCATTCCCTTTGTCTCTCCCATGGTGTTCTCTCCTCCTTATTCAAACTGCGTCGCTAGCGCCATAATATTTTCCTGGTTGGCCTCCGCGCCGTCGATAAAGCCGGTAACGCGGCCGTCACACATGACCATCACCCGGTCGGACATACCAATCAGCTCGCTCATTTCCGAGGAAATCATAATGACACTTTTGCCTTGTTTGGCAAGGTCAGCGATAATGCAGTAGATTTCGTATTTGGCGCCCACGTCGATACCGCGGGTCGGTTCATCCAAGATAAAAACGTCTGGGTCATTGGCAAGCCAGCGGCTGATCAGCACTTTCTGCTGGTTGCCGCCGGAGAGGGATTGGATCTGCGTTTTAGAGGACGGCGTTTTAATGGACAGTTTATTAACATTCTCCTGTACCAGCTTTTCAATTTTCCCGTCGTTCAGCATAATGCCGCCGATCAGGTACTGGTTTAAGGAGGCAATCGACACATTGTCCGCAATGGACAGCACGCCCAGAATGCCCGTTGCCCGGCGGTCCTCTGTCAGCATGGCGATGCCGTTGTTGATGGCATCCTTAGGATGGTTGATTTTCAGTTCCCGGCCCTGGTATGTAATCTTGCCGGAGGTATGGCTCCGGAGGCCGAACAGGCCTTCCATCAGTTCAGTGCGCTGCGCGCCCACCAGGCCCGCTACGCCTAAAATTTCACCCTTACGGACGTTAAATGTGGCATGACGAAAACTCTTGGGGTTGATGGAGGTGAAGTCTTCCACCTCGAAAACCACCTCGCCGGGGACATTCTCCCGCTGTGGGAACAAGTTCGACAGCTCCCGGCCCACCATCTTGGTGATGATGAAGTCCGTGCTCAGTTCTTTGGCCTCCCAGGTGCCAATATACTGCCCGTCGCGCATGATGGTCACCTCGTCGCTAATCCGGAGGATTTCGTCCATCTTATGGCTGATGTACACGATGGAAACGCCCTTGGCCCGCAGCTCGTTCACGATGGTAAACAGCGCCTCCACTTCGGCAGCGGTCAGGGAGGAGGTTGGTTCGTCCAGGATTAGGACTTTGCAGTCGGCGGAGACGGCTTTGGCGATTTCCACAAGCTGCATCTGGGAAACGCTTAAAGACCCCAGTTTCGCTTTGGGGTTAAAGTTCAAATGGACTTCCTTCAAAACCTTGGCGGCGTCCTCATACATTTTCGCATGGTCTACGATGGAGATCGGACCGATTTTCTTTAGCGGATACCGGCCCACATAGATGTTTTCGCCGATGCTGCGCTCGGGGATTGGCTGCAATTCCTGATGCACCATAGCAATGCCCCGATTCAAGGCGTCCAGCGGGCCTTTAATTTGGACCCGTTCGCCCTCATAAACTACCTCGCCCTCGTCCATGTGATAAATGCCGAACATACATTTCATCAGCGTGGACTTTCCGGCGCCGTTTTCTCCCATCAGGGCGTGCACGGTGCCGGGGCGGAGCTTCAACTGCGCATGATCCAGCGCCTTGACGCCGGGAAAGGTCTTAACCACATCATGCATTTCCAAACGATATTCTGACAACGTTCGCTCCCCCCTATCGATTTTCTAAATGATCAGATCACAAGAAAGGGTGCGTGCGCACTTGCGCACGCACCCTTTGAAAAGCTGCTTTGCTTAAATAGATCAGCCCATGAAGTCGCCGACGTTATCGGGCGTAACCTTCACGTAGTCAACGTACACGCTCTGCTCGCCGGCAGCAAAGGTCTTGCCGCCCAGCAGCAATTCCATCTGCTCCACAGCCGCGGTAGCCTGGCCGTTGGCGTCGTTCAGCACGGTGCCGGTCATGTTGCCGTTCTTCACTTCTTCCAGAGCGGCGTCCAGGGCGTCAACGCCAACCAGGTAGATATCCTCGTTGACCTTGCGGCCTGCGGCCTGGATGGCCTGGAGGGCGCCGATGGCCATATCGTCGTTGTTGCAGAAGACGACTTCGACGGCGCTGCCGAACTGGGCGAGGTCGTTGGCCACGATTTCCTGGCCGCGCTCACGCATCCAGTCGCCGCGGGTGAGGTTCAGTTCTTCGACTTCCACACCGGCGTCGGTCAGAGCCTTAACGGAGAATTCCGTACGGTACTGGGCGTCGACGTTCTCGGGGTCGCCCTGGACCATGATGTAGGAAACCTTGCCGTCGCCGTTGATATCGCCGCCGTTGGGGGTATCCAGGATCAGCTCGCCCTGCATGGTGCCGGACTGGCGGGCGTCGCAGCCAACGTAGACCAGTTTGTCATAAACGGCCATCTGGTCAGCGGTGGGCTCGCGGTTGATCAGGACGGTGGGGATGCCGGCAGCCTGCACGGTGGCAATGATCTGGTCGGCGGCGGAGGTCATGACGGGATTGATGATCAGCGCGTCAACACCCTGGGTGATGAAGGTGTTGATTTGCTCGTTCTGCTTCGCCTGGTCGTTGGCACCGTCCACGGTAGTGACATTATAGCCCTTGCTTTCCAGGATTTCCTGGAGGGCATTCCGGTAAGTAGTCATGAAGGCGTCGGTAAACTGGTAGATGCACACGCCGACGGTGCCGCCGGCAGCAGGGGCCTCAGGCTCGTCGTTGCTGGGTTCCTCGGGGGTGCCGGCATTTTCCTCCTGCTGGGAATCGCCAGAGGTATCGGGCGTGCCGCTGTCACCGCCGCAGGCAGCCAACAGGGTTACCAGCATCAGGACGGACAAGAGCAGTGCAAGAGTCTTTTTCATCGTAGTTCCTCCTAATAAATTTTGTGAGGTTGGGAGTATTTTGCCTCCAAACCGACTTACATTTTAGCGAAAGCCAACAGAAATTACGATAGAAAATTCTTGGATGAACCACGAAAAAACTTGGCTGTTTTGCAGAGAATATCCTGGAAAGAAAAGACATGGCTGGCTGCTATGGTCTTCTCCTGGAAATGTTCCGTAAACTTTTGCACGCCGGTTTATTCGGAGGGGGAAGGTAATGCGACGGCGGCTGGAATCCACCGGCCGCGCAGCAGGCGCACCAGGAACAGGAGTCCCCGCACGCACAGTTCCCCGCACATGGCGGTCCAGACGCCGGGCAGGCCGAATCTGGGGGCGAGGAGGATGGAAACCGTGACGCGGACGCCCCACATGCTGAACAGGTTAAAGAGGCTGGGAGCCAGGGTATCGCCGGCGCCGCGCAAAGCGCCGCTTGTGACAATAGCAACGGCGAACAGCGGCTCGGCAAAGGCTTCGATGCGCAGCACCTGCACGCCAAGCGCACGGATTGCCAGATCTGGCGTCAGCATGGCGAACATGACAGGGGCAAACAGGAACATCAACACCCCGGCGAAGGTCATAACAACGGCCCCCAGGGCTACCGTCAGCCGTGCGAACCGCTGGGCCATATCCTTCCGTCCCGCGCCAATGCTTTGGCCCACCAAGGTTGTAGCGGCGGCGGCAATGCCCATGCCTGGCATATAGCAGAGGCTTTCCGCCGTTACGGCCAGGGAATTGGCCGCTACGGAAATTTTACCCAGTGGGGCCACAATACGGGTCGTGACAATCTGGGCGCTGCTCAGGACGGCGCGTTCCAGCGCCATCGGCAGAGCCAGCCGCGCCGCTGTCCGCAGGCAAGGGGCCGTCAAACGCCAGCTCCCGCCTTTTTGCAGCCGCAGCTGCGGGGAACGGAAGCAAAGGGCATACAGCATCAAAATGGCAGTAACCGCTTCCGACAGGGATGTGCCAAGGGCGGCCCCAGCGACGCCCATGCCCGCCCCTGGCATGATGAAATGCAGCCCCAGGAGTTGGACCGTCCGGGTAGGGAAGATCAACAAGCTGTTGAACACCACGTCCAGGAAGCACATTAAAATATTCAGCAAACTGGGGGTGCGCATATCGCCGCTGCATTGCAGCATTGCGCCGGAAGCCTGCCGGAACTGTATGGCTGGGAGAGCGCAGGCGTAGATGAAAAAGTATTTGGAGGAAGTTGGGCAGATATCTGCATCGCCATGCAGCCAGATGGGAAGCCTGCCGCTGATCAGAATTCCCACTGCGGAAAACAGCATGCCCAAAATCAGCGCCGTCACCAGCGCCTGCCGCAGCACATTTTGCGCATCCTGGAGCTTCTCCGCGCCGACCAGGTGGGCAATTTGCACGGAGAAACCGTTGGCAGCAGCCACGCATAAGCCACCGAACAGCCAGGTCGTTGTGGAGATCAGGCCGATGGACGCTGAAGCGTCCGCGCCAAGGCTTCCCACCATAGCTGCATCGATATACTGCATGGCAATGGCGCTGATCTCTGCCAGGATGGCGGGAATGCTGAGCTGGATAATCAGCCGCACCTGCTCCCGCAGCGTCGGTGTGACGCCCTGGCGCAGCGATTCGCTCCATCCCACTTGGGTTGACATAACGCTCTCCCTCTTTTCTGTAAATTTCTGTGCACCCTATTATAGGGGTTCTTTCGCAAGATTGCAATTCCAAAAAATCGCAGGGACTTTTCAAATAAAATTTATGATAGACTTTCCCGCGCAGTCCTGCTACAATAGATTCATCCGCTGGAACGTCAGGCCTAAAGACGGGAATTGGCACGGGAAAGGGTTCCATTCCTTCTCAAAGGCGGGATTAGGAGTTTGATATGATACAACTAGAGAAGCAAATTTTACGCGAGATCGGCGCGCTGTATCGTTGCTTTGAAGGAATCAGCAACATTGAATTTCGGGAATACGGCCTCGCAAAAAATCAATATGTGTACTTGGTGCGCATTTGCGAGAATCCTGGGACGATTCTGGAACGTATTTGTGAAGAACTGATGATAGATCGCTCCACCGCTTCCCGTTCTGTGGAAAAGCTGTGCGTCTCGGGCTTCGTATATAAGAAAAAGTATCCGTGCAATTTGAAGAATCGAGCGCTGTATCCCACCGAAAAAGGCCTTAAAATGTATGAAATCTTGAAAACAGAAGAAGAATATTCCGACCAGACGGCGCTAGGGGATTTCAGCGAGGCGGAGCTGCGGCAATTTTATGGATATCTGAAGCGGATGCGCATGAACATTACGCCGGACTGGAAAACTGTAAAAAAGAACGGCGCCCGAAACTATCCGCGTATGTCTGCGGCAGAATTGTTTTTCCAGGAAAACGGCGGCGACGCCCTGTGTGAAGAGAGCAACCAGTAAGGCTGGATAGAATTTACATAAAAAAACGGCTCTTGCGAGCCGTTTTTCTTTTTTGCGGCATAAGAAATATCTTTGGTAAAAATCGCACGGAAAAAACTTGCATTTGCACGATAAATGTGCTATTATACAGGAAAGATGCAAATACAATAAAATCTTGACTCGCTGCCGTTTCCAAGAGAGCTGTATTTGGATCTGTGATCTGCGGATCAATTTGACAAAGGGAGGGAGATACATGAAGGAAATACTGGCAAAAGCAAAGGGGATGGAGGAAATTATCCGTGCCGACCGCCGGTACCTGCACCAGATTCCCGAATTTGGCGTATCCACACCGCAAACGGCGGCATATGTGGCAAAACGGCTGACGGAAATGGGCGTGCAGAACAAACCATGCGGCATCCATAAGCCGGAGGACCGGGCGGTCGCCGCGCTGGCTGGAAGCCCGGATACGCCCAACGCTACCGGCGTTGTCGGGATGATCGGGAAGTCTGGCCCCTGCTTCCTGCTGCGGGCGGATATGGACGGCCTGCCGATGACGGAGGAAACCGGGCTGCCTTTTGCCTCCGCAAACGGCTGTATGCACTCCTGCGGCCACGACGCCCATGCGGCCATGCTGCTGGGGGCGGCACAGATCCTCAAGGATATGGAGGACGAACTGCCTGGACAGGTAAAGCTGATGTTCCAGCCTGGCGAGGAAATGGGCTACGGCTCCCGGACGATGGTGGAGGACGGCCTTCTGGAAAATCCCAAGGTGGACGCGGCTATGGCGCTGCATGTCTGGCCTGGGGACGAGACGGGAAAGCTGCGCTACAGCCCCACAGTCACCTCCGGTTCCATGGCGACCTTCTATGTGGCCATCCAGGGTCAGGGCGGACATTCCTCGGAACCGCATAAAGCAATCGACCCTATGCTGATTGCAAACGAACTAAGCACGGCGCTGAACTTGATCATCCCGCGGGAAGTCGATCCCGACCTGTTTGCCACGCTGACCGTAGGTTCTTTCCACAGCGGCACGGCCTCCAACATCATCCCAGATACAGCAGAGCTGGCGGTCTCCATCCGGACCCTGACGCCAGAGGTTTACGAGCACCTGCTCAAGCGTGTGCCGGAAGTTGTGGACGGCTATGTAAAGGCCTGGCGGGGCGCTTACAAGCTCCATGTACATAAAACGCCTGGAACCGTCTGCGACGCGGCGCTTTCGGACCAGCTCAAGGATTATGTGGGAGAAATCCTGGGAATGGAAAACGTGCGCCTTTCCCCGCCAATGAAGGGCGCGGAGGACTTCGGCTGGGTTTCCCGCTGCGTACCGGGGTTCTTTGGCTTTTTGGGCGCGGGACATCCGGGGTGTTCTCCCCTGCACAACCCCCGCATGAATCTCGACGAGGATGTTCTGCCCCTTGGCGCGGCGATTTTGGCGAACTGTGCGGTAGAATGGCTGAGAGCACAGAAGTGATCGGGAGAATTGGACGTCTGAAAAATATTGGGAGGAAGAATTTATGAGCGAGAACCATGCGCCAAAGAAAAAAGAATTCCGAATGCCCCATATGTATATGGTCATTGCGATCCTGATGCTGTTTGTCAGCATCCTAACTTACATTGTCCCCGCAGGCGCCTATGTACGTGACGCCACGGGCGCGGTAGACCCCGGCAGCTTCGCATACATAGAAGGGACTCCGGTGGAACTGCTCCGTTTCTTCACTTCAATCCACCAAGGCTTTGTGGAAAGCGCCAGCATCATCGGCACGGTTTTGATCTGCACTGGCTGCATTGAGATTATCAGCGCCACAGGCGCGTTTTCCGCTGGCATCCAGAGCCTGATTCGTAAGGCCAAGGGCAATAATATTGCCATTGTGATCCTGTTCTTCACCATTTTCACCGGCATGGGTGTGATCGGCTATCTGGATGGCCTGTATCCCTTCTATGCGATTTTGATCTCGATTTTCATGATGCTGGGCTATGACCGGATGGTGGGGACGGCAATCATCATGCTGTCTACCGCCGTAGGGTTCACCAGCGGCCTGGTGAACCCCTATACCACCGGTATCAGTCAGACTCTGGTAGGGCTGCCGATGTATTCCGGCATTGGCTTCCGGGCAGTGGGCCTGGTGGTGTTTTACCTGATTGCGTTAGCTTTCCTGGTGCGGTACTGCCGCATGATCGAAAAGGACCCCTCCAAGAGTGCAATGGGCGCGAATTACCGGCAGGAGCAGGTTGCGCCCTTGAAGATGGAAGAGGGCTTGGAATTCAATGGGAAGCGGATTGCAGTCCTGGTGGCTTTCCTGCTGTGCATCATTGGCTCCGTGGTTGGCGCGCTGAAGCTGGATTGGGGCATGGCGGAGATTGCGGCGCTGTATTTCCCTGTGGTGATTCTGGCGGTTATTCTGTTCAAGATGAACCCCAATGAAGCGTGCGGCCATTTTGTTGTCGGAATGCAGAGCGTAGTCGGTACCACCATTGTCATTGGCCTGTCCCGTGCGGTGTCCATCCTGCTGACCTCCGGCAACATCATTGATACTTTCATTAAAGTGATGTCCGATATGCTGGGCGGCACCAGTAAAGCGGTTACACTGCTGGTTATCTACCTGTTTGTGACCTTCTTCAATTTCTTTGTGGCCTCCGGTTCCGGCAAGGCCATGATGATGATGCCGATCATGCGTCCCCTGGGCGAGATTTTAGGCATTAACCAGCAGGTCATGGTGTTGACCTATCAGTATGGCGACGGCTTGACGAACACCTTATGGCCGGGCAGCGCTGTGACCCAACTGTCCCTGTGCGGAATGGACTATGGCAAATGGTTCAAGTTTGCCTGGAAGGTTTATATGGCCCTGCTTGCGGCGGCATTTGTGTTAATTGTCATTGCGGACAAGATCAATTACGGCCCCTTCTGATCCTCACACAGGGGAAAAAGAACGCCATCCAGAAAGATGGCGTTCTTTTTACGTTTCTTGGTTCCAATTCAGCGCACCGGTTTCCAATGCGTTTTCATAGACCTCGATTTTGTAATTCAGCCGCTTGAGGGTTTCCTCAATTTGCTTTTGCTGTTCCAGCAGAATTTCCCGCTGGCTGCATAAAAGCGTATGGCGGTCTGCAATGGTAGCGTCCCCCTCCTGTGTGAGTTTTACATATTTCGCGATGGCCTCCACGGACAGCCCGGCGCTCCGCATGCAAAGCGCCAGTTCCACCCAGCGCAGGTCGCTCTCCTGGTAACTGCGGATGCCTCCGGCGGTGCGTTGGACCGGCGGAATCATGCCCGCCCGCTCGTAGTATCGGAGGGTATCCTACGTAACGCTATATTTTTGGCTGATTTCTTTAATGGTGATAACGGCCACCGCCTTTCGGTTTGTCTGCGGAAGGAATGCTGCTTCCCAATGAATTATAATATTTGGAGTTCACTTCAAGTCAAGAGAAAATTTGCCAATATCTCAACAAAGTACACTCCTCCGAGACATCCGACTGTCAGGAAGGGATTGCATGTTTGCATACGCTACTCTGGCAGCACGCTCCGCTTCAAGCTGGTATAGGCCAGCAGAATGTAGATGGCATAGATCAGGAAGAAAATCCCCAGTGAGATTGCCGCAATGGCCCCAGGGCTGTTCATTCCCACCATCACTCCCGGCTCGGGGGCGCGGGACAAGTGGAGGATGAAAGGTATGCCGATGAGCACCGGCGGCACGGCGGGCA
>JAAWGR010000022.1 GCA_022795445.1 Oscillibacter sp. | reverse complement strand
ATTTTCTCTTTTTCTTCGCGAAGAAAAAGAGAAAACGGGCCGTTCACGGTCCAAAAGAGAAAAAGACGCCCCGCGGGGGATTTTTTGGCCCGGTGGAATTCTTCTGTGCCTACTTCTGCAAACGAGAAGACCACACAGATTTGGCGTGCCTCTCCTTCCGCTGTCGCTGCTGCGGGGGCCGTTGAGGTTGGGTGCTTCTAACGCTGTTTGATCGGTGATAAGTGCTGATTCTTTTGCAAAATCCCATTTCAACTTCATGTTCTCGTCAAAATCAGGGGATAAATATGCAAGGTGGTAAAATCATTGACTTTCAAAGAACGTGTTGAAGATGCTTTTGGAATGGACGCTGAGGAACGTATCCTGCGTTTCCTGCGGGAAGAAGAACTTGCTGAGTTCGATGACGATTCCTTGCGATGGCTGGGCCTGTTTGAAGCATGTGAGCAATGGTGTTATGGGAGGATCGTACATATATAAATGGCATAGATGGATGGAACCTGAACATGAGTGCATATAAGCTGCATCTTCCAGAAACAGATGATTGGGTTATATATCTGTATCACATGACACTGTTGGCAGTTGTTAGTGGCATGCGTATTGGCGAACGAACCTGTTTGGCCGATAGCGGGCGAAAATATCACAATTTTTCAGCTGCAGCAAATGATTATTATGTGAATGGAAACTATGTAAGTTTGATGCGGAATCAATGGTTGGAAGAGTTGGACGGTCTTGAGGAACAGTCGTGGGAAAAATATCAAAAGTTTCCGGGAACAAATCCTGCATATCATAGGGAAATGGAGAAGAATTATCCCAAATTCAGGTCTATTTTGGATTCTCTTGCACAAGATATAAAAGCTTACGAGGTCGTCCGAATGAATCAATACGGTGGTGATGACACCCTTTGGTACTTTGTGAAAGCATCGGATTATTTTTATCTGATGTCTTTGAATGATCGTATGTAAATTTACAAATATCTATAATGTCAGAAAGATTATGCAACAGGAACCCAAAAGTGAAGAGGGATTTTGCAAAAAAGCGTCAGGGAAAGATTTCCCTGACGCTTTTATTTTGCTTATTTAGTATTTCAGACCATTGGATACATCGCCAAAGATTACTGCCAGACCATATGCACCTGCGTCAGCCCAGCCAATGCTGCGCTCGCCTACCGTGCCTGCACGGCCCATCCGGGCAGCAATCTTCTCCGTACTCTTCGCGCCTGCCATGGCAGCTTCCGCACCAGCCGCAAAGGCATCCTTGAGGGATTTACCATTCTTAGCGCTCTCCGTCCAGGAATCTGCACAGGGAACAAGGGCATCGATGAGGGTCTTATCACCCACTACCGCGCCGCGTCCGAAGGAGCGCTCGCCAGTCGCCTGAATACCACTTACCGCAGCCTGCATCAGCTCTGCAAAATCGCTGACAGACAATGCCGCCTTGCCACGGGCGCTCCGGGCAGCCGCACGGAATGCAGAGCCCCAAATCGGGCCGGATGCGCCGCCGCAATACTCCATGATCACCAGGGAGCAAGCATTGAGGAAGCTGGCAATGTCCAGGTTCTCCGCCGCAATGATATCCTTCCACTCTGCTTTGAGCTGACGGAAGCCTTTAGCTATACTCATGCCAAAATCACCGTCGCCAGCGTGGGAGTCCAGCTCACAGAACGGAACCTCGTTCCGGATGGAGGATTCACACATCGCATCTACCATGTACATGACATTTTCCAGCGTCAGAGCGTCCCCCACCACGGCATAGTCTGCTGGAGTCTCAATACCGTAGTTGGCTTCCACTTCCTGGATAGTCTGATCAACATTTACCGTCTCCGCTGCGGCTACTGGACCGCTGACCTTGAATGCAGGAGCATCGCTGGAGGCGTTGAGGTAACCTTCCAACTCCTCGTCCAGCTTCAGGATAGACAAAGATGCACCCGCCATGTCAATGCTGGTCATATAATTTCCCACAAAGACCCGCGCAATGGTTACGCCCTTTTTCGCTAATTCTTTCGTCACTGCATGGTTGAACAGGTACAGTTCCATTAAAGGCGTCGCGCCGAACCCGTTCACCAGGACGGCAATCCGCTCCTGGCCTTTGAGTTCCAACTCCTGGCTGAGAGACTCCACCATACGGGACGCCAGTTCATTGGCCGTTGCCACCGCTTCACGGCGGATGCCCGGTTCACCGTGAATGCCTACGCCATATTCCATTTCACCCTCGCCGATGTCGAAGGTCGGAGTACCCTTAGCAGGAACGGTGCAGGAAGTGAACGCAAAACCAATGCTCTTAACATTAGCGGCAGCTTTTTCAGCAATGGCTTTGACTTCCGGAAGGCTCTTGCCCGCCTCGGCGGCAGCGCCGGCAATCTTGTGAACAAATACAGTACCCGCTACGCCCCGGCGGCCCACGGTGTAAAGGCTGTCCTTAACGGCAATGTCGTCATCAACCTTCACATAGTCCACATTGATGCCATCTTCCTGGGCCAGGAAGGCCGCGTTACGGAAGTTCATGATATCGCCGCTGTAGTTCTTGATAATCAGCAGGGTTCCAGCATCGCTGGCAGTCTGCTGGATCGCCTTATATACCTGGATCTGCGACGGAGAGGCAAATACGTCGCCGCACACGGCCGCATCCAGCATTCCTTTGCCCACAAATCCGGCATGGGCAGGCTCGTGGCCGCTGCCGCCGCCGCTGATGAGGGTTACTTTGCTTTTGTTCAGCTGTTTCTTGTGAATGACCTTGTACTTGGTATCCATAGTCAGTTCCGGATGGGCTTCCACGATGCCCGCACACATTTCCCGGACGACGGTCAAGGGATCGTTTATAATTTTTTTCATGCCATATGCTCCTGTTTGTAGGCGCTGCCAATCTTATCAGCGGCGACAATGGCAGCGGCCACGGTCTGCGCATTGACAGGGAAGGGCATGGCGTGAGTGGATTCTTCGGGGATGCTGGCCTTCTCGGCTACAGCCTTGAGCTCTTCATCAGACACACTGTCGACGCCAAGGTCCTTCAGGCACACCGGCAGGCCGACGGACAGACAGAAGTCCAAAACTTCCTCCAGCTCCTCGGTGGGGGCGTTCTCCAGCATCATATGGCAAAGGGTACCGAAAGCAACTTCTTCACCATGCATGTACTTGTGGGTGCCGGGCAGGAGGGTCAGGCCGTCCACGATGCCGTGGGCCGCGGCCAGGCCACCGCTCTCAAAGCCCAGGCCGGAGAGGAGGATGTTGGCTTCGATGATATTCTCCAGCGCCGGGGTGACGATGTTCATATCGCAAGCCTGCTTGGCCTTTACGCCGTCTTCCAGCAAGGTGCGGTAGCACTGGGTTGCCAGAGCGAAAGCGGCATTGGTGCCCATGCCGGGAGCGCAGACACCCTCGCGGGCACCGCAGGGCAGACTGGCGTTGACGCGGGAGAAGGAGCGGACGTTGGCCCGGGCCTCAAAGTAGGTAGACAGGGCGTCGCCCATGCCGGAGACCAGGAAACGGGTGGGTGCACTGGCAACAACCGTGGTATCGACCAGGACAACGCTGGGACTCTGCTTGAAGTAGGCATAGTCATCAAACTCACCGTCTTCGGTGTAGAGCACGGCGGAGTGGCTGGTAGGAGCGTCCGTAGCTGCAATGGTGGGAACGATGATAACGCCGTCACCTTGACCCACGCATTTGGAGGTGTCGATGGCCTTGCCGCCGCCCATACCTACGATACAGGCGCACTTGTTTTCCTCAGCGACCTTCCGCAGGCGCTCCACTTCCTGGCGGGAGCACTGGCCATGGAAGTTGCTGGGGACGAAGGTCACACCGAATTTTTCGGAAGTTTTGTCCAGCTTTTCCTTGACGCGCTCCACGTCGCTGTCCAGCGCGATCAGCAGGGCGGAATCGCCAAAGGTCTTGACGAAGTAGCCCAGGTTCAGCAGTTCGTCCTCACCCTGGACGTACTTGGTCGGGCAGATAAAGGCTTTTCTCATAACAAGGACCTCCCTTATAATTTTGCAGGACGCGGGTCCGCGCCTGCGTCAGGACTTGCTCAATAGTAGCAGACTTCCATGCCCAGCATGTGGGCCAGTTTGGTAAGTTCGTTCTTGACGTCGGCATAAACCACCACAAAGTGGGGTTCCCAGCCGTCTTTTACGCTGTTGTACACCAATTCCTTCGCGCTGCCCTCCGGCTTCACGACGACGGATGTGCCGCAGAACTGTTTGGGTTTATCCAGCGCCTCGCCGCCCGCGATGAAGAAGCGGAACTTGCCGTCCGGCCGGCGGCCTACGCGGAAGATGGTTGCCTCACCGTTGGCCTTGCAGCCGAAGTCCATAGCGGGGCCAAGCTTCCGATTGGGATGCACACCCACCTGTGCGCCGGTATCCTCCCGGGCCAGGGAGCAGGCGGCCATACCGCAGTGCCAGAAAGTGACGGTGTTTTCCTTCTCGTCCATGGAGACGGGATCGCCGAAGAAAGCGGCCTTCCCGGAGAGCTGGGAACCGATATACATAGACAGTGCGCCGTAGGTATCGGATTCACAGCTAGCGACGGTCTTGCCATTGTTCAGCAGGGACAGGACCGCACAGACCGGGGTGCCGTAAGAGGTAAACAGATCCGGCCAGCAGCGGGAGGAAATGGCCCCGATGTTGTTCTCCTGGATATAGGCTTTATATGCCTTATAGAGCCGCGCAAAATCCTTGACGTTCTTCTCCGGCGTCTGATCCAGTCCAACGAGAATCTTCTTAGCTTCCTCCAGGTCTCCGGCGCACTCCTCGTCGCTGTAACCCTTCGCCCGGTCGATCAGCTCCCGGACCTCAATGGATTCCAGCGTTACGCCGAACTTGCTGGCGATTTCCGAATCCAGCGCCCGGCCAAAGCCGAAGCCCTGGGGCGTATGGCCGATGGAGGCCAGTTTCAAGTGCCGCAGGTCGTATTTGATCTTCGCTGCCCGGATGGCCGCGCCGATTTCCTGCCGGGTCTCCTCGTCGCCGGGGGCACCGAACAGATACTCAAACTCGCCCTCCCGGAAGGCCCGGATGGCGTTGGCGGCGGAATAGGCTCCTGTCAGGGAGTTCAGCCGCAGGCGGCCGCCGTCGATTACCGGCTCCCGCAAGGTCCAGAGCAAGATGGGACAATCAAACCGTTTGAGGACTTCCGTGGCATAGGCGGCGTTTGCAAAAGTGATATTCTGCAAGACGATCAAGTTGGGGTGAATGCTGTCCAGGAAAGCTGTCAGATCATCCAGCGTCAACAACATTTTATCGGGGTAGATCCCGTCCTCCGTCAGAGACTGAAGGAGCTGGACAGACTTATCAAACTCTGCCTGGGCGCTCTCCAGGTGGAAGGTACCCACGCCAATGGGTACATAGGCAACCTGAAAACTCATGGCTCTTATCTCCTTTTTCGAGCGGCCGCCCGGGGCTTTTCCGGAGCGGCCGCAAATCTTGGTTTAAGGTTTTGGTTTGTCGGATAGCTTTTCGATAGGCTTTTCTTCCGCCTCTTCCAGCTTTTCCAAGCCGGCCCAGTCGGTACCTTTTTCCCGGGGTTCCTCCGCAGGCTTGCCGGCTTCGCTATGCTCTCTCTGCATCTCTTCCAGCTGGGCTTTGTTCAAAGCCTCCACCTTCTTGTTGATCCGCAGCATGGAAATCACCAGGATAACGGTCAAGATCAGGATCACGCAGGAGATGGGACGCTTGAAGAAAATGAGGTAGTCCCGGTCATAGCTCATCATGCTGGTAACAAAGTTCATTTCCATGATGTCCGCCAGGATCATACCCAGCATCAAGGGTGTGGAGGAGATATCCAGCACAACCAGCACATAGCTGAACACCAGAATCGCTGCAACGAGGATCAGTTCCTTGGTATTGCCAGTAGCGGCGAACGCACCGGCAAAGCAGAACATGATGATTACGGGTGCCAGGTAGGTGTAGCGAACCTGGATGATCTTGGCCACTGCGCGGGTCAGCAGCAGGCCGATGGGATACAGGAAGACATTGGCCACCAGGCAGCCTAGGATGATGGAGTAAGCAATGACACCCTGCTTGGTGAACATGGTGGGTCCAGGCTGGATGCCGTGGAGAATGAACGCGCCCAGGAGCAGCGCGGTTACGCCGTCGCCAGGGATGCCCAGGGTCAGCAGGGGAATCATGGCGGAGCCAACGACGGCGTTGTTGCTGGCTTCTGCCGCGGCGATGCCTTCCAGGCTGCCTTTGCCAAACTTTTCAGGGTGCTTGGAGGCTCGGCGGCACTCGTTATAGCACATAAACTGTGCCACGCCGCCGCCGACGCCGGGCATAGCGCCCAGGATAGAGGCGATGACAGAGGAACGGGTGCAGGCGGGGAGAATGGATTTCATTTCCTTGCCAGTGAGGCCCTCCCGGTCGATCTGGTTGGCGTCGTCCAGCTTGCCGTGGCTGATGACGAAATCCCGCAGCTTCTGTACCACCTGGGTCAGGGCGATGAGGGCGATCATGGCAGGCAGCATGTCGATGCCGAACTTCAGCGTGCTCATGCCAAAGGAGAACCTGGTTACGCCGGTAACGGCGTCCATGCCGATGGAGGCAATGAAGATGCCCAACAGTCCAGAGAGGACGCCTTTGGGCAGGCTGTCGCCGCTGACGCCGGCGATCAGGGAAATGCCCAGAATTGCCATGGAGAAATACTCAACCGAGGCGAAATTTGCTACCAGCTTCGTGATGAAGGAAGCGCAGATCAGCAGGAGCAGGGCAGACATCAGGCCGCCGAAGGTGGAGGCAAACAGGGAAGTATCCAGCGCCTTTTTCACCTTACCCTGTTTCGCCAGGGGATAGCCGTCGAAGGTGGTTGCGATGGCGGAGTTAGTACCGGGGGTGTTCAGCGTGATGGCGCTGATGGAGCCGCCGTACATGCCGCCCACGTACACCGCCAGCAGGGCGATGATGGCCGTATCCGCCGAGGGGAAAGAATAAGTCAGAGGCAGCAGCAGGATAATACCCAGCGTAACGCTCAGACCGGGGATGCATCCCACGATCATGCCCAGAACCAGACCGCCGAAAATCATGATCAGGTTCAGGGGGGTAAATACTTGGCCAACCGCCTGGATAATCATTTGAATGTCTCCCATAGCGTTAACCTCCTAAAAACGGAAGTGTCGGCAGCGACACATGGAATACAAACTTAAACAGGAAGAAAATGCCGATGCCTGCCGCAATGGTGAAAATGTAAATCGGGGGCTTGCGTTCGCCGGAATAGACGAGCATCAGGGGGAAAATGATGACGGAGGCAATGACAAAACCAAGATAGATAATCATGGCCGTGTACACGCACAGCATCAGGATCAGGAGGATGCAGGGCTTTTCCACAGCCCAGTCGAACTCAAATATCTTTTCTTTCTTGAACACCAGGCTCTGGATGATCAGGGCCGCGGCGCAGATCAGCATACCGACCAGGCAGATTCCAGGGATAATCCGGGGGCTGGGCGCACCGGAGTCGTATGCGGGGACCCGCACCTGACTGGGCAGGAGCATCAGCAGGATAATGCTGAGCACGCCCATAACAATACCTGACCAGAGGTTGGTTTTGATTTTGATTTTCTTCATAGAAAAAATCTCCCTCTGCCGTTCAATTTCCTGGAGGTGCGCAATGCGCACCTCCGGTGCGGGGGTTCAAATCAGCCAGCGCTGAGGTTCTCATAAGCGGTCAGGCACTTCGCGGCGGCTTCTTCCACTTCAGCCTGGGCGTCCGCGCCATAGACCTCATGCCGGTTCAGCAGAACTTCAGCAATCCAGTCAGAGAATTCAGGATCATTCCAAACGTCCTTGGTGATCTGGGTCAGCTCGTCAACCCATGCCTGGTCCGCGCCAGTGCGGGTAGCGATGAAGCCGCCGGAACGCAGGACGCAGCCGGAGAAATCAATATTGGGGTCCAGTTCGGGAGCCTTGGAGTCGCCTGCAACGGTGGGAACAGAGATGGGGCCGTCGGGACCGACAAAGCCTTCGAAGGGCTGGTCAGAGAAAGCAAGGATGGGGATCAGAGTGCCTGCTTCGACCTCGTCCTGGGCAGCCTGGGTGGTGCCGACGAAGACATCGACCTCATCGTCCATCAAGCCCTTCTTCTGGGCAGCGCCGCCGTCATAGGGGACGACCATGACCTTGCCGCCTTCCAGGGCAGCCAGGGAGCCAAGGGCCAGATGCAGCTCGGAGAGGGGGTTGCCGCCGGACATTTTCAGCGTGCCTTCCTTCGCCTTGGCAATCACATCGGCCAGGGTAACACCAGGCTTGGCATACACAATGTTGGTACGGTCATCAATGCAGCCGATGGGCAGGATATCATTCCGATCGAAGTCAACGACTTCTGTACCATAGGTCTTGCCCTCGTCATGGCGGTAGATCAGGCCGTAGCCGTAGATCAGCAGCTCGTGGGTGGAGGGGTCGAGGTCGGTGTAGTAGTCCGCCGCCGCGAAGCCGTCGCCGCCGGTCATGTTCTCAACGATGAAATTGTAGTCAGAGTGCAGGCGGTTAGCAACCAGGGCATACTTGCGGGCGATGGCGTCCGCCGTGCCGCCGACGCCGTAACCGCAGACGATCTTCACGGTGCCGCCGCTGGCGTTGGGATTGCCGCCGGTGTCTTCGCCTTCGGTCTGGGTGTCGCCGCCGGTAGTGTCGCCGCCAGCGGAGCTGCCAGAGCCAGAGTCGCCGCCGCAGGCGGACAGGAGCAGGGCCAACGTCATGGCCAGGGTCAGAACAAGCGCTAGTGTTTTCTTCTTCATCTCAGGATCCTCCTTTAAATTTGTTGCCGGTCACTTGACCAACAGGGATATACCAGAAATGAACAACAGCACATAGGTGATCTTCATAAACAGCTGCTGGCTCATTCTCGCATACAGTTTGCTTCCGATGAACATTCCTGCCAGAAGAAAGGGGATCGCGATCAATTGGATCTTCAGCAGGGAGGGGTTCCACAGCCCCGCACGGATGTCATCAAATAATACTAAGGTGTTCAAAAACACCCAAACCGTAGAGATGGTCGCCCGGAACGTTACCTTATCGAGATTCTTTTTCGTCAGGTAGCTCACCAACAGCGGCCCGCCGGAAACAAAAATACCGTGGACGATGCCCGCCAGGGGCAGGAACAGGACCGTTGCCGGAGATACCGGTTTCTGCTCCTCCTCCGGTTCGCCGTTCTTTTTCGGCCGGAACATCTTATAGATACCTTGGACCGCCAGGAGCACCACAAACACGCCCAAAAGCTTTTGCAGGATGCCTTCTTGTCCAGAGAACAGACTCTTGATGAAGATACCGGCCGCAATCCCCGCCGCCATCCAGGCCACGATTTTCCACAGCTCTTTCCAGTTCACATTTTTCGTGTTCCCGATGAACACATAAAAACCGGACAACAGAGCCAACACGTTCAGCACCGGCTTTGCCACCGGATACCCCACCAGCAGCAGGCTGGGGGACATCGCCAGGATCGTTCCGGCAAAACCGGTAATCCCTTGGATGATGTTGGCCCCCAAAATGACCAGCAGAAACAGGACGTCGTTCACCATCATGCTTCTCCCCCTACGCCGCCGCAGGCATTCTGCCTGGTTTATGCCCGGCCATGCTTCTTGCCAATTTCCGCAAACAGCTCCGCATACTTGGAATCCTTCTTATAGAATACCGGCGTGTCACCCAGGGCCGCCGGAACGGTGTGGTCGCCTTTGCCGTAGGTCTTGCCGGTCCATAGGTGGACCCATTCGCCCTCCGGCAGGTAAACCGGCCATTCCGTCTGCTCTGCCAGATACACCGGGGCTGCCAGCAGATCCGGTCCCAGCAGGTACTGGTATTGGATTTCGTAGCAGCGCGGGTCGTCCTCGTTGTGGAGGAACAGCGGGCGCTGAACGGGAATGCCCTCTGTACAGTTTTCATGCACCAGTGCCTTGATGTAGGGCTTCAGCATGGTGTATACATCCACCAGCCGGGCCAAACGGACCATACAATCCTCGTCGTCATAATACTGGAAGTTTTCTTCCGGACGGTTGCACTCATGGGTGCGCATGACTGCCGTAAAGGCTGCCATTTCCGCCCAGCGGAGGAACACTTCTTTTGTACGCTTATTGCCATACTGGGAGGTGTAACCGCCAATATCACTATGGGTCAGACCGCAGCCGGTCATGCCCAGGCTCAGCGCGCCGCAGACGACCGACGCCAAACCGTCATGGATGGAAAAATCTACCGACTGGTCGCCCTCCCACATCAGCGTGCAGTACTTCTGGTTCCCGGTCCCGCCGGCCCGCATGAAGTAGACCACTTCACCCAGTTTTCCGGTTTCCGCCAGGGCGTCATAGTTGCACTTTGCCCAGAGGGCGGGCCAGTGGTTATGTTCCACCATGGGAGACTTTCCGCTGGACAGTACCAGGTCATCCGTAGGCAGGTATTCGCCGAAATCGGCCATCCAGCCGTCAATGCCGATGTCCAGGCTGTGCTTCTTGATGACCTCGTTTTTGAACCACTCGTATGCCTTAGTGTCCGTCAGGTCGGGGATGGCACAGTCGAACTCGCCGAAGTCTACCAGATATTCGCTGCCGTCGGCCTTCTTGGCGAACACATCCGCCTCCTTGCCCTGCCGGTACAGTTCGCCGTCGTTGACGAGGTAAGGATTGATGTAACCCAGGAATTTGATCCCCCGCTGATGCAGCTTTTCGATCTCATTTGCAAGACCGGGGTACATTTCCTCATTGGCTCGCCAGTCCCACTGCAAGCGTTTGCCAAAGGAGGTGATGCGTTTGCCGCACCAGTCCTGGCACCAGACGCCGGAGACCTTGATCCCATGCTCCAGCGTTTTTTCCATCAGGCCGAAGGAACGCTCGTTGCCGCCCTGGACGCCGATGATCAGACCGTTGTAAATCCAATCCGGCAGTTCCGGCTGACGGCCGAAAAATGCGCTTTCCTTCCTCAAGAGCTCAACAAATGTGGGGGCCGCTTCGATGCGGATGGAAGCGGGCACCTCCCAGATTTGCAGCTCATGGAAATCCGGATTCCGAAAGTCAAAATCGGCATAGGCGGTGGAATCCACATGCAGGTAATAATGGCGGCTGGAGAGGTAAGTAGGCTGGGGGAAATAGGTGTTGAAGTAATCGCCCCCTGCCCGGTCTTCCACATCTGCACGCCAGGTCACATAGGTGGTCTTGTCCCGGCCCACGCCCGGCTCGGACGTCCAAAGAGGGAAGCGGCGGCCCCGCAGGTTGAAATACGACATCTGCTCGCCGCAGCCGTAGCAGAACTCGTCTGTCTCGGCTTTCACGCGGAACCAGAACCGGTTTATGGCCGGGTTCTTCTGCTGGAAAGCCAAGACAGCGCAGTCACCCTCAATGGAGAGGCTGATTGCCAGCTCTCCGAAATCCAGCTCTGCGCCCGTTTCCGTCTCCTGGATGTCCTTCACTGCCAGCGGACGGCGTTCCACAACGTAATCCTCAATCTTGTAATTGCCGCGGTACATGTCCACCGTTTCCTTGCCGCAGCCTACATACAGGAGCGGGGCGGATTCCCCGCATTCCAGGAGAATCTTCCCGTCATGCTCCAAAGTCCAAGCGGAACCGTTCCTTTGAAATTTCATGGCGCCTCGCCTCCTTTCTGTTGTAATTTTTGGTTACTCAATAGTACAATTCCTTATTCTCCCCCAGCACGCCGGGATGTGCGCCCTGCTTGATCAGCGGCTCCCGTTCCGGATGGGCCAAAACCCATTTGTTCCGCTGCAAAAGCAAACGGCTCTCCGGGTCGCCGGTAAGGTGCTTTTCCGGCAGGGGGGTGTTGGTACCCCGGGGCAGGATGACGACGCCCTTAAAGCCTTCATCCGTCACCCGGCAGGGGGACAGGTGCAGCGTCGTCTGGTACATCTCAATGGCGGTACCCTTCTCCACGAAGAACACCTGTGCATCCTCCACTTTAAAGGTGAGGTCTTTGATCTGCCAGGTGTGGCCCAGGACCAGCATGAAGTCGGTCACAGCGATGTTGATCTCGCTGCCTTTGTGGTATTCAAACCCGTTATAGGTGGTGTTCCTGCCGTTGCAGTAGCCGATTTCGATGTCCATGCCGCCGTAAAAGACGGTTTTCAGCCCGGCAGCCACAGGGTCGGCTTCCATCTCCGGGACGGAGGCAACGTAAACGTTGCCCGTCTCGGGGATTTCCGTATGCTGCTCCATATAGGAAACCAATCCACTGAAGTCATAGCCGCTGACGATCCGCCCATAGGGGGCAAACGCTGCGTCTGTGACTGGCAGGATACGCACATCGTTGCGTTGATTCAGCCGTTCAATCATCGTATCCACCCGTTTCAGCGCATAGACTGGTACATCTTGTCGAGAATCTCGTCGGTGATGTCCACGGGGTTGTTCAGCATATTGGGGTGATGGCTCGTCTTTACCAGTTCCGCCACCTGTTCATCGGTCAGGTGGAAGTCTTTCAAATCCGTCCGCAGACCGAGGTCCTTCTTGAGCTGGAGGATGGCGTCCGCCATATCGTACATATCTTGGAAGCCAAGCTCTCGGGCGAAATTGTGGATGCGTCCATCCTTCGGCTCTGCATCCGCGTTGACGCGGGCAAAGAAGTCCAGGGTCAGACCGCAGGCCTCGCCGTGGGGGATGTGGAACAGGTTCGTCAGAGGGAAGGAGCACGCGTGGGAGCTGGTGGTCTTGGGCAGGGTAAACGCCAGACCTGCAATCACGGAAGCCTCTGCCATCTTGGCGCGGGCCTCTTTATTATCCGGCTCCTTACAGGCGGTGCGCAGATACTGGAAGACGATCTTGCTGGCGTGGAGCGCCAACGCGTCGCAGATGGGCTGGTGGCCCTTGCTCCAGAAGCCCTCCACTGCATGGCACAAAACATCAATGCCGGTGCTGGCGGTCATATAGGGGGGCAGGGTATAGGTCAGTTCCGGGTCCACCAAAGCCAGCGCCGGATAAAAAGCGTTGGACACGATGGGACCCTTCTTGCCCAGCTCGTGGTCGCTGAGAACAGAGACGCAGGTCACTTCGCTGCCGGTACCCGCCGTCGTGGGAATGGCGATCAGGGGCAGATGCTCCTGGGGCATCGCCACGCCGGTACCATGGTACTTCCGGATAGAATCCTCAGTGAAGCAGATGGAACCCGCTGCTTTAGCGCAGTCCAATGCGCTGCCGCCGCCCAGGGCCACCAGAAAATCGATCTTCTCCGCCCGAATCTTTACCGCACATGCGTCTACCTCAACGGTCTCCGGATTGGGGGAAATCTCGCTGTAGGCGCCAACCAGCACGCCGCCGCTGGATTCCAGGATGCGGTCTGCAAGCCCGCTTTTCATGAAGAACGGGTCGCTTACCAGCAGGCCGCGCTTGCAGCCCAGGCTTTCCGCGGCCTTTTGCAGCTCGCCGACAACGCCCTCGCCAAACCGGATGGTTACCGGTTGCAAATACTCCCACATAGCTGCTTTCCTCCTTCTGTTACGCCTTGCGGGCGACTGCTTTCTTCGCCTTGGCGACGATTTCGTCCGCCGTCAGCTTGAAGCGTTCCGCCAGATACGGCACAGGGCCGACTTCACCGAACTCGTCCTGCACGCCGACCATCTCTAAGACGGTGGGGCAGTTCAGAGCCAGCGCGGAGGCAACGGCAGAACCCAGGCCATTCTTGATATTGTGGTTCTCCGCGGTGACAATCGCACCGGTTTCCTTCGCGGCGGCAATTACTGCTTCCTCGTCCAAGGGCTTCAGGCACCACATGTCCAGCACGCGGGCAGAAATTCCCTCTTTTTCCAATGCCTCCGCAGCTTTCAGCGCCTCGGCCACCAGGTAGCCCATGGCGATGATGGTAACATCCTTGCCGTCCTTCAGCAGGTTGGCCTTGCCGACCGTGAAGTCGGTGCCTTCCTCATAGATGTTCGGCGCACCCTTGCGGTGCAGGCGGATGTACCAGCAGCCGTAGGTTTCCTTCGCCAGGCGGGTCACCTTGCCCACAGAAACCAAATCGCAGGGCTCCACAACCGTCATCTCGGGGATGGTGCTCATGATGCCCATGTCCTCAAAGGGCATGTGGGTGCCGCCGTTCAGGGCGGCGGTGACGCCGGGGTCCGAGCCAACCACCTTCACGTTCTGCTTCGCGTAGGCGCAGGACATAAAAATCTGGTCGCAGGCGCGCCGGGCCGCAAAGGGGCCAAAGGTGTGTGTGAAGGGAATGAAACCGCGGGAAGAAAGGCCCGCCGCCACGCCGATCATGTTGGCTTCCTGGACGCCGCAGTCAAACGTGCGCTCCGGATATGCCGCCTGGAAAGGCTTCGTGCCCGCCGCGTTCATCAGGTCTGCGTCCAGGACGACGACCTTCTCGTCCTCTGCCGCCATCGCCAGCAGGGTGTCGCAGAATTCCTTCCGCAGCTCTTTATCGCTCACCGCATGATGCTCAGCCACTTTTACGCTCATGCTATTTATCCTCCTCGTCAAAATTCGGTCCGCAGGCGCTCAGGCGAGGGCCGCGGCGGCCTTATCCAGCTCGGCCAGAGCTTCTTCCACCATCTCGGCCGTTACCGGCATATTGTGGGAGCCCAGAGAGCCTTCGATCTTGCTGTATCCCTTGCCCTTCACGGTGTTAAGCACGATGACGGAGGGACGGTCGCCCGCTTCGGCCTTGGCCTTAGCGATGGCGGCGGAGATCTGCTCGACGTCGTTGCCGTCTTCCACGTTCTGGGCGAACCAGCCGAAGCTCTCGAACTTCGCGGCTACATCGCCCAGGCTGCACAGCTCCTGTACATAGTTGTCGATCTGGCACTTGTTGTAGTCCACGAAAGCGATCACGTTGGACAGCTTTTTCGCGCCCGCAAACATGGCCGCTTCCCAAACCTGGCCTTCTTCAATCTCGCCGTCGCCCAGGATAAGGTATGTATAGTTTTGATAGCCCTTCAGCCGGTTCGCGCAGGCGATACCCATAGCGGAGCTTGCGCCCTGGCCCAGAGACCCGGTGGTCATGTCAATGCCGGGGGTGCGGTTCATATCGCAGTGGCTGGGGAGCTTGGTGCCGGGCTTGTTCAGGGTATCCAGCATTTCCATGGGGAAATAGCCCTTGAGGGCCAAGGTGGCATACACGGCGGGGCCGGCATGGCCCTTGGAAACAATCAGCATGTCCCGGTCATCCTTCTTAGGATTCTTGGGGTCGATGTTCATCTCGCCGCCGTACAAAACCGCCAGTACGTCCACGATGGAGAGTGCGCCGCCGATATGGCCAACGCCCAGGTTGCCGATGCACTTGATGGTTTCCTTACGGATGTCCACGGCAAACTTCTTGACTTCGTTCACGTTCTGCACTTCCTTTCGGTGATCAACCGTAGATTTCTTCTTCCAGGGCCTTGACCTTTTCCTTGGCGCCCTTCAGGAACTCCTGCCGCCACTCTTCCAAGCCCTGGGTAAAATCGGTTGCGAGGAAAGTATCGGCCATCTCGCAGCCGACCTCGGGGGCGATCTTCCAGCCGCCCATGGTCATAACATTGGCGTCGTTGATGGCGCGGCACATCCGGGCGTCATAAATGTCATTGCAGAGGACGGCGTAAACGCCCTTGTACTTGTTGGCTACGATTTCCATGCCCGCGCCAGTGCCGCAGATGAGGATTCCCTTCTCGAACTCGCCGCTCTGAACCTTGGGAGCCAGGGCTGCGGCCGTGACGAAAAAGGGCTTTACGTTTTCCAGGTCCAACGTACCGCAATCTTCGACCTCATGGCCTTTTTCGATCAGATGGGCTTTGATCGCTTCCTTCAGCGGGAAGCCAGATTTGTCGGAACCGATGACTACTTTCATACTTTCACACCTCATTTTTGTCAACCTCCACAGGGTGCAATTGGAAACCGCTGTAAAAAGTTAACTAAATTAATTAAATAATAATGCTCTCCCTCCCAAAAGTCAACTCGCTTTTTTCCTGATATTTCAATCCATCTTTTAGCTATTCTGCACAAAAGCCTCCGTTAATTCTTTATCAGAATCTATATTGTAACTTTTGGATTTCTCGTTTATAATCGTATTTAAACGATTATATAATTAACTTAAATAATTATTTCGGGCCCTTTCGCCCTTCTATCCCCTGGAGACCGCAAAGGAGGCGCTTTTATGAAAAATTCCAGACTGCCCCGAGGTACTGCCATTTTGATGAACAACCGCGCCCTCACCTTGCAACTGCTGTTCTCCCATGGGAGGATGTCCCGGACGGACATTGCAGATTATCTGGGCATCACCACCGCCGCCGTTACCTCAATCGTCAACGATTTTCTGGATGAGGGTCTGGTTGTGCAGGGAGACGCTGTTTTGGAGAGCCAGAACCCAGTGGGCCGCCGGCGCCTGCCCATTGCGGTGAACTACGATTGGAAATATATTTTGGCAATTGACATCCATTCTTATTATGTGAACATCGCGATAACCAATATGAAGGGGAATGTTATCACCGAGCGTGCCCTAGCCCCCGACGGAGACACCCCCCAGGCCCTTTGCTCCGGCATCGCCAAGGAGTGCATCCATCTGCTTTGGAAGGCCGGTATCTCTACCGAGCAAGTGCTGGGGGCCGGCGTCACCGTCATCGGTCCCATCAACCAGGTGGACGGCATTGCCCTCCACGTCTTTCGCCTCTTCGACGATCCCTTCCCCATCCGCAGTTACTTCGAGGCGGAATTTCCCTTCCCCGTAGCGGTGGAAAACAATGTGTGCGCCATTTTGCTCAGTGAGCTCATTTATACCGACATCACCGAAGATGCCCACAATATCCTGATGCTGAAATGGGGCCCCGGTGTTGGCTCCGCCATGGCCATCCATGACAATATCTACAAAGGCTACAACTATGAATCACCGGAAATCGGCCATAACCGCATTTCCGAACAGGACGGCCAGCGCTGTAACTGCGGGGCCACCGGATGCCTGGAACCCACCGTGTCTACAGACGCAATCACCGCTTTCATTCGCCGGGAGATTTCCCGGGACCCCGCCGGAGAACTGGCAAAAATTTCTAGGCGCATCGGGATACCCAGCCGGAAAAACCTTCCCCATTACCTGGAATCTGCCTCGGAAACACTCTGGACGTTTGTGCGGGAGCGGGCCCATGCCCTGGCCTCTGTCACCAGCAACGCTGTCCACCTTCTGTCCCCGGACAAGCTGCTTCTGATCGGAGACCTGTTTGACCTGGGACCTGTGGCTGCGCTGTTTGAACAGCAGCTGTACGCTATCAATCCCCGCCTCCAGCCCAACCTCTGCGCAACCGCCCAGGCCTCCGCGGGGAAGAAGTATGTGGGTGCGGCAGCGATTGTGATCGAGCAAATTCTGCTGCTCCGGAAGGATTTGGGGACAAATGGCCGGGAAGGGCACCGGAATTCCTGATTTTTAACGATTTATGGAGTGTTATGAAACAGATACTTTTGATCGGCACCGGCGGCACCATTGCCTCCGAGATGACCGCCAACGGCCTCGCGCCGGAGCTGTCCACCCGGCAGTTGGTGGAATTGGTCCCAGCCCTTGCGGAAATTTGTGCGATAGACTGCGTGGAGCTCCTAAACTTGGACAGCACCAACATCGGACCCGATCATTGGCTGCAAATGGCACAGTGCATCCAGGAGCATTACGATGGCTATGACGGCTTCGTCCTTACCCATGGTACCGATACCATGGCCTATACCGCCGCGGCCCTGAGCTACTTGATCCAAGGCAGCCCCAAGCCTATCGTCCTGACTGGCGCGCAAAAACCGATCGGGTTCGATACCACCGATTCCAAGGACAATTTGACCGATGCTTTCCGCTGCGCCGCATCGGACCTGCCCGGCGTGTCCATCGTCTTCAACCATCAGGTCATCCTGGGTACCCGCGCCCGCAAAACGCACACCAAAAGCTTTCAGGCTTTTGCCAGTATCAACTATCCCAACCTGGGCGTCCTGCGGGACGGCGTTCTGATGCGGTATATCCGGCAGGACTGCCGTGAGGCCCCGGTGTTTTACAGTCAGCTCAACCACCGTGTCGCACTGCTGAAGCTGATCCCCGGTGTAGACCGGGCGCAGGCGGATTTCCTGTTGGAACGGAATGACGCGCTGATTATCGAGAGCTTCGGCGTGGGCGGTCTTCCGGAGAGCGGCGGGTTCTTCGACTGCATCCGCCACTGGCGGGATGCCGGAAAACTGCTTGTATTGACGACGCAAGTTGCCAATGAGGGCAGCGATTTAGGCGTGTACCATGTGGGCCACCGGCTGAAAAGTGACCTTCGGGTATTGGAGGCCTACGATATGACCACCGAGGCCGTAGCGGCAAAGCTGATGTGGATCTTAGGCCAAACCCGGAACCTGTCCCAAGCGAAGCGGCTCTTTTACACACCGGTTGCCCGGGACATCCTATGGCCAGTGGAAAACGGAAAAGCCAACTAAAAAGACGCCTGACTAAATAAGTCAGGCGTCTTTTCCTGCCCACCGGAGGAACATCTCCGTCATACCCTCCCAGCTGGCAGAGTTTTCAGCACTGCTTTGCCAAATCATAGTGAATTCCCGTCCTGGCAGTTCTTCTGAACAAACCGGACAGCTGTTTCCAGGCAGTCTGCAAAATCCGCAAAATGGTAATTTTTATTCATATCAATTCCGTGGGAATAAGCTGACCGCAGCACCTTCCACCATACATTGGGCGGAGGCCATCAGCTCGTCTCTGGCGAGGGCCATATCTTGGTCAAACCATTCTTTCAAAAGACCAATGAGGCCCCAAGCCAGGAAATTCAACAGGTAATCCGTCAAACGCTCGTCTTGAGGGCGGAACCAGGTTTTCACCAGCGGCTCGCTGCCTTGGCAGATCAGCTGCTGAAGGGCTTGGATAAATCCACTGGCTTCGCTGCTGTTAAACAAAACAGCGCAAGTTTCCCGATGCTCCGCCGCAAAGTCCAGCACTGGGTCAAACACAGGGGCCACGCTGCCCACTGCAACCGTCTCCTGCATATGCACATCCACCAGGGCTTGCAGCTCCGACAGGAGATCAGCCTCCAGGCTCCGCAGCAGCTCCGCCGTACTGGAATAATGAAGGTAAAAGGTGCCGCGGTTCATATCGGCGGCGTCTGCAACGTCCCGGGCAGAAATTTCGGAGAATGTCTTCCGTTTCATCAGCTCCAGCAGGCTCTCTTTTAACAATTTACGGGACCGTCTGGCTCGGCGGTCCTCCGGATTTTTTGGCATATTAGATTAAATCCCCCTTCTCTGGGACATGTTCGACCTTTCCCTGGTTCTATCTATGGACCCTATCCTCTGCTTTCACTATAATCAACTTATATCCATAAGTCAACAAAAATATTTTATTTAACAATCGTTGAATATATAGAGAAATGAGCATGACCAAGCCATCTTTAAACCACGATACTTTCGCCTTGTTCCGGCAGTGGAAAAACCTCCGCAAACACCAGTAAATATACCCTAAAACCTGTACAAAAAATAAGAAGACCGGCAACCATTTGGGCTGCTGGTCCTCTTATTCTTGCCGCGAGTTCGTGTATATTGTATAATGGGAAACAAGAAACGGAGAGGGGGTACGGAAATGTATCATACAGAAATTGTCTCAAAGTATTTGAAAAAAATCGGGCAATATCCTCATGCATCCGTCAAGAGCAGCAGCGGGATAAAACTCACCGCAGGAAACGATTATTTTCTGCTTGCGGGAAGTCCTTATGATCTGATTGAACTGGCAGACTTGCTGGTCTCCCTGGCTTTGTCTGGTGAAAACAAAGGGCAGCACTGGCACATAGACCAACAGACGCTCGTTTCCGAAAACTCGGCCATCGGAGAACTGATTTTAGAGAGAACGGACGAGGGGCCGCTGTGAAAAGCGCCTTGCCCTGTAAATCGTTTTATGATACAATAACCGCGCAATGGCTGTTGTATCCTACATGTTTCTTTCGTATTTTGAAACATGGCATATTTGTTGATTTATGAAAACCGTACGAAAACCGAAAGGAGGGAGCGGCATGTTTACCGGTTTCACAAATGAAACCGTGGACTTTATGTGGGGCATCCGCTTCAACAACGAACGGACTTGGTTCGAAGCTCACAAAGACATCTATTTAACGCACTTTTACAACCCGATGAAGGAGCTGGGCAGCGAACTTTTCGATTACCTTCAGGAGCTGCGCCCGGACGATAACCTGATCTGTAAGGTAACCCGTATTTATCGGGACGCACGCCGTCTCCATGGACGCGGACCGTATAAAGAGAGCCTCTGGTTTACGATTGAGCGGCCCGCGGAACAGTGGACGGCAAAGCCAGTTTTCTGGTTTGAACTGCTGCCGGAAAATTGGACATACGGCATGGGCTATTATTTGCCGAAGCCCCTTACCATGGCAAAACTCCGGACTCGGATTGACCGCGACCCGGAGACGATGGCAAAGCTGACGCGGAAACTTCAAGGACAGACGGAATTTGTTTTGGATGCGGAGAACTACAAACGTCCCAAGTCCGCTGCGCCGTCCCCGCTGCTGGAGCCGTGGTATCAGATGAAATCCTTCTCTATCTGCCACATGGACAAGCTGACAGAAGAACTGTTTTCCCGCGCCATTGTCGACCGGTTAAAGGAGGGATACCAATTCCTACAGCCGTATTATGACTATTTTATCACCTTGGACAGCGACCCCGATCCTCGGGAAATGTAAATACATTTTGTTTTATCTTATTAATAAAATACAAATAGATTTCAAAAAGAGGAGATTTTTGTATGAAAGCACATCCTGATCGGGCAGCCGCTTTAGCGTTGCTGCGGAAGTATAACCATGAGCCGTTCCACGTCCAACACGGCTTGACGGTGGAATCCGTCATGCGCTGGTATGCCCAGGAACTGGGCCACGGCGAGGACGCGGATTTCTGGGCCACAGTGGGCCTGCTGCATGACGTCGACTTTGAACAGTGGCCCGAGGAGCATTGTAAGAAAGCGCCGGAGCTGCTGGCGGAAATCGGATGCGGTGAGGAACTGATCCACGCCGTATGCAGCCATGGCTACGGCCTTTGCTGCGATGTGGAACCCACCCATGAGATGGAAAAAGTCCTGTTCGCTGCAGACGAGCTGACTGGGCTGATTGGAGCGGCGGCGCGGATGCGCCCCAGCAAGTCTGTCAGCGATATGGAAGTTTCGTCCTTGAAGAAGAAATTCAAAGATAAAAAATTCGCTGCCGGATGCTCCCGAGACGTCATCAAAGAGGGCGCGGAACATCTGGGCTGGACGCTGGAGGAGCTGATGGAAAAAACCATCCTGGCCATGCGGGCCTGCGAGAGCCAGGTGGCCGCTGAGCTGGAAACCCTGTAAAGTGAAGGATCCGCCTGTCCGAAAAACGGATTTCGTACCCTGTCCCGCAAGCCTTGACTTTACCGTGATTCTATGCTACACTTCCTCTTTAGACAAGATGCCCGCCTGTGGGGCGGCGCGTTCCTTCCAAATTTATCAGAACGGAGAGATTGATCATGAAACGTATCAAGACCTTGGAAACCCGCAACCTCTGCGACAGCGCCAAGAAGGGCGGCTGCGGCGAGTGCCAGACCTCCTGCCAGTCCGCGTGCAAAACCAGCTGCGGCGTTGCGAACCAGAAGTGTGAGAAGAAGTAAAAAACAGGCAGACAGCGCCGCCCGGAAAGGCGGCGCTTTTCCGATATTGGGGGGTTTTATGGTACATCAATATAAACTGAACGGTTACTGCATCGTATTGGATACCTGCTCTGGCGCGGTCCATGTGGTGGACGATGTGGCGTATGACGTGATTGCACGGTATCCTAACCATACGCCGGCAGAAATTATAGCGGAGCTGCTGGAAAAATACCAGGACCGCCCTGATGTGACAGCGGAGGAATTGTCTGAGTGCATCACGGATGTGGGCGAACTGGTGAAAATGGGTCAGCTGTACACGCCCGACACGTTTGGGGACATGGCAGGCACGTTCAAGGAGCGTTCCGGCGATGTGGTAAAGGCCCTGTGCCTTCATGTGGCTCACACCTGCAACCTCAACTGTTCCTATTGTTTTGCCAGCCAGGGCAATTATCACGGCGAACGGGCGTTGATGTCTTACGAGGTGGGAAAACGGGCGTTGGATTTTCTCATTGAGCACTCCGGCTCCCGAACGAACCTGGAGGTGGATTTCTTCGGCGGCGAACCGCTGATGAACTGGGAAGTTGTAAAGCAGCTGGTGGCTTATGCCCGCACCCAGGAGGAACCGCATCACAAAAAATTCCGTTTCACACTCACCACCAACGGGATGCTGATCAACGACGATGTGATCGACTTCGCCAACCGGGAAATGGATAATGTTGTCCTGAGCCTGGACGGCCGAAAGGAAATCCATGACCGCCTCCGGGTGGACTACGCTGGGAAGGGCAGCTATGACACCATCGTTCCGAAATTTCAGAAGCTGGCGGCGTCCAGGGGCGGAAAGAACTACTATATGCGAGGGACATTCACCCACGCCAACCCTGATTTTACCAACGACGTTTTTCATATGGCCAGCTTGGGTTTTACAGAGCTGAGTATGGAGCCGGTGGTGTGCGCGCCCGGCGACCCAGCGGCGCTGACGCCGGAAGACCTGGAGACCGTCAAAGAACAATATGAGCTGTTGGCCGAGGAGATGCTGCGGCGCAAACGGGCTGGGAAGCCGATCACATTCTACCACTACATGCTGGACCTCACTGGCGGGCCATGCATATACAAGCGGATCTCCGGCTGCGGCTCCGGCACGGAGTACATGGCGGTAACGCCTTGGGGCGACCTGTACCCCTGCCACCAATTTGTGGGAGAAGAAGCCTATAAGCTGGGCAACGTCTGGGACGGCGTGACAAACCTGGAGCTGCGGGAGGAGTTCCGTGCCTGCAACGCCTATGCCCGTCCAGACTGTGCGGACTGCTGGGCCAAGCTCTACTGCTCCGGCGGCTGCGCCGCTAACGCTTACCACGCCTCCGGCTCCATACGGGGCATTTATGAACCTGGCTGCGAGCTGTTCCGCAAACGGATGGAGTGCGCTATCATGCTCCAGGCGGCGGAGGCGGAATGAAAACGCCCATCGTTGATTTTGTACGGAACTACCAAGCTGAGGGAACGGCCCGCTTCCATATGCCAGGGCATAAGGGCATGGGGCCGCTGGGCTGTGAGGCGTGGGACATCACGGAAGTTGCCGGGGCAGATTCTCTCTACGAGGCGTCCGGCATCATTGCAGAGAGCGAGCGGAATGCGGCGTCGCTGTTCGGTTCCCGGCAGACGCTGTTTTCTACGGAAGGCTCCAGCCAGTGCATCCGGGCGATGCTGTACCTGGCGTTGGTAAACCGTCCCGCTGGTACGCCGCCAGTAGTGGTAGCGGCAAGGAACGCACATAAGGCGTTCCTCTACGCTGCCGCCTTGTTGGACTTTACAATTGTCTGGCTTTGGCCGGAAACGGAAAACCACTCCCTTTGCACCTGTCCCGTTTCGCCGGAAACTTTAGAACAGACATTGAACGCCCTGGATGCGCCGCCCGCCGCCGTCTATATCACCAGCCCGGATTATCTGGGAAATATGGCGGATATTTCCGCGTTAGCGGAAGTCTGCCATCGGGTTGGGACTGTTTTAGCGGTAGACAATGCCCACGGGGCTTATCTGCGTTTTTTGCAGCCCTCCCGGCACCCGTTGGATTTGGGTGCAGATTTGTGCTGTGATTCCGCACATAAGACTTTGCCCGTCCTTACTGGCGGAGCCTATCTGCATATCTCCCGGGATGCGCCGAAAATCGGGGGAGCCAAAGCGGCGCTGGCGCTGTTCGGTTCCACAAGCCCATCTTATCTGACATTGACCTCATTGGATTTGTGTAACGCGGCCCTGGCGGGAGATGAGCCGGAACGCATCCGGACCGCCGCCGGGAGACTGGGGGCACTGAAGCAGGATTTACTTAGTTGGGGCTGGGCCACAGTAGGGGATGAGCCATTAAAGCTCACACTGGACACCGCCGCATCCGGCTGGAACGGCCTGGAGCTGGCCAAGCATCTTCGGATAAGGGAAGTGGAGCCGGAGTACGCAGATGGAGACTTCTGTGTACTGATGGTCGCACCAGAAAACACACCAGAGGACCTGCAGCGGCTGGCGGATTCCTTGGCCTGCGCCATACAGAAAGCACCTCGTTCCCATTCTGCCCTGCCTTTGGCGAAGGGGGAACAGGTGCTGTCCGTTCGGGAGGCGTTGTTTACCCCACATGAGACGGTTTCAGCAGCGGAAAGCCTGGGGCGGATCTGCGGCGCGCCGGCGGTGGCCTGTCCGCCTGCCATCCCGATTGCCGTGTCCGGGGAACGCATTGGACCGGAAGCCGTGGCGCTGTTCCGGGAATATGGTGCGGAGACGGTTGTGGTATTAAAGGAGCGTTTTTGAGCCCCTTTTCACCTTTCGTATTGATGAAGCTGGGCACTGGTGATTTCACCTAAGGCAGATTGAAATGAAACATTGGCTGAGATATAATCAGAGCGACAAATCGGGATTTGGAAGGGAGATGTGACGATAAAAGGCCAAGCAAATTATTCGTCTAAAAAAGAACTGATCGCACGTAAATTGTACTCCTTTGACCAATATACCAGTATTGATGTATATAATGCAGTTTTCTTCGTAACATATAGCAGATGTAGAGAATTTTCTTACAAATTCTGTGAGAGCTTAAATTTTCATTTATTGGGCCGTGATCCGTCACAGACAGCTGTCCATTCAGTCATTTTGACAAAGGGGAAACTTTATAGACATTTGTCTGGTGCAAAAATAATTTTTTGCGGGAAAAACTGCGAACGGTGATAAAATAATGGTACGGCTGAAAACCGGAAAAGCAGCACACACTAGCATGGTACAGAGGATCATGGAAATTATCCGGTGCAATAGGGCCCGGAAGGCCATGGTCCTCCGTATAGGCATCCCCCTGGCAGGTGGTGACACTAGGCTGGGAAGGAGCAATTTTGGATGAATGCGGAGGAAGCTATGCAAGCGACAGTGAATGAAAATTGTATTTCCTGCGGTTTATGTGTGGAGAGCTGCCCGGTGGTTTTCAGCATGGGCAACGATGGAGTTGCACATGGCGATGAAGTACCGGAGAACCAGTTGAGCGACGCTCAAAGCGCCCGTGATGCCTGCCCGGTCAATGCAATCAGCATTGAGGGATAAGGCTTAGCGGACATGCGAAGGGCCTGGCATTGATTGCCAGGCCCTTTTTGCGCGGAACGTTCACACAGATTTGGGCAGCTTCTCTTCCCACAACTGCATTTCCAATTTCAACCGCGTATAGTTTCCCGGCAGCGCGGTACAATAAGCATTGGCAATACGCCAAAATTCATCTTGCAGGAGGGTCCTTTCCATGACGAAGGATTGCACTAACAGCGGCTGTGCTTGTACGCCCAACCAGAGCATCAAATGCACCGTCAACAACTGCGCCCATCACTGCCAGGACGCGGATTACTGCGGCCTGAACACCATCCAGGTTGGCACCCATGAGAGCAACCCCACTATGGTGGAATGCACGGACTGCCAGAGCTTCCAGATGAAATAAGCGGAAACCCATTCCGCCCCGCTCCGACCGGCTCCACCGGCAGGCCGGAGCGGGTACATAAAAGGGGGCGGTGGAATGAAAGAAACCTGGACAGCCCGCGCAGCGGGCGGTGCGGCAGGTCTCGCAAACGGACTCTTTGGCGGCGGCGGCGGCATGGTGTTCCTCCCAGTGATGTCCCGGTGGGGCGGACTGCCGCAGCGGAAACTTTATGCAACCTGTGTGGGCGTGATTTTCCCCGTCTGCCTGGTATCGGCAGCGGTGTATCTGTGGCAGGGCGGCGTATCGCTGGCCGCAGCCCTGCCGTACTTGGCGGGCGGACTGTTCGGCGGCTGGCTGGGCGGCAAACTGTATGGTAAAATCTCAACCAAGTTCTTAAAGTGGCTGTTTGCTGCTTTTCTCTTTTACGCGGGGGTGAAATACCTGTTGTGATGGATTGGATTCTGCCCTTCCTCTGCGGACTGGGCGCAAGTATCATCTCTGCTTGGGGCGTAGGCGGCGGGACGCTGCTGCTCTTGGTGATGACGCTGTTCCTTGGCGTCGACCAGAGGACGGCTCAAGGCATTAACCTGCTCTTTTTTCTCCCCACCGCCGCCAGCGCCCTGGTCTGCCACGCTAAGAGCGGTTATCTGGACAAGCCAACGCTGAAAACCGCTGTGCCAATCGCAGTCATCGCCGCCCTGGCCGGAGCTTGGATTTCCAATGCGGTCGATGTGGCGCTTCTGCGCAAGCCCTTTGGCGTCTACCTGTTGTTATCGGGCGTGAGCCTGATTTGGCCCAAGAAGAAAAAATAGGGCTGGAGTTTTTTCCATTGCGGTGATACGATCAGACTGTGGCTCCGCATGGGAACAATATCCCCGAAAAAGTGTAGCCATTTGGTAACATTTTTTCGGGTGATTCAAGAATGGAACTCAAGCGTTTGCGCGACCTGCGGGAAGACCATGACCTCTCCCAACAGAGAGTCGCAGAGCAGTTGAATATGTACCGCAGTGTCTACCGCCGCTACGAAGTCGGCGAACGGGAAACACCTGCATGGGTGGTTGTAAAGCTGGCAGAGTTTTATAAAGTCAGCAGCGATTACCTTCTGGGCCTTACCGATGACCCCACGCCTCCGCCGCCTCCCAAACGCCGATGAGGCGGTTGGCAGTTTTTTCCGGCGCCTTTGCCTCTGGAATATTTCTGGCACAATACCTCTTGCCCGATCTATGGCTGCTTCCCAGCGCCTTTGTATGCCTTGGCCTGGGCTTGCTTGCCACGAGGCTTCCTTGGAGATGGCGGCGAAGGGCAGTCGTTATATCTGCGGCTTTGGCACTGGCTTTCGGCTACAATTGGCTGTATGTCCGGCAGGTGCAGAAGCCCGCCGCCGTACTGTCCGAGACGGAACAGGTCGTTACCGCCACGCTTTGCGGCTATGCGGAAACCAGCAGCTTTGGCGCACGAGCGACGGTGCGCTTGGATGGGTTTCCCGGCAAGGCCGTTTACTATGGCGATTACAGCCTTCTGGATCTCGTCCCAGGGCAAACGCTCACGGGTTCCGTTCTTCTGCGGGACGCCTCCCGCATTGTAGACGAGGATATTACAACTTTTACATCCAAAGGCGTTTTCCTCCTGGCATACGCCCGAGGTGAACCGGTCGTCCAGGATGGGACAGCCGGTTCCTTACGGTGGCTTCCGGCACGAATGTGCCACGACATGCAGGAGACAATCGCAAAGATTTTCCACGGTGCCGCCGCAGGTTTTCTAACTGCCATCTTGACTGGAGAGCGCTCAGAATTACTGGGTGAAGCACAGGTTGTTCTTGCAGAAGTGGGTATTTATCACATCATGGCCGTATCCGGTATGCACTGTATGTTCCTGCTGGGATTTGTGTCCCTGCTGACAGGCCGCAGGAGCCGCTTGCGGGCACTAGTGGCCATCCCAGTGCTGGTGTTCTATGCGGCCTTGGCTGGCGGGAGCCCTTCCGTTGTGCGGGCCTGCATTATGCTGTCGTTTTTCACGGCGGGGCCGGTATTCCGCCGGGAAAGCGACGGCCCTACCTCTCTGACGGCCGCCTTGCTTCTGATTCTGCTCCAAAATCCTTTTGCCGCCGCGTCAGTTAGTTTACAGCTTTCTTTTGCAGCAATGGCGGGGCTTTTGTGGCTGACGCCAAAGCTGGAGGCATTCTTGCTTGGTGATAAAAAACACGGCAAATTCTTCCGGACGGTTACTGCTGGCCTCTCCGCTACGATGGGCGCGATGGTGTTTACCATTCCACTGTCTGGGTATTATTTTGGCTCGTTGGTACTCATCAGTCCATTGACGAACCTGCTTTGTTTATGGGCCGCAAGCGGCGTATTCCTTCTGGGACTGACTGCCGCTGCCGTTGGGATGCTCTGCCCACCAATCGGGGCCTGTATCGCGTTCCCGGCAAGCCTTTTGGCAAACTACATCTTCACAGCGGCGAAGCTGATGTCGAAAATCCCGTATCATGCGGTTTATTTTAACAATCCTTATTTGAAATTCTGGGTTGTATATGCGTACCTGTTGTTTTTGTGCACTTATCTTGCCAAAAAAGCTGGTGGGCGCAAGTATGCTCTTGCGGCGGTTTTAGCGGCGCTTACACTGGCGGTTACGGTCAAGTTGGGCGCCGTGCGCTGCACGAACGATCTGGACGCAGTTGTGTTGGATATTGGGCAAGGGCAAAGCATCATTCTTGCCTCCGGCGGACACTTTGCGTTAGTGGACTGCGGCAGCAGCAACCGTTGGCGCGATGCGGGCGAAACTGCGGCATGGCAATTGAAAAGCATGGGCTGCCAGCGCCTGGACTACATCATCCTAACCCACTATGACAGCGATCATGTGTGTGGTGTGCCGGACCTTCTGGCCCGGCTGGATGCGGAATGCCTGTTGGTTCCGGACTACGAAGACGATACAGGCCAGCGGCTCACAACGCTCTCTGCGGCACAGGAAAACGACGTTCCGGCGGTGTTCGTGACGGAACAGGAAACGCTGTCCCTAGGCAGCGCGCAAATTACCATCTATCCGCCTTTGGACGCCTCAGAGGACAACGACAAGGGTTTGACAATCTTAGCATCTGTTGGGGACAATGATCTCCTGATCACCGGCGACATGAGCTCCAGTGTGGAAAAGGAGTTGCTGGAAACCTATGAACTGCCGGATATCGAGGGATTTGTGGCAGGGCACCACGGTTCCAAATATTCAACATCCAAAGAACTGCTGCAAACGCTGAAACCAGAAATTGTCTGCATTAGTTCCGGCAGCAACAGCTACGGTCATCCGGCAGAGGAGACGCTTGCGCGGATTGCGCGGCAGGGCTGTGCGATTTACCGGACAGACTTGCAGGGCAGTATCCATCTTTGGTGGAATACCTGAAATGGGGGAAGGCATATGGCATACGCAAAAAAAGCACCGAAGAAGAATCTGGCATACCAAAAACTGCAAAATGACATCAAGGCCAAAACGCCTGGCACCGCCTACATTTTCTATGGAGAAGAAACTTACCTCCGTCAGCGTGCCCTGGAGAGCCTGCAAAAGGTTCTTATCCCTTCCGGCGGCGAGGCGTTCAATTTTCATAAGCTGGAGGGCCAGGGACTGACGGTAGACACTTTGGAGGCAACCGCGGAAGCCATGCCGATGATGGCGGAGAGAACGATGGTTGTTGTGACGGATTACGACCTGTTCAAGATAGGTGCGCAGGCACAGGAGGATTTGGCTGCATTCCTGAAGGATGTGCCGCCATATTGCTGTGTGGTTTTCGTTTATAACACAATTGCGTACAAGCCTGTCAAGACAACCAAAAGCCAGAAGGCCCTGGCAAAAGTGGTGGAGGAGTATGTAGAGGCGGTGGAGTTTTTGCCGGCGCAGGGGAGCCGTCTGACGGACTGGATTATCGCGCATTTCGCCGCCCTTGGCAAAAGCATTGATGAGACAACGGCAGATTACTTGGTATTCATCTGCGGCGGACTAATGACCGGCCTGCTGCCGGAGATCAATAAAATTGCCTCCTATACCAAGGGGAATGTTGTAACAAAAAAAGAGATCGATGCTGTAGCGGACCCAGTGCTTTCCGCGGAGGTCTTCCGTCTTTCTGACGCAGTTGTCCAGGGCAAGTACGATCAGGCGGCGGCCATTCTGGCGGACCTGCTGAAAATGCAGACGGAGCCCATTATGATCGTAGCAGCCCTGGGTTCCCAGCTGCGGCGCATCTGGACGGCGCGCCTGGCTTTGGACAGCGGCAAGGGCAAATCTTGGGCGTTGGATTTGTGGGGAATGAAGACGGGTTATGTCTCGAATATGGTCTTTTCCGCCGCCCAACGGACAAGCGCCGCGTGGTGTGCCGACGCAGTGAAGCGCTGTCAGGTTTTGGACCGGCGGTTCAAGAGCCAGCGGGGCGTCGACCCGGCAGGAGAGCTGAAACTATTGTTGGCCCAGCTTGGCGCGGGAAGGCGGTAAATTGGTAGAATATTATGGAAAAAATACAAGAAGTAATCATTGTGGAAGGGCGTTATGATAAAAATGCCCTGGCACAAGTCGTCGATGCAACCATTATTACCTTGGACGGTTTCGCAGTGTTTCATAACCAGGAAAAACTGGCCTTCCTGCGGCGGCTGGCAGAGAAACAGGGCTTGATTATCCTGACAGACAGCGACGGCGCGGGGTTTGTCCTCCGAAACTACCTCAAAGGCGCACTGCCGAAAGATCGGGTAAAGCAAGCATACATCCCCGACGTTCGCGGCAAAGAACGGCGGAAACGTACACCCGGAAAAGAAGGTAAGTTAGGTGTCGAGGGGATGCCTCCCGCCGTGCTGCTGGAAGCCCTGCGGCGGGCAGGGGCAACTTTTGCAGGAGAAAGCACCGCCCAAGTCCGGGAACCGGTTACAAAGGCGGACCTGTTTGCTCTGGGCCTCAGTGGAGGCCCGGACAGCGCCGCGAAACGTAAAAGGCTACTGAAACGTCTGGAATTGCCGGAGCATCTGAATGCGAACGGCCTGCTAGAGGCCTTGAACCTTCTTTATGACCGTGAAACCTTCCTTGCATTGGCAGAAGACACGCAGAAACCGCCCCCTTTTGCAGAAAAAACGTGTTAAACTGGAGTCCTCTGATGGGGTGCCTTTGCAACATTTACAAATTCTTCATAACTTTTCCGCAAATCCCCCTTTACAAATTCGATGGACTGTACTATGATAAGCACTGTTAGCACTCCTGGTTTTTGAGTGCTAACAGTGAATTTGTTTTTCTTTTTCAATTTTTATATTTTAAGGAGGAACATCCCATGAAACTCACCCCGCTTGCTGATCGCGTCATCCTGAAGATGGTGGAAACCGAAGAAACTACCAAAGGCGGCATCATCCTCACCGGCTCCGCTAAGGAAAAGCCCACTGTGGCCGAAGTGATCTCTGTCGGCCCCGGCGGCAACGTGGAAGGCAAAGACATTGTTATGACTGTCAAGCCCGGCGATAAGGTGATTACCAGCCAGTACGCCGGCAGTAAAGTTACCCTGGAAGATGTCGAGTACGTGGTTGTGCGCCAGAACGATATTCTTGCCATCGTCGAGTGACTGCCTTTCTGGGGCTCCTGCCCCAGCCCCGGCGCAGGGGCGCCGCCCCTGCACCCCGCAAGCCTTTGAAAAGGCTTGACCCAAACTTTAATTATTGGAGGTTATTCTACCATGTCTAAGTTGATCAAGCGCGGCGAAGAAGCCCGCAAAGCCCTGGAAGCCGGCGTAAATTCCCTTGCCGATACCGTTAAAATTACCCTCGGCCCCAAGGGCCGCAATGTCGTCCTTGACAAAAAGTACGGCGCTCCCCTGATTACCAACGACGGCGTGACCATCGCGAAAGAAATTGAACTCGACGATCCCTTTGAAAACATGGGCGCTCAACTGGTGAAGGAAGTCTCTACCAAAACTAATGATGTTGCTGGCGACGGTACGACTACCGCTACCCTGCTTGCGCAGGCCATGATTCAGGAAGGTCTCAAGAATCTCGCTGCCGGCGCCAATCCTATCATTGTCCGTAAAGGTATGGCAAAGGCTGTGGAAGCCGCTGTGGGCGAGATCAAGGCTCAGGCTAAGACCGTCGACGGTTCCAAGGATATCGCCCGCGTTGGCGCAGTGTCCTCCGGCGACGAGGAAATCGGCAAGCTGATTGCGGATGCAATGGATAAGGTTTCCGCTGACGGCGTTATTACGATTGAAGAGTCCAAGACCGCTGAAACCTACAGCGAAGTCGTTGAGGGTATGCAGTTTGACCGCGGCTATATCACCCCCTACATGGCAACCGATATGGAGAAGATGGAAGCCATTGTGGACGATGCTTATATTCTGATCACCGATAAGAAGATTTCTGTCATCGCTGACATCCTGCCCCTGCTGGAGCAGCTGGTACAGTCCGGCAAGAAACTGCTGATCATCGCGGATGATGTGGAAGGCGAAGCCCTCAGCACCTTGATCGTCAACCGCCTGCGCGGCACCTTGAACGTTGTCTGTGTCAAGGCCCCCGGCTTCGGCGACCGCCGCAAGGAAATGCTCCAGGATATTGCCATCCTTACCGGCGGAACCGTCATCAGCGAGGAAGTCGGCCTGGAACTCAAAACTGCCGATATCTCCATGCTGGGCCGCGCCCGTCAGGTGAAGGTTACGAAGGAAAACACCACCATTGTTGACGGTGCGGGCGATTCCCAGACCATCAAGGACCGCGTTGCCCAGATTCGTTCCCAGATTGCTGTCACCACCAGCGATTATGATAAGGAGAAGCTCCAGGAGCGTTTGGCCAAGCTGGCTGGCGGCGTTGCTGTGATTAAGGTTGGCGCAGCTACCGAGACCGAGATGAAGGAGAAGAAGCTCCGCATTGAGGACGCCCTGAACGCTACCCGCGCCGCTGTGGAAGAAGGCGTGGTTGCTGGCGGCGGCACGATTTTTGTAAACGTGGTTCCCGCGGTAGAGAAGCTGGTTGACGGCGTGGAAGGCGACGAAAAGACCGGTGTGCGTATTATTGCAAAAGCTCTGGAAGCACCCATCCGTCAGATCGCTTCCAATGCTGGCCTGGATGGCTCCGTGATTCTGGAGAAGGTCCGTGCCTCCGGCGAGAATGGCTACGGCTTTGACGCTTATAAAGAGGAATATTGTGACATGGTTGCCGCTGGTATTATCGACCCGGCGAAAGTCGCCCGTTCTGCCCTGGAGAACGCCGCTTCTGTCGCTTCGATGGTCCTGACGACTGAGTCTCTGGTTGCCGATAAGCCCGAGCCTCCCGCTCCGGCCCCTGCTGCACCGGACATGGGCGGCATGTATTAATCGGAAAACGCCCCTGAGGATCGTAGAAACCAGCCTTCGGTTTTTGCCGGAGGCTGGTTTTTTGCATAGGATGCCCTACCCATCAAAAACTGTATATAAGGTTTGCTTTTTGTGAAAGATTTGGCTTTACTTTCGCGCACTGAAATGCTAAAATACAAGCAGTACCGCCGGGAGGCGGTACAGAATTCTATGGCAGTGCGGGGTGGTTATGTTGAAAATCGGCAAAAAACAAAAAAACGGACAATTATATAAGGCCATTTTGCAGCTCCGAACAGAAGAGGAATGCTATGCATTCTTCCAGGATCTCTGCACCATTTCAGAACTGCGCTCTATGGAGCAGCGGTTTGAAGTGGCGTCCCTGCTGGATGACGGCATGATTTATAACGATATTCTGGAACGTACCGGCGCTTCCAGCGCAACCATCAGCCGGGTGAACCGGTCACTGAATTACGGCACCGGCGCATATACCCAGCTCTTTGCCCGAATGAAAGGGAAAATGCCGTGAGCAGGCAGGATTACATCGCCTTGGCTTCCAGCTATGATGGACTGATGGCGGACGGGAACTATCGCCGCCGGGCCGCCTACCTGGTGAAGGAATTGAAAAAAAGTGCCGTGCCTGTGCGGACCGTGCTGGATTTGGCTTGTGGTACAGGTACCATTGCTTGCCTGCTGGCAGAGCGAGGATTTCGTGTCATTGCTGTGGACGCCTCCGAGGACATGCTTGCCCAGGCTGCACAGAAGGCCCAGAACTTAAAGCAGCCGCCTCTCTTCCTCCAGCAAGCCATGCCCAGGCTGCGGCTGGCAGAGCCGGTGGACGCTGTGGTCTCCACCCTGGATTCCTTAAATTATCTGACAAGGGAACGAGATTTACGGGAAACCTTCCAGCATGTGCGCAAGTGGCTGACACCCGGCGGGGTGTTCCTCTTCGATGTCAACACACCGTACAAGCTGCGCCGGATGCACCAGAAAATGTATATGGACGATACTGAGGACAGTTTTTGTGTCTGGCGGACGTTTTTCTCCGAAAAAACCCAGGTCTGTACCTATCAGGTTGACCTGTTCTGCCTGCGCCCGGACGGAGCCTGGGACCGTAATTTCGAGGAACACCGGGAACGGGCCTGGAGTGAGACGGAGCTGCGGGATTATCTGGCAGAAACCGGATTTGCCACAATCGCGCTCACGGGCGACTTGACCTGCCGCCCGCCGGCCTCTGATGAAGACCGCTGGCAGTTCCGGGCCACTTGAATCTTTTTCCTTTACAATCTTAGGAGGCAGTATGAACGACCAACTGATCCGGGCCGTCTCGCGGGACGGCCAATTAAAAGCTACCGCCGTCTCCACCCGCGCCTTGACAGAACGTGCGCGCAACATCCATAAAACTCTCCCTGTTGCCACAGCAGCGCTGGGGAGGGCGCTGGCGGCAGCATCCATGATGGGCAATGCATTGAAAGAGGATGGCGCCAGCCTTACCTTACAAATCAAAGGCGGAGGCCCTCTGGGGACGCTCCTGGCCGTCTCCGATAACTTGGGCAACGTCCGGGGCACTGTGGACAACCCTGCCGTTGACCTTCCCCTACGGGAAGATGGCAAACTGGATGTCGGCAGCGCAGTGGGCAGCGCTGGAACGCTCACTGTCATCCGTGACCTGAACATGAAGGAACCATATATCGGCAGCATTGGGCTGCTGTGGGGCGAAATCGCTGAAGACATTGCACTGTACTTCGTTGAATCGGAGCAGATCCCTACCGCCTGTGGCTTAGGTGTCCTTGTCGACCGTGACCAAAGTGTACTGGCGGCAGGCGGATACCTCATCCAACTCCTTCCCGGCGCAGCGGAGGAAACTATCCAATGTATTGAGCAATCCCTAAGGGCCGCAGGGCCGGTGACTGAACTTTTGCGGGCCAACCCAGACCCGGAGGTCCTTCTCCGACGGGCCTTGATGGACTTTGAGCTGGATATTCTGGAAAAATCCCCAGTTGAGTATCGTTGTGGGTGCAGTCGGGAACGCATGGAACGCGCTTTGATCAGCTTAGGCCCGAAGGAACTGCGGAGCATGATCGCCGAACAGGGCGGAGCGGAGCTCACTTGCCGCTTCTGTGACAATGTGCAACAGTTTTCCAAGGAGGAACTGGAGGCTATGGCAGCTTCCTGCCGGAAATAATTTGTTCCACTGGAAAAAAAGCGGTATATTTTTTCCATTCCTGCGGCAAACTGGAGGTATCAATGGACAGGAGGCTGTGAACGGATGGTGAAAGGAATTTCGAGGCGTGTGGTTGTAGTGGATTCGCCCGATCAACGTTTTTTTGAACAGGCAATTTTTATCGTGCGCAATGATGCCGCGGGTGAGGGTGTGACCTCCCGGGAGCTTGTGGAGGAGGCCCGCAGGGTCGCCAAGAACTACGCTGGCGGGCATCACGGCCGCTTTGCCCGCCTATGGCGGGATTGCAGCCCGGCGGTATACACTCTGCTCGGCGCGGCAACCGTCGGGCTGGCCTGGCTGACGGTCGCCTTGGTTTGAATTTCCTCTTGTCGCAAGATTCTTGCAGCTTTTGCAGGAATCTTGCGATTTTTCCAATTAAGCTATTTAGAGGGACCTCAAGCGGGGCGCCTTCGCTCGCTATACCCTCTCCGCTCATGACGATTTCGACGACTTCTATGACCTCAACGCCTATGGCACCAACGAACTCAACACGGCCGGCCGGTCCGTTGCGGTCCTGTCCAACACGAACCTCTATCATGACGGAAATGCCTTCATCTCCGCCAACAACAAGCTCCTCCATGTGATCACTCCCCCCCGCTGCGGCGCGGGCTGAAGGCGGCGCCTATAAGATTTCCGTCTATCAGAACCACGACCACAACATCTTCCATGTGGATCAGAAGGCCGCCGAGGACCTCGTCGACATCAATGGCGCACAGTGGCTCGACCTCTCCGGCAACCAGTGGGATATTGACTCCGCCGACGCCCTCAAGGACGCTTACAACAAAACCACCGTCAGCAAGTCCACCATCCCAGAGGGCACCCACCGCGACATCTCCCTCACCCTCCTCTTCAATGACAATGAAGAGTCCGACGGCTTCCGTTCCGTCTACCTCGTCGTTGTCAATTCCGTTGACGATAATAAGGGTATTGGCTTCAAGAATGGCCATATCGGCGGTACCAATACCCCCACCGAAGGTAATGTCTCCATTACCATCCCGGCTGACACGACTGCTGAGGACGTTTACGGCGGCAACGTGGATACCGACAAGAACTACGCTGCTGGTGAGTCCTTCACCGTTGAACGGAAGCCTGGCTATAAGTTCGGTACCATCTCCGGCGCAACCCTCGGCGACGATGGCAAAACCTTTACCGTGAATAACGGCGCTTCCGCTGTCTCTATCCAGATTTTGGTCGATGACTCTGTTGTGACCGTCTCCGATTACATCGCTTCTGGCGCGGAAGTCTCCGGCAATGTAGCGTTCGGTGCAAAGGTTTACACTGGCAGTGATGTCTCTGCCATGGTTGACAAAGCCACCAACACCGTTAAGCCGATCTTCAGCATTGACCAGGCCGCTACGGTTTGGAAAGATGCTGGCAACAACAAAGAGTACACCGGCTGGGTTCCCGCAGACGCGAAGGCAACTGTTTACTATGAAGTCTACGGCGTAATTGATGGCAAGGAAGAACTGCTCGGCAGTAACTCTACCAGTGCTGGCGCCTCTCTCGCTGTTGACAGTACTGGCATCACGAATCCGCTGGTCAGTATGACCAACACCTTCAAGATCAAGGTTACTAACGTTGAGTGGGATAAGGTGAATGTTGTCTACGAGTTCGCGAATGTCCCTGCTTCTATTACGGAAACTGTGTCTGTAACCGATACCTCTACCAAGTCCTTGGCTTCTGGTGCTACCGCCGCCGCTGCTAATGTGATTATTACCTTTAATGTGAAGGTTTCTGAGGCGGTTTCTGCCAACGAGGGCAAAGTCACTGATGGCGCCCTGAGCTATACCTTCAGTAACGTTGAAGGCCTTACTGGCACTGCGGGTAGTGTTGCTCCTGGTGGAACGGTTGCGGCTGATTCTACTGTTACTACAAATGCTAGCGGCAATACAGTCCCCGCCACCCGTCCTGTGGTTGTGAAGGTTGATGCTTCTGGATTGACTACCACAGCTGCGAGCTTCACCATTACTGGTATCGTGGATGAAGTTATCACCGGCACTGGTGTTGCCGCTAACACAGAGCTGACTGTTACCCCGTCCAAGACCACCGCCGGGCGCGAGACCATCGACCTGACGGCAACTCTGGATACCGCGATTCCTGTGACCTCTGATCCTGTCAAGGTTACGGTTGACGGCAAGTACGAGTTCATCTTTGTGAACGACGGCACTACCCTGACCGCTACAAAGACTGTGCCTGTTAATGTGACTGGAGACATCGATCTGAGTGAAGCGGAAATTGTAGTTACCCCGCTCACTGGCGTTACTCCTGTTGCTACTGTGGCGCATGTGAATACTGCCGCCGCTTCTCTGGCTGCTACTGACAAAATCATTGTGCGCTTCGACGGCATTGAGTTGGATACTGATGATATCGGTAATGCTAACTTCACTCCCGCTCAAGGCACGTCTAGTACAAGCACTGTGTTCGCAGTGAACGGTGATGCGAAAGTTGTTTATGACAGCGCGTCTAACAGCAGCACGATTACTCTCACATGCCAGACCAGCGTGATTACTGAGGGTAACATCCTTACGGCGCAGTGAAGACTGCTGAGGGCTATTGCAACAAGACTGCTATTGTTATCGACCTCGATAACATTACTGGTATCAATGCTATTGGCAATCATCAGCAGAGCGTTAGAAAGTGATCTATCGTAGATTCTCTTTGACGTGAGAAAGGCCCCCTAGACTTAAAAAGCCTAGGGGGGCCTTTTCTCACGTTGTCAAACCCTTTTCAATGGGATGATCGAATCAGTCAGTCCAAGTCAGGGCTGTACCAGTTATGCTAGGAATGGTTGTGCTGGTAACGCTGATGGTAATATTGTTTGTATTGGTATAACCATCCGCAGTCTTAATCGAACCGTTTGCAGCAGTCGGAGCTGTAGTAATTTCGACAGTAAACTGATTACTTGTGGTTGTGCCAGAAGTGGTAGTTACTGCGATGTCACTTCCTGCTTTGCCAACCGTAAAGGTTTCGCCAGCTTTCAGTGCTGTCGTGGTCGTCACAACCGCATAAAGCTTATTAGAACTTGCAATAGCTGTAGTCCAACCGCCGCTGGGCAGACTTGGTTTTTATTGACTTCTATTTAGGCCACCCCAAATAAAACGCACTGAGAACAAACACGGTTCCGAGCGCGATAAGGATTATAGGCCACCCCTTTTGCTTTCTGCAGGAAATCCCGATTGCAACAAACAATATCCCCAGCAGCATTGACGCAATCATTGCAAAAAATCCCATTTTATTTGCTCCTTTCAAGATGGATTACTCTATCATGACGATTGGCTATTTCCAAATCATGAGTTACAGTAATGATAGTGGTGTTAAACTCTTTGTTCATGTTAAAA
>JAAWGR010000128.1 GCA_022795445.1 Oscillibacter sp. | reverse complement strand
GCAATTAGCACAGCACCTCACAGCGCTCTTTTCTCTTTGGACCGTGAACGGCCCGTTTCTCTTTTCTCTGGCGAGAGAAAAGAGAAATGGGGGGTTCAACCCCCCAGCTATGGAATCGCTGAGATGAGCGTACCGCATAGTTACTGGTAACGGTACTGTAAGCCTGTGTATTGCTCAATACAACGAAAAAACATCTCGCGGCTGCGGAATTCCAGGAGTTTACAGTCCTCCTCCTCATGGAAAGATACGATCCGCCGTCGGGTATCAACCCATACCCGCCACATATTCTCAGTTTTTGTCTGCTCCATAAAGCGAAGGCTCCTTTCTCAATCTCCTCTACCTAATAAGACGATTCATCTCCCGGTTTTGTTTCACTTTTCTTGAAAATTTTTTGAAAATTTTTCAGCCGGCTTTCACCGCTTCCTTCTGCGCTTGCACTTCTTCCGCAACATCTTCCAAAAGCTGCTCCCATGCCTCCTCATGCTCCACATAATAAAGCGGACACAGCTTCCCCGTCACATCATAGTGCCGGATCACATCTTCCCCCGGGTCCAGCCGGAACTCCCGACAAAGCCACGCCGTCAGCTCCACGACCCGCCGGTACGTCACCGGCGCATACGCGCCCTCTACATCCGGATGACACACCTCCACCGAAATCGTATCCTCATTCCGCGTGTTGGACGCATACGCAATCTCCGTCAGCGGTACGCACTGCACCACTTCCCCTTCCAGCCCTACAATAAAATGGCTGCTGGCATAGGTCCCCAGCTCGCCGCTGGACAGAGACTCAAAATAGTTCCGGTTTGCCTGGGCGCTGGTGCCCGGGTTCCCTACATAATGCAGCACCACGCCTGTCACCGCTTCCAGCTCGTCCCCCGGGCGTGACCACTCGTTGACGCTCAGGAAATCCTGCTGCACATAATCCGGCACATTCTTCTCCGCTTCCTCCGGACTGGAGCCGCCGCCGGATGCCAGCTTGACCGCAACGGTAACCAGCACTGCCGCGGTCAGTGTTGCCAATATGCCGCACAGCATCACAAAACCGGGATTTACCCGGCGGCGGTGCTGCCTCCGCCGCCGGGGCCGGTATTCATCTCGATTTTCTCTCTCGTAGGACATCAGTCAATAAGCCTCCTATGCCATTATTTCGGTTCCATCATAATAATAATCGGCAGATTCAGGATAGCTATAAGGGGATGTGTCCTCAAAGCCGGCGTCTTGGTGTACCTGCTCCATCTTCAAGGTCTCCAAAACCAGCGTCTCATTGACAATGCCCAGGTCTTGGAGGGCTTGTAGTGTCTCTGTGCAATACTTGGAAATTGACACATAAGCAAAGGATGTGTCGCGCCCCCAGACTTCACTGTCATACACATAATACAGCTCAATTTCGCCGTTATAGGCTGTATCCAGGTACTCGTCATAGGGCAGGTAAATGGATTTTCCAAAATGGCCCGCCTCGATGTCCCGCATAATGGCGGACTCCAAGGTTTGCGCCTCCTCCACCGTCAGGCTGATGCTTTCGTATTCATTCGTTTCCAGGTTGTACAAGCTGTGTACATTGCCACCGGTCAAGTTCTTGTTCTCTTCACCGTTGACGAAGATATTCGTCCGCTGAAGTTCCGGGTCTGTCACCAACGCAGCCAGCTTTTGAATCGCCGTGCCTTCCACTTGCGTGTCGCTCAAGGAATAGGCCAATGTATACATGCGCTGTATCGTTCGTCCATCCTTCAGATTATAGAACAAATTCAAGGAGGTATATTCCGTATCCCCGCGTTCTTGGTAGGGTGTGCCATGCTCTGCCAGAATCGCTTGGTGGACGTCCAGCAGCTTTTGCAGGGCCTCTGGTCCTTCAATGTTGCCGGAACAGGAAGGGACGCTGAGAAGCCGGTTTTGATGCACGGAAACTGATAGGATTTCATCCATTTCCGGGACCCAGCGTTCCATGCCCATCGGGTCCACGGCCGCCACGCCGCACAAAATCACCGCAGTTGCCGCGGCTATGGCCGCGCCCTTCCAATTGCTGCGGAAGACGCGAAAGGATTTGGCAAGGAGCATGGAGGCGATGTAGAAGCCCAGCACGCCCGCAACGGCCATGCAGAGGGCCATTAGCGGGGCAGAGAAATTTTCGCCGCTCATGTCCTCGAAGAAGTCCTGGAAAAGCAGGATATACAGCAGCAGTCCCCCGGACAGCGCAGCGCAGACCGACACGCCGTAACGGAACACAGGCTTCATCCAGCCCACGGCGATCACGTCCCCGGCGCTTTCGCTCCGGCGGTTTTTGTACAGCAGCCATGCTGCCGCCGCCAGCGCCACGCCAACCAGGGCGTAAATAGCAATCATATGGCCGTTTGCGAGATAGGCGCTGTCGACAACCAGGGTGTTGCACATTTCCCCATTGGAAGCCTGAAAGGGTTCCAGGTGGGTTTGGGTGTCCGCATAGACGTTACGGACCAGATAAATCGTTGGGGACAGCCATTCGATCAGGCCGGAATAGGCCATTTCCACGCCGTAGTAGAAACCGGTCATGATCATAGACAGCAGATATTCCAGCGCCGAGGCAAGGAAGTGGAAGATGAAATACAGTCCTGCCAGGGCAAAGGAGTTGCCGGTGATGAAGGCCACTACTGTGGCGCTGGTGAAGTAGAAGAAGCTCAGGCCGATAACGCCCAAAGCTATAATCAGCAGCCCCGGCGGGTCCAGGAAGCCGCCCAGCAGGGAGGCCACTACGGTCAAAATGCCGACAACCACATAAGGAATCAGCATCATGGCCATGCCGGAGAGGAAGTTCGTGAGAAACAGCCCCTGCCGCGGGAAGGGTAAACTGTGATACAGGCTGACGCTCCGGGCGCTGTACAGGTAATGCCACACCGCCAGGGCGCAAAGGACGGCGTAGATCAGGGAAAGGATCGGAACGCCCTTCGCCAATACTTCGTAAAACATGCAGGTCATTTCCGGAACTGCGATTTCGCTAAGGTTCTTATAGTTGTGCAGAATTCCCATAATCATCGCCAACGGCGCCAAGGAGCCCGCCAGGGACGCTCCGCCCCATAAAGGCCAGAAGCGCATGAGGTTTTTGCGGAACAGAGTTTTATTAAAGTACAATGTCTTTGACTGCATAGTCAGCGCCTCCCAACTCATAGATAAAAATTTCCTCCAAAGTCAGCGGGATTGCATCCGCCAGCAGCGGATTGTAGGCAGCGACCCGCGTCTGAGCCTCTTCCGCGCTCATGCGCATGATTAGGGTATGGATACGCCCGACTTTCGATGCATGGAGTACCGGCAGTTCCTGCGGAACTTCTCCGCCGTCCTGGAAGACAACTTGCAGCTTGACCATGTTGTCTTGCAGCTGGGCCAGGGAGCGTTCCAGCAGCACATTGCCGCGGTCCAGGATGCCCACATGGTCGCAGACGTCTTCCAATTCCCGCAGGTTGTGGGAGGATACCAGGACGGTTGTTCCCCGCTGGGCCACGTCGCCCAGGACCAGGGACCACACTTGCCGCCTCATAACGGGGTCGAGGCCGTCCACGGGTTCATCCAGGACGAGGTAGTCCGGCATACAGCTCAGCGTAAGCCAGAAGGCGGCTTGTTTCTGCATGCCTTTGCTCAGGCGGCGCAGCACGCGCTTTTCGTCGATCTCAAACACTTCTTTCAGTTTTTCAAAGCGTTCCATAGAAAAAGACGGATAAAATCCCCGGTAGAAGCGGCACATATCCCGGATGGTAGCTTGGGAAAAATAGTACCAATCGTCGGGGATGGCGGCAATCCGGCCCTTGAGGGGTGCATTCTCCCAGACGGGCTGTTCATCCACGGTGATTTCGCCGGCATCCTGGCGGTAGATACCGGTAAGGCAGCGGATGAGGGTCGATTTACCGGCACCGTTTGGGCCAACGAGTCCGTAAACGCTCCCGGTGGGGACGGTAAGGTTTGCGCCGTCCAAGGCGGCGAAATCGCCGAAGCGCTTGACAATCTCTTTGATTTCGATTATGAATGTTCCTCCTTTTTGCCCCGGCGGACGGGTCCGCCGGACGGCGCTTCTTCAAGAAGCGCCGTAAGCTCTTCTTGACTCACACCCAGGTATCGTAATTCGGCCAGCAGCTCCTGCACTTTTTCGGCCAGTTCTTGGCGGCGGGAGGCGTCTGCATCGGGGTCGCCGGTAGCAAAGCTGCCTTTCCCGGGGACGGAGTAGATGTAGCCTTCGCCTTCGAGTTCGTTATAGGCGCGTTGGATGGTGTTTGGGTTAATGGAGAGCTGGGTAGCCAGTGCCCTGACGGAGGGCAATTTTTCATCCGTGGCGATCGCCCCGGTGACGATCAGTTTGCGCAGGCCGTCTTTGATTTGTTCGTAGATTGGGCGGGAGTCCCGGTAATTGAGACTGATCATCGCGTCACCTTCCCTTCTGCGGCATCCGCCGCAACTGTATTAACTGTACTAATACGGATAAGATATCATGGATTCCCCCTCTTGTCAATAGGAACTTTCTTTTCGATTGCTTCCCAGCAATGCGGGGCGCACCTGCGGTGGGCGCTCCTCGCGGCGCGGAACGTTTGATTTCAGCTATTCTATAGCTGGTAGATTTGAACCCCCCATTTTCTCTTTTTCTTCGCGAAGAAAAAGAGAAAACGGGCCGTTCACGGTCCAAAAGAGAAAAAGACGCCCCTGTGGGGGCGTTAAAGGCCCGGTGGAATCCTTTTAGTGCCTACCAACGAAAACGAAGAAGACCACACTGATTTGGCGTGCCGCTCCTTCCGCTGTCGCTGCTGCGGGGGCCTCTGGTAGCTTGGTGCGTCTAACGTTTCGCAATCTAGCAGTTTGCTGCATCTATCGTCAAAACGAACAAAGCGGCAGAAGTACACCCTACAGCGGGCACCGCAGAGCGACAGCGGCGGTAGACGCAGAGTCAAGTCAGTGTGAACTTCTCGTGTCCAATTGTAGGTACTGTAGTTTTCCGCCGGGCTTTTCAGCGCTCTTTTCTCTTTGGACCGTGAACGGCCCGTTTCTCTTTTCTCTGGCGAGAGAAAAGAGAAATGGGGGGTTCAAACCTCCCAGCCATGGGAATG
>JAAWGR010000021.1 GCA_022795445.1 Oscillibacter sp. | reverse complement strand
AGGACGCTTAAGCGTCCTCTTTTTCTGCCATATGGCAGAAACTAATAAAAAATTGTATTTAAAATCTCGTTTTTCCGGATACCTCCGAAAAGCGCCGGTAATGAAAAGCGGTCCAAAACCTCCGCCACAGCATCCCGCCGGAAGGGACAATCCTTCAGCGCGGCAGTCAAACCCTCCAAAGGGGACACTGCCAGGAAATCACCGTAGAACACCACGCCGCTGATTCGGCCCTTTTCCACGGCCATCCGGACTTCCAATCCACCGCCGTCGAACCACGCCTTGTTTACCCGGTCGTACTTCGGCGACCGCCCAAAATTCCACTCCCAAGTGTCGTACTTCGACTGTTTCAGCGCCTCCACAGCAGCAAGTTCCTCTGCCGTCAGCGCTGCGGGGAGAATTTCGTCCGCCAGGGCGTTTTTCAAATACGCCCAAAACTCCGGCAGCGTCATATCTTTTTGCAGCGCTGCTCGGATGTTGCCGATCCGGCTCCGGACAGACTTCGCGCTCTTGGAACGAAACTTCGCCGGGTCCACCTGTAACGCACCCTCCACCATACTAGGGTTGCTGTCGAACAGCAATGTGCCATGGTAAAGGATACGGTTTTTGACCAGACGCTGGGCGGTACCGGAAACTTTCCGCCCATCGACCAGGATATCGTTCCTCCCGGACGCTTCCGCCTGTAATCCCAGGCCTTGGAGCGCAGCCACAATCGGCTTGGTAAAGCGCTCCATCGTCAGCCGCTCCGCGTCTTCCACGCCGGTAATGAACGAATAATTCAAATTCCCCAAATCGTGGTAGACTGCGCCGCCGCCTGTCATCCGCCGGACGACGTTGATCTGGTGTTCCTCCACAAAGGCGCGGTTAATTTCCTCCTCGGTGTTCTGGTTTTGGCCGACGACAATGGTATTGTCGTTCTGCCAAAGGAGCAGGTAATCGCCGTCTGTCCGTTCCTGAAGGATAAATTCTTCAAACGCGAGATTGTAGTAAGGGTTCTGGGACCCTGTTTCCAAATAGTACACAGCGGGCCACCTCTTATAGGGGGATCGTTTCAAAGCTCAGTGGTCTGTTGGTCTGACCATTGGACCACAATACAAAGATACCACGCCCCCTTCCCAGAATCAAGGTTTTTTTCGATTTGACCGCCAAAAATCAACCCAGATTTCGTGCGTTTTGCACAAACCCATGCTCAGACTTCTTTTGGATATTTTTGCGCAAACTCTTCCACAATTTCCAGATGCAGCTCCATTTCCCGCTTGGCGCGCTGCACATCCCGGTCCCGCACCGCCTCGTAGATGGCGGTATGGGAATCCATACTCCGCCGCTGGTAATCCGGACGGCCAAAGAACCGGATGCGGATTTCTGCGATCATACTTGTTACCAGGTGAATAGTAGCTGCCAACATCATGTTGTGGCTGGCGACGGCCAAGGCGTCGTGGAAGCGGACGTCGTTCATATAATCTCCCGGCGCGGCCTCCAAATCCTTGAGGATTCCCTCAAGTGTCCGGAGGTCCTCCTCCGTCGCCCGTTCACAGGCCAACCCCACAATGGCTACCTCGCTGATGCGGCGGAACTCATTGAAATCCTTCTGCATATCCGCCTGATTTGACACCTGGACGAAGGAGATGGCTTTTTGGATATAATCCGCGTCCCGCGCCACGATTTTCCGGTTCCCCCGGGTCTCAATCGCGCCTAAGAATTCCAAAATCGCCAAGCATTCCCGCAGAGACCCGCGGCCCACGCCCAGCGTTTCGGCCAGCTCCCGTTCCGACGGAAGCTCCCCGCCAACGGAAATACTCCCATTGTCGATCGCGGCGATCAACGCCTGCATGACAAGTTCAGGGACCTTTGGCGAGTTGTACTGTATTTTTTCCAATTGCATAACGGCACTCCCTTTTGGTATGACCAATCTACCAACAAGATACCAAAAAATTCAGAATCCGTCAATCGTTTCCCCAAAAAAACGCTATGCGTGATCTGTGGGTTTTCGGTTTTGTGCAGCGTTTACTTGAAAATTCTATTCAAATCCGCCAGATATGTTGCGTACTCGTTTCCTAACGCGGACTTTACCTCGCATTCTGTCTCTTTGGTGATCTGCCGCTGCAATTCCTTGATAATATCGGAATTATCCAGGCTCTTTTCTGCGTAGTTCAGCGCCAAAAAAATATGGAGGCAGATCCATTCTGTCTCGCTGAACGTTCCGTGTTGATACTCGTCCAAAACGGCGGGATAGATTTGATTGCCATGGAATCCCCATTGATAAAACCGTTCAAAATCCTCCCGCACAGCCTCTCTTAATTCCTCGTATTCAAAGACCATTTGAAAAGTCCCTCAAAAAAGCCGGAGCGGCAAAACAGCGCCGCTCCGGCTTCTCACGTTTCTGTTTACAGGGTGTTGGCCTGATCCACTACGCGCTTGATGGCTTCCGCCGCGTCCTCCGGCAGCTTGTTGAAGCCGCCCTCCTCGGTGTCCAGCTTCACCACATAGTTCAGCCGGTCCTGCATACGGGCTTTCAGCTGCTCAATATACGCATGGTCGCTCAGGTTGGGAACAAAGCCTTCCCACTCGAAGATCTCGATGTCGCTGAAGGGCCCCCAAGGCTTGAAAGCAGCCTTGCCCTCGACAACGGCTTCCAGGATGCCCAGGGTGTCTTCCTTCTGGACCTTCTTGCCCATGAAGTCGCCGGTGTTGATGATATAGCACGCCACATCCTTCTCGGCTACCAGCTTCTTGAACTTCTCATAGTCGTTCACCAGCGGATAGGTGCGGAACGGGTTGGCATAGGGCTCCACCACCAGGGCATTGGGGTCCACGCCGGCTTTCAGCCGCTCGGCGCTGGAACGCTTCGTCGCCAGGGTCGCGCCCATGACAGAGGCCAGGGAAGCGCCCTTCAGGCGGACGATGGGAGGGATGGTGGGGTCCTTCATGATCCAGAAGATAGCGTTGACGGGGGAATCAATCTTGTCCACGCGGTTGGGGGACCACAGTTTGCTCTTGATGGCCCGGCCGTTGCCGTTGCGCACATCCTCGGTAACCAGGACGATCTTGCCTTCCTCGTCCAGGGTAACGGAGCAGTTCTGCGCCGTCAGGAGATACTTATTGTCCTCGGAATCCACCGGGTAGTCGGCAGTTTTGTCGAAGTAGGTGGGCTCCAGGGCGATGGAGGCGCAGGTGTCAGAGTTGATGATGAAAGCGTCGTCATGGAGCACCTTGATGGCGGGGTATTTGCCGCCGTGCTTGGCGTGGGTGAGGGTGGATTTGCCGGAGCCGGAGAGGCCGAACACTGCGGCGACGTACTTGCTGCCGTCTTCCAGGGTGTACTCCTTCTGGCCGCCATGGCAGGAGGCATAGCCGTTGCGGTTGGCGATGGCCCAGGCCAGGGTCAGAGTACCCTTCTTGTGCTCGCCGAAGTAGCGCATACCCAGGATCGCAGCACAGTTGGTCTCGGTGTTGAAGTAGCACAGGCACTTGGGATCGCAGATATTTTCCTGGCCGGGCGCACCAGTCCACTGGGGATCGGAGAAGATATAGATGTCGGCTTCCTTGCCGCCGCCCACGGGCTGGGACTTCTTGTACATTTTGACGTACTCGTCAGACTGGTACTGGAAGTTCAGCATCCAGTTGTAGAGCAGGTTTTCCTCTCCCTCGGGGATGAGGAGGTGAGCCTTCACCATGAACTCGGGGTCCAGGCCGATGAAGACTTCGGCGTGGTACATAGTTTTCCAGCGGGTATCGTAGATAGCATCCATGACGATTTTGTCCAAAGCAGCGGTATCCACGTTGGGCTTGCCGGTGATGCGGCGGGCAGGCGCATAGCGGCCGGTGATAGAGCCGTCATTGAACAGCAGGACTTTGGCGTCCGGCTCCAGGCCGAACTCCTCGCCGCGGTAGACGGGCATATCGGTTACAACGGTGCCGGGGGAGTTCTTGGCCAGGTCATAAGCCTCCCGCAGGGAATTGATTTTGACAACATTGTTGCCATAAAAAGGTGCCTCAATGATGGAACGGGTCTTGGAGAACCCGATTTTGCCGGGGCCGATTTCAGTTCTGGGGTAATAGGCTTTCGTGGACATTAAAATTCCTCCTTCAAGACGCTGATGCGGGGAAATTTGCATCGCAATAATTCTTCTATACTATACCGCGATTCCCACCAAATTGCAATAGTTAAATTAAACGATTACGCAGCCTTAGAGAGGCATCTTTCTTTGCAGGCAAGCAGAGGCCGCTCGTCCGCGTCCCGTTCACCTGTGTGCTTCCGGCCTAGACGGGCGGCAGAGGCAGCACGTTTGGAAAGAATCATCCCCGCAAACGCAGCCGGGAGGCAATTGCGTCCAGGAATTCCTCACTGTCCACACCGGTGGCCTCGAAACCTGGTTCTGCCAGGTTCAGCAGGTCGCGGGTCATAATTCCCGCCTCCAGCGTTTCCAGCGACGCCGCCTCCAGCGCCCCGCCGAAGGCGCTAAGCTCCGGAAGGCCATCCAGCTCGCCCCTGCGCTTCAGTGCGCCGGACCACGCGAAAATCGTCGCCATTGGGTTTGTTGACGTCTTTTCCCCTTTGAGGTGCTTGTAATAATGCCGGGTGACGGTGCCGTGGGACGCTTCAAACTCCATCGTGCCGTCCGGCGCAACCAGAACGCTGGTCATCATCGCAAGACTTCCGAACGCCGCGGCAATCATATCGCTCATTACGTCGCCGTCGTAGTTCTTCAGCGCCCAGATCATCCCACCCTTGGAACGGACCACCCGGGCAACTGCGTCATCGATCAATGTATAAAAGTATGTGATCCCCAGTTTCTCAAACTGCGCTTTATATCCAGCTTCATACTCCTCCTCAAAAATACGCTTGAAAGCCCCGTCATAGACCTTAGCAATCGTATCTTTGGTGGAAAACCACAAATCCTGCTTTTGCGCCAGCGCGTACTGGAAGCATGACCGCGCAAAGGCCCGGATGCTCTTTTCGGTGTTGTGCTGCGCCTGCCAGACAGCAGGGCCGCTGACTGTTTGGACTTCCAGCGTCTGTTCCGCGCCGCTCTCACTCCGGAAAATCAGTTCCGCAGTACCGGCTTCCCCGGTTTCCAAATCCACCGCCTTGTACATGTCGCCATAAGCATGACGGGCGATGGTGATGGGCTTCTCCCAATTCTTGACCACAGGCCGGATACAGGGCAGGACGATTGGCGCACGGAACGCTGTGCCGTCCAGGATCGCCCGGATGGTGCCGTTGGGCGATTTCCACATCTCCGTCAGCTCCGGATACTCTTCCATCCGCTGACGGTTTGGCGTAATCGTCGCGCACTTTACCGCAACGCCCAGCCGTTTTGTCGCGTTAGCGGCGTCAACGGTCACTTGGTCTTTTGTCTCGTTCCGGTGCAGCAGCCCCAAGTCGTAATATTCCGTCTTCAGGTCTACAAACGGCAGGATCAGTTTCTCCTTGATCATCCCCCACAGGATGCGCGTCATCTCGTCCCCATCCATTTCCACCAGCGGGGTCGTCATTTGAATCTTTTCCATACGAAAACCTCCTTAATTTACAGCCTCCATCAGCTGCGGTTTGCATAGTAGTTCATCAAACAGCCGTCCAGGATAATTTCTTTTTCCTCCGCCGTCAGCCCCTTGACGTGCAACAGGAGTTCCGCCTCTGTCCCATCGGCCCGCAGGACTTTTGCCGGAATATCCTCCACACCCTCTTGAATGGCTTTCCGGATGCCGGGCACAAATACGCAGTCGCCGTTTTCAAACGGGAACTCCGCCCCCTCATCCAGGGTAAAGGGCAGGATGCCCCAGTTAATGCAGTTGGAACGGTAACGCTTCGTCGCAAAGGCGTAACAGATATTCGCAAATCCCCCCAGCACTTTCTGGCAGGACGCCGCCTGCTCCCGTGCAGAACCGTCGCCGGGCTTGTTGGCAAACACACAGGAGCCAAACTGCGTGTCTTCCGCAGATGCGCCTGCCCGTTCCAGCAGCGCCTTGAGTGCCTCCGGAACTTCGCCGCCGAGCCGCCTTGCTTCCATCTCAGCCGCCGCCTTGGCGCGGCCTACATAGGCCGGTTCCCGGCGGGAAAGGGTGAACTCTGCCAGCCGGAGGGGATTCGACCGGTAGGAGGACGTTTCTCCGGAAGGAATCAGCTCATCAGTAGTCGTCACAGGGTCCCGCAGGACGGCCGCCAGCTCTACCAGCAGGTTCTCCGCCAAGGGCTGCATCTTCGGCCAATCTGTGATATTCGGCCCCAAAATCAGTTCCGTTTCCGGCTCTGGCCGGCCAAAGCCGTTGTATACCCGTTTCTCATAAACGCTGCTGTCAAAATGGTACTGGCGGCGGGTCGTCTCGTAGTCGATTTCCGTCGCAGGCGTGATCCTGCCGCCGTTCCGTGCCGTGGCGGCAATGGACCGGGCGTCCATCAGGCACACCCCCGCAAACTGCCCCTCTGACGGCTTGGAGCCTTCACGGTTTGGAAAATTCCGGGTGGTATGCCGCAGGGACAGGCCGTTGTTTGCCGGCACATCTCCCGCGCCAAAGCAAGGGCCGCAGAAGCTGGGCTTTAATATCGCGCCGCTTTGCAGCAGAGCGGCCGTATCGCCGTTTTTCGTCAGCTCCAGGCTGACGGGAATGCTGGTGGGATATACGTCCAAAGCGAAATAGCCGTCGCCGCAGCTCTCGCCCCGCAGGATGTCCGCCGCTTCAGCGATATTGTCGAACAAGCCGCCCGCGCAGCCTGCAATTACGCCTTGATCCGCCCATACGCCGCCGTCATGGATTTTATCCCTCAGTTTGACCGTCGCCTTCGGATAACGCGCCTGGGCATCGGCCTCCACCTGTGCCAGGATTTCCTGGGCGTTGTCCAAAAACTCCCGGATCGTCCAGGCATTGGAAGGATGAAACGGCAGGGCGATCATCGGCTCCACCATGGAAAGATCGACCTCAATGTACTTGTCATACCACGCAAACGCGCCGGGATGCAGTTCTTTGTACGCGCTTCCCCGCTGGTGGGCCTGATAAAAACCTTCTGTTTCGCCGTCCGTCTCCCAGATTGAAGAGAGGCAGGTCGTCTCTGTCGTCATCACGTCGATGCCGTTCCGGAAGTCGATTGGCAGCGCCGCCGCGCCAGGACCGGCGAATTCCAATACGCAGTTGTTTACAAACCCGGACGCAAACGTCGCCTTCACCAAGGCAATTGCCACGTCGTGGGGGCCTACCCCCTGCTTCGGCGTACCGGTCAGGTACACCAGCACAACCTTCGGATAGGGGATATCCCAGGTGTTTTTCAAAAGCTGTTTTGCAAGTTCCGGGCCGCCCTCTCCGACAGCCATCGTCCCCAACGCGCCATAACGGGTGTGGGAATCGGAACCCAAGATCATTGTTCCACAGCCTGCCAGCTGTTCCCGGGCGTAGGAGTGGATGACGCTCTGGTTGGCGGGGACGTAAATTCCGCCATATTTCTTTGCGGCAGAGAGGCCAAAAACATGGTCGTCCTCATTGATGGTCCCGCCGACCGCGCAAAGGCTGTTATGGCAGTTGGTCAAGGCGTACGGTACAGGGAACTCCTGCATTCCGGATGCCCGTGCTTGCTGGATGATGCCGACGTAAGTGATATCATGGCTTACTAGGGCGTCAAAGCGGATTTTCAACTGTTCCGTGCTGCTGGAAACGCTATGTGCCTGAAGAATGTTCCAGGCCAATGTACGCTGTTTTCCCTCCGCCAGGGAAATGGGAGCCTCGCTGCAAAGCGCGCCGTCTTTCAGGTATACGCCGTGGCCGTGTAATGTAATCATAGTTGGTCCTCCTAACCCTTCCGCATTGTCCTACAATATACCACACCCCTGGCCTGGAAACAAGCCTGTAACGCTTGCAAAAGCCAAAAATTCCGTAGGAATTTTTGGCTTTTGCGGATAACTGCATTTAAATGTTTTTCTTAATGGTGTTAATCGCACCCTTTTCCAGCCGGGACACCTGCGCCTGGGAAATCCCCACTTCAGCAGAGACCTCCATCTGTGTCTTGCCCTCGTAAAACCGCAGGGACAATATCCGCCGCTCCCGTTCGTCCAGCCGCTTGAGCGCGTCTTTCAACGCGATCCGGTCTGTCCAATGTTCATCGGTATTCTGCGTATCCCGCACTTGGTCCATCACGCACACTGCGTCCCCGCTGTCGGAATACACCGGTTCATACAGCGAAACCGGGTCCACAATCGCATCCATCGCAAACACAACATCCTCCCGGGGGATGTCCAGTTCCTTGGCGATCTGCTCCACCGTCGGCTCCCGCTGCGTCTCCGAAATCAGCCGCTCCCGCACCTGCAGCACCCGGTACGCCGTATCCCGCATACTCCGGGACACCCGGATGGCGCTGTTGTCCCGCAGATACCGCCGGATCTCACCAATAATCATCGGGACTCCATAAGTGGAAAACTTTACCGGCTGGTTGATGTCAAAATTATCAATCGCCTTGATCAGGCCCACACAGCCCACCTGGAACAAGTCGTCCACATTCTCACCCCGGCTGGAAAACCGCTGGATGACCGACAGCACCAACCGCAAATTTCCCTCGATCAGCTGCCGGCGGGCCTCCTGGTCGCCCTCCTTCGTCCGCCGGAGCAGCGCCATCGTCTCCTCATTCTTCAGCACTTTCAGCTTGGCGGTGTTAACGCCCGCGATCTCAACTTTTCCTTGCAAAAGACCGCCCCCTCATGAATACTTCCCTGGCGGCAGAGGGGAACGCTCCCGCTGCTCTGCCGCCGCAAGTTCAGTATTTCCGGAGCCGTTTTCTCCTATACGGACAGCTTTTGTCACATTGTGGGATACGCCACGGGGCACGCCGCCGTGGCATAGGACAGCCCAGGTTCCGCATAGGCTTTTCCAGAGAGGTGAAGGCCATGCAGTGCAGGTTCCGGGACTTCCGGCGGAAGGAAGTCATCAACATCAACGACGGCACCCGTTTGGGATTCGTGGCGGACATCGACGTCCGGATTCCGGAGGGGCAGGCGGCCGCCATCATCATCTATGGCCCCGCCCGTTTTTTTGGCCTCTTTGGGCCGCGGGAAGAATTTTACATTCCCTGGGACAGCATCCAGCGGATTGGCGATGACATCATCCTGATCGACAAATCCTTCCAGCACCGGGACTCCAAATTGGAGCGCCAGCGCCGGCGGGACGTATGAAAAACGTCCGGCTTTCGCCGGGCGTTTTTCTGTAAAATATCCTTCAATGCTCCATACTGGACAGGCGGTCATCCCTTCGGAAGGGCTTCCGGGCGGGGTTGCCCTCGGCACGGTAAGTACAGCCCGCTGTCAGGTCATAAACGACAGACCATACGGTATCTTTCCCTGTCCCCCGGTCGTACTGGCAGAGGAACCCCTTTTTTCCTGCCAACAAGTCCATGGCGTCCTCAATCTCCCTGACGCCATTCGGCAGCGCACGTATCAACGTCTGATACCGTTCCTCCGAAAACCAGGTATCTTCCACCGGCTGGCCGTAAGGCTGCATGGCAGGAAGATGGAACGCGTTGACGGCACAGACAAAGCGATCCTTTGGGTTCCGGACTTCCATATGGTTCCCAGCGCTCTCCACCAGGGCAATCCCTCCCTGCCGGTCTGCCAGAACCAATGTGTGGCTGGATGCCGTGGGTACCTGACGCAGCAGCGTCAAAGCCTCCTCCACATTTCTGCAGGTTTCCAGCAGCAAACGCAAAAGCATCCCCGCATTCAGTCCCGGTTCCGGCCGGACAGGGGCAACCGAAGTCAAACCGGCGGCAAATCCCCAACGGTTCACGCCGTCCTCCATCTCCAGAAATGCCGTCGTGTTCCCCAAAAACCCGCGCCCGTCTGAAAACTGATAAAGGCAATTGGCGTTCAACGCTTCCAGCGCAGGCAGGAAATCGCTGTTCCGTCCCAAAATCGTCCGCCCATTTCGACATACAGCGAAAACGGAACAGTGAACCTCCGGTACAAAGCAATACATCGTCAGCAGCACGGCAGACAAATCTGCAAACGCACAGCCCTGCCCATCTGCAAGCCCCCGCAGTTCCTCCAGGATGGCAGGGAACCAGCGCTCATAAGCCGGCATGCAAGCCCGCGCAAACTCCCGGAGCCGGTGTGTGAGGGGAAAGGGAACCTCGTCCAAGACCGTCCGTCCAGCCTCCCGCAGGGCCGTCCCCTGCTGGAGGCCCATTTCGTAATGCCTCCCGCTCAGTGTCCAATGTTGCATCAAGCACACTCCTTCGAATGAATTTTGGAGAGCGGCGCCGCTTCCAGCACACAGCGTAACAAACTTTGCAGAAATTCACAAACAGGATTTATTTTTTCAAATTTTTTATTCTGCGGCTCGCTTTCCTGCAATCCCATGTGCCGCAAGAAAAAGGACGGGCTGCACATCCGCAGTCCGTCCCAAAATATTCCGCTTTCTGAAAACGCCCTCACACTTTCAACGCTTGGTACAGAACCTGGAGCAGCTCATCCTGCTCAAAGGGCTTCGCCACGAACCCCTTCGCGCCGATGGCCTCCGCCTCACGAAACGACCCCTCGTAAGCCAGGGAGGAGACCATCACAATCCGGGCCTCCGGATGGTCCTCCAAGATTGCCTGTGCCGTCTCCAGTCCATCAATGCCAGGCATAATGATGTCGATGGTCACAACGTCCGGCCGAATCTTTCCATACTTGGCAATGGCAGTTTCGCCATCCTGGCAGTAACCCACCACCTCAAATTCCGTACCTTCCAGGAGCTTGCGAATTTGCAGCTCCACCACGCGGGAATCGTCCACAACCATGAGCCGTTTTCCCATATGGCATCCTTACTCCTTTCTATCTTGGCAGCGTACACGCCGCCGAATCCCGCATTTGGTACACCAGTTCCGCGCTTTCCGCGCAGTCGCTGGTGTAGCGGAGCGAAAAATGCTCCTGGTGTCCTTGGGGCACGCGCCGCCCTACGCAGAAGACAGGCTGCTCAAACCGCGAAGCAGCCTTTGTCTCCAGATACATTTCGGAAATAATACGCCCACATAACACATTAAAATATTCCTTGGTAAAATCTTCCACATCTCTCTCGGAGACCTGCCCGCCTGGCAGCATTCCCTGAGCCAGCCGTGCAAACAGTGACCGCTCCGCGCACATGGACAAACCGACCCAGCAGCCCTTTTGAAAGGTCGTATACACTGTACACAGCTCTCCGGAGGGGCTGCCGCCGCCGTGGAGGCAGACGCCGGCCGTCCGCTGCGTTACTTCCCGGGTCACCTGGTCAAATATCTGCTCCATGCGCTCTTGAGACATTGCCTGGTTCATAAAGACGCCCCTCTCTTACGTCAGGTGGATTTCCCCCGCGATCAGCGCCGCCACACATTGCTGTGTCTCGAACCGCACCCGGAGATATGCCTCCCCGATGGTGATTTCCGTCCCCGGATAAACGATGCCGCATTCCATCCGGCCGCTTCCATGTCTCTTCAGTTCCTCTTTCCGGCTCCCCAGGTCCCGTTCCAGCTGTTCCAGCCGCATCCGGTCTCCAGAGAGCTTCATCCGCGCCCGGGCAATGCGTCCGGATTTGTTTGGGCCTTCCGGCTGAAGCTCGATTTTCTTCAGCTCTTCTTCCGCCTTGGTCAGCTGCTTCATCAGTTCTTCCTTCTCAGAGTCCGTACAGGGTACTCCGCCCAAGGTGATGATGGTGGGGACTTCGGAGCGGGAACCAACAATTTTGGCAGTGATCTTGCGCGCCGCCCAGATCCGACCGCCCATAATCGTCCCGCGGCCGGAATTCACCTCAACCGTGCCGTCGCTGAAGATCTCGCTGTTGATGATGCAGTCCGTCTGTAGGTTCTCATGGACAAAAACGCTGCAATTTTCCAAATATTTTGCAAAGATATTCCGGTGTGCCCGGATCACGGTCTGTTCGCCTCCCAGGATACCCTTGGAGACCACCAGGTCGCCTCCGGCCTCCACGGAGCCGCCGGAGACAACGCCGTCAATGTAGACGTTGCCCATAGCTCGGACCTGGAAGCCGCTGCATACATCGCCCTGGACATGGACATCGCCCAAAAAGTTGATATTGCCTGTCGAGTAGTCTACGTCGCCCTCGATCTCCATCACCGGCTTTACCTGGAAACTCCGTCCGGTGTATTCCACATTCCCTGCCATAGTTGCGACCAGGCTCAAGCCATCTTCGCTGATTTCGGTATTCCGGCCCTTGGGAAGCTGGGCTTTGCGGCCGTCCTTCGCAGGAAGGGTCTGGCCGAAGACATTTTCCCCCGGCTGTCCTTCGGTAGGCGGGACCAAGGCGCAGATTTCCTCGCCCAAGCCCACATTTTGTACCAGATTCAGGTTTTTATAGTCCACTCGGTCGTATTCATCCGCCTGGAAATGTTTTTCTACCTTTCGGGCAAACCGTTCAATGACCCGGCCGTTTTCGCCATCCACCGCTGGGCGGCCCCTTGCTACAAGATACAGATGAAAATAGCACTCGTCCTCCAAAGGGATTCGGTCCAGCAGCGCATGATCCACGCCGGATGTCACGCCGGCTTTCTCCAGAGCCCGGTCCAGCAGTTCCCGGTCCGCCTCCCGACCCTCGCCAATGGGCGGGAAAACCAGCATCCAGGTCGACAGCTTGTCACCGGCGACGAACACCCATGGCTCCGCATCCAGCATTGGCGGCGGGGGTGGGGGCTCCTCGCCTTTGGGCTTTGGCGGGGTGGACTGCTTAAAGCGGGCGTTAGAGACGGTCGTCAGCGCCTTGCGCAGGCGTCCCTTCTCCCGCTCCAGGGAGCCGGCTGGCAGAACCTCCGCATCCAGCCAGATTTTCGGGATAGGCATTGCCCGGCTATTTTGGCGGCGGCACAGGGCATACAGGCCATAGATCGAATGGTCGGGGTCCAGATCCAGCGTACCTGGGTCCTTAACCACCACCGTTGGTTCCTCGCGGGTAGCTGGTTCCTTCTGGTGGTTTGCTTCTTCCGGCAAGGCATCCGCCTCGCTGGCGCTCGGACGGGCCAGCAGCTTGGAAAACAGTTTTTTCAGAAATGGAACATTGAATGCCATAATTCAACACCTTCTTCCATGCAAATCGCAAAACGTATATCATTACATCTCTATTATACTATCAAAACGCCGGAATTGACAAGGAGAAAAGCTGTTTTTTTGTAGAATTTTTCGATACAATCCAATTTCTGGAAACTCTGTGCAGGGGAGTGGCCGGAGGCAAAACCTCCGGCCTGGGATGTTTACAGGCGCCAGATATCCTCGTTATATTGCTGAATGGTGCGGTCGGAGGAGAAGAAACCGGATTTGGCGATGTTTACCAACATTTTCTTCGCCCAAGCCATCCGGTCGCCATAGTCCGCGATGGCGCGCTCCTTTGCTGCAATGTAGGACTGGAAGTCCGGGAACGTCATGAAGTAATCCTTGCCCACCAGTTCCTTATGCAGTCGCCGCAGCTCCTTCCGGCTGCCGATGGCCAGGATTTCCGGGCCGGTGATGAAGTCCACGCAGCGGCGGAGCTCGGGGTCATTCTTGTAGTAGGTCTTCGCCTTATAGTCTTCCGCGTCATAATGGGCAATGACTTCCTGGCTGGACTGGCCGAAGATATAGATATTTTCCTCGCCCACCAGGTCGCGGATTTCCACATTGGCCCCATCCAGGGTGCCCAGGGTGACTGCGCCATTGAGCATAAATTTCATGTTGCCGGTGCCGCTGGCCTCTTTGGACGCCAGGGAAATCTGCTCGGACAGGTCGCAGGCGGGGATCAGCTTTTCTGCCGCCGTTACATTGTAGTTCTCCACCATAACGACCTTCATATGGGGGGAAACCTCCGGGTCATTCCGGACCAGTTCCTGGAGGCAGAGGAGCAGATGGATAATGTCCTTGGCGATGGTATAGGCGGGGGCGGCCTTTGCGCCGAAAATATACGTGACTGGCCGGATAGGCAGCTTACCCTCCTTGATTTCCAGATACTTGTGGATGATATACAGCGCGTTGAGCTGCTGCCGCTTATACTCATGCAGCCGCTTGCTCTGGATGTCGAACACGCTGGATACATCCACCTCTACGCCGGTGTTCTGCCAGATAAAGTCCTTACAGGCAGCTTTTGCCTCGGCTTTGATTGCCAGGAGCTGCTCCAACGCCGCCGGGTCATCCTGGTGCTCCAGAAGGCGCTCCAGGGCGAACGCGTCTTTTTTGAAATCATCGCCAATCAGGGAGGTGATAAACGCTGTCAGAGGACGGTTGCAGGCCAGCAGCCAGCGGCGGAAGGTGATGCCGTTGGTTTTGTTGTTGAACTTTTCCGGGTAGATGTCGTAAAACGCCTTGAGGGTATTGGTTTTCAGGATATCCGTATGGAGTGCCGCTACGCCGTTGATGGAAAAGCCGTAATGGATATCCATATGGGCCATGTTGGCGAGGCTGGTTTTCTCATCAATGATCGCAAGATCCTTGTTGTTTGGGTATTTCTCCTTCATAGCGGCGTCCAGCTTCTGGATAATCGGTACCAGCTGGGGCACTGCATCCTCCAGGTCGGAGACTGGCCATTTTTCGAGAGCCTCTGCCATAATGGTATGGTTGGTATAGGCGCACATCTTAGAGACAATCCCGCTGGCTTCCTCAAACGAAAGGCCCCGTGCCGTCAGCAGGCGGATGAACTCTGGGATCACCATGCTGGGGTGGGTGTCGTTGATCTGAACAACGGCATACTCCGGCAGGTCGTGGAGGGTACAGCCGCGTTTCTCAGCTTCTTGGAGGATATACTGCGCAGCGCTGCTGACCATAAAATACTGTTGATAGATCCGCAGCCGTTTCCCGGCGGCGTCACTGTCATCGGGGTAGAGGAACAGCGTCAGGTTATGCAGGATGTCGTGCTTATCAAAGGAAATCCCCTCGCCCACGATTGACTCGTCCACGATTTCGGTGTCGAACAAGTGCAGGCGGATTGGGCTGCTGTGGTAACCGGAAATGTCCATATCATACAGCACTGATTTCAGCGAAAACCCTCGGAAGGGGACCATAAACGTCACATCAGTGGGGATCAGCCAGCCTGCTTCTTCGATCCAGGGGTTCGGTGTTTCAAACTGCTTATGTTTCCGGAATTCCTGCTGGAAAAGGCCCAGGTGGTAATTCAGTCCCACGCCTTCACCAGGGAGACCCAAAGTAGCGATGGAATCCAAAAAACACGCCGCCAGGCGGCCCAGTCCGCCATTGCCCAGGGACGGCTCCGGCTCCAGCTCCTCGACCTCCGCCAGGGACTTTCCGTTTTCTTTCAGATACGCAGCAATCTCATCATAAACGCCTAAGTTGATCAGGTTGTTGGAGAGCAGCTTGCCCAGCAGGAACTCTGCCGAGATGTAATAAAGCCGTTTTTTCGCGCTGGGACAGCTTTTTCCGGCCAGCTGTTCCTTCGTGTAAAGCAGCAGCGCTTTGTACAATTCTTCGTTCGTACAGTCTGCGCACTCCTTTTCATACAGCTTGAAAATCAAATCCTTCAATACTTGCATACCGCATCCTCCTTGAATAAATATACGCAGGATGAATCATTCCTGAAAGACTTCCATCCTTTGCGCGGCCTGAAGGCCAATTGCGGAACGCGGCTTTTTTGCCGCTGCCCGCAGGATTTACTGTTTCCCGGTATGTATTGATCCCCCAATACCTTCCATCCTAAAACCTTTCATCAAAAAGATCCTTCTTTTACCAGCTATAAGAGTCGGAGCTAAAAAAGTTTTTCAAATAGTTTAGCCGTTTCTTTTGACATACGCCGGGTGGCGGAAAGGCTCATGGGCAGCACATTTCCGTTTTTGTCCAGCCGCAAGGCTTTCTCCTTGCTCTTGGGGTAGCCGAACCGAAGAATGGGGATGGCCTCATCAGGCAGAAGCCGGGGTTCAATGCTGCTTCCCTCATCTCCCCAGGCCGCCCACTGGGAACAGCAATTAAAAGGCTGCTGGTGAAGCGGGTGGGGTTTCTCCGACTGTGTTATGATCTGTACGCCCTCCGGTATGGCTTCAGCGCAATTAAAGCTTTTTCCGGGCATATAATAAAATGTATCCGACTCCTTCACAGCAATCCCATCGGGGACCAGCGCGCCATGCTGGCATCCCAGTTCCCTCATGCAGTAGTCGAAGGCGCGTTCCTTATGGGTCACTGGCAGGCGGGCCATAACATACAGTTTCTTTTTTGCCAGGGTAACAGGAAACACCACATCCCCTATTTTGACAGAGGCAATGGTGGGCATTCGGGAATGAATGCTTCCATAAATCACCCGAATGGGTCCTTTGTCCCCCGCCTTTTGCAGTTTTTCCACCCAATCCTGGGGCCAATAAACGCTATAATATGCCATCGGATTCTCCTTGCAGTATTACTATAAAAAATTCCAGCTTACATAGAGCGATACAGCCAGACAGACAAGTTTAAACAAGGCGCTTATGCATTGCATCCCTTTGGAAACACAAAGCCAAATTGGAATATAATTATTTTATTATACCATCTATTTCCGTTTTTTTCAATACTCCATTCTTCCGCTTCTTCCATCCAGCCCCCATGTTCTCCTGCAGCCGCCTTCTTCATAAACAGCAAAAACCCTCATATCTTTTATAGATAGAGCAGTAAATCATCCCGGCGCACGCTGTTTTATGCTGCCAGATTTTCCAACTCCTCCTGGATTACTGGGAGTCGAAACGCGCCTGTTGGTTTCGCACAAAAAACTTTGATAAAATCCTAACATTTATTGACTTTTTTCTACATTTCGTCCATAATAATGATACGGAAAAGGCATCGGCCTGTGCAGACTGCCAGCCTGCCCGCCAGGCCTATGACCACTTAGGAAAGAAGTGAGAGTATGAGCAGATTGGAAGTCAAAACACCGAATGAATCGCAAGCGGTTGTGGAACAGCTCTACCGGAACATGGAACGGCGGATTGCCGCCAGCCCTCCGGGCCTGTGTCCTGTGGACATGGCGCTGAACTTTTTAAACCTCTGCCGCGCTCAAACCTGCGGCAAATGCGTGCCCTGCCGGGTGGGCCTCACCCAGCTTTCCAATATGATCGGCGAGGTTTTAGATGGCGAACCGAAGCTGAACATCATTGACCGCATTGAGAATACCGCGCAAGTGATTGCCGACACCGCGGACTGCGCCATCGGCATCGACGCGGCAAACCTCGTCCTCCTGGGCCTCCGTGGCTTCCGGGACGACTACGAAGAACACATCCAGCACCACCGCTGCCTGGGCTCTTTGAAGAACCCTGTGCCCTGTGTGGCGCTCTGCCCAGCGGGGGTGGACATCCCCGGCTACATCGCCCTGGTCAACCAGGGCCGCTGCGCCGATGCTGTGCGCCTCATCCGGAAGGACAACCCTTTCCCCACTGCCTGCGCATACATCTGCGAGCATCCCTGCGAGGCCCGCTGCCGCCGGAACATGGTGGACGATGCCCTCAATATCCGCTGCCTCAAGCGCTACGCCGTCGACCACGCGGGGGACGTGCCCCAGCCGAAGCCTGCCAAGGCTACCGGCAAATCGGTCGCCATCGTCGGCGGCGGCCCCGGCGGGCTCTCCGCCGCCTACTATCTGGCCCTCATGGGCCACAAGGTCACCGTCTACGAGCGGCAGAAGCAGTTGGGCGGCATGATGCGCTACGGCATCCCCAGCTATCGCTTCCCGCGGGAGAAGCTGAATGCCGAAATTGAGTCGATTCTTTCCCTCGGCATCGAAGTATGTACAGGGGTAAATGTGGGCGAAGATGTTACATACAGCCAGATCAAGCAGGAACATGACTGCGTATACATCTCCATCGGCGCACATACCGACAAGAAAACTGGTATCGAGGGGGAAGACAGCATTGGCGTCGTCTCCGCTGTGGAACTGCTGCGGCACATTGGCGACGACGAGATGCCCGACTTCACCGGGCAAAACGTGGTCGTCATCGGCGGCGGCAACGTCGCTATGGACGTGACCCGCTCTGCCATCCGTCTGGGCGCGGACAAAGTGACCTGCGTCTACCGCCGCCGTCAGGAGGATATGACCGCCCAGCAGGAGGAAGTCGAGGGCGCCATTGCCGAGGGTGCGGAAATCTTGACGCTGCAAGCCCCCCTGCGCATCGAGGCCGATGAGCACGGCCACACGGTGGCCCTCTGGACCCGGCCCCAGATCATCGGCGAGATCGACAAGGCGGGCCGTCCCCGGCCCAATACGGCCGCTGTGGAGCCCCTGCGCATCCCGGCGGATACCATCATCGTTGCCATCGGACAGGGCATTGAGACCCGCGGTTTGGAGCAGACGGGCATCAAAATCCAGCGGGGCGGCGCGCTGCTGGCGGATTCCAGTACGCAGCTGCCGGATATGGTAGGCGTTTTCGCCGGCGGCGACTGCGTGACCGGCCCGGCTACCGTTATCCGCGCCATTGCCGCGGGCAAAGCCGCTGCTGCCAATATCGACGAATATCTGGGCTTCCACCACGAGATCGAGTCCGAAGTCAAGGTGCCCTCTCCCCGCTGCACTGACCTGCGGCCCCGCGGGCGCGTTAACGCCACTGAGCGGGATGCCAGCGAGCGCAAAGGCGACTTCCAGTGCATCGAGTGCGGCATGACCGACGAGGAGGCCGGGCAGGAATCCTCCCGGTGTCTGCGGTGCGACCACTTCGGCTATGGAAACTTCAAGGGAGGACGTGTGGAAAAATGGTGAACTTTACGATCAACGGGCGGGAATTATCCGCCGCCAAAGGGACCACGATTTTGGACGCCGCCCAGAAGGCGGGCATCCCCATCCCGCACCTGTGCTTTTTGAAAGACGTCAACGAAATCGCCGCCTGCCGCCTCTGCATCGTGGAAGTGGAAGGCACGGAACGTCTGGTCCCCGCTTGTAATACCGCTGTGGTGGAGGGTATGGTCATCCGGACGAATTCCCCCCGCGTCCGCCAGGCTCGGAAGACCAATCTGCGCCTCATCCTCAGCCAGCACAACTCCAACTGCACCGTCTGCGTCCGCAGCGGCAGCTGCGAGCTGCAAAAGCTCTCCCACGATATGAACATCCACTACCAGCCCTACCAGGTCCAGCCTGAGCGGGCGGAGATCGACCTGAGCGTCCCCATTGTCCGCGAGGCCAGCAAATGCATCAAGTGTATGCGCTGCGTCCAGGTCTGCGACAAGATCCAGGGCATGAACATCTGGGACGTAGCAGGTACCGGCTCCCGGACGACGGTGGACGTGAGCTACAACCGGCGGCTGAAAAATACCGATTGTACATTCTGCGGCCAGTGCGTGACCCACTGCCCTACTGGCGCGCTGACCGTCCGGGACGACACGAACAAGGTCCTTTGGGCCTTGGCCGACCCGGAATACACCACCGTGATCCAGGTGGCCCCGGCCGTGCGGGTGGCCTGGGCGGAGTCCTTCGGCCTGACGCCGAAGCAGGCCACGACGGGCCGTATGGTGGCCGCGCTGAAGCGCATCGGCTTCGACTATGTTTTCGACACCAACTTCGCCGCCGATTTGACCATTATGGAGGAAGGCAGTGAGTTTGTTGAGCGTTTTACCCACCGCGGTAAGCATCGCTGGCCGATGTTCACCTCCTGCTGTCCCGGCTGGGTGCGGTTCCTGAAAACCCAGTATCCCAATTATACGGAGTACCTCTCCACCGCAAAATCCCCGCAGCAGATGTTCGGTGCAGTAGCTAAGAGCTATTTCGCAGAGAAAATCGGCGTCGACCCGCACAAACTTTTCGTCGTCTCCATCATGCCCTGCTCTGCGAAAAAGCATGAGAGCGAGATGCCCACCATGCGCAGCGCCTGCGGCGACCCGGATGTGGATGTCGTGCTGACGACCCGGGAGATGTGCCGCCTGTTCCGCAGCGACTGCATTGTTCCCTCCGATTTGGAGGAAGCCGAATTCGACAGTCCCCTGGGCACTGGCACCGGCGCGGCGGTGATTTTCGGCACCACCGGCGGCGTCATGGACGCGGCCCTGCGGAGCGCTTACTATCTTGTCACCGGCGAGAATCCCGACGCCGATGCGTTCCAAGCGATCCGCGGCAACAAGCCCTGGAAGGAAGCTGCCTTCAATATCCCCGGCGCGGGCGATGTGCGGGTTGCAGTTGTCAGCGGTCTGGTTAACGCCCGAAAGCTGATGGAAGCTGTGGACGAGGGCACGGTGGATTATGATTTCGTGGAAGTCATGGCCTGTCCCGGCGGCTGCGCCGGAGGCGGCGGACAGCCCATCCATGAGGGCCAGGAACTTGCCGCTCCCCGCGGCTCCCTCCTTTGGAAGCTGGACGCGGGTTCGGAAATCCGCTACTCTCACGAGAACCCAGACATCCAGGCCCTTTACCGGGCATACCTCAAAAAGCCCCTGGGCGAGCGGGCGCACCACCTGCTGCATACAGAACATACAACAGATGTAAAATAAAAAGCTGAAAAGACCCTGCCGCCGCTTGCCTTCCACAGCGTACCGGCAGGGCCTTTTCCGGCGCCGCAAGGAACCTTCCAGCCCTTTGCCGCTTATATTGTCATACGGGCCTTCCCGGCCCGAATTGAGATAAAGGCGTTGATCGATATGCTGCGGTCACTGGGCTGGGCCGCTCTTGGCACCGGCTTTACATTTTTGATGACCACCCTTGGCGCGGCAATGGTGTTTTTCTTCTCCGGCGAACCGAAACCCCGTTTTCAAAAAACAATGCTGGGCTTTGCCGCCGGCGTGATGACGGCGGCTTCCGTGTGGAGCCTCTTGCTTCCGGCGATTGAACAGGCCGAAAGCGAGGGCTGTCTCCCTGGCTGGTTCCCGGCGGCGGTCGGGATGCTGTGCGGCGTTATTTTCCTGGCCGCGCTGGACGCCGCTCTCCCCCGTCTGCGGCGGAACCAGAGGGAAACAAACGCCGTTTGGCGTCAGAACACGCTGCTGATGACGGCAATCACCCTACATAATGTGCCGGAGGGCATGGCGGTGGGTCTGGCGTTTGCGCTGGCAGCAACCGGAGAAGGCGCGGCGGGGGCCATGGCGCTGGCGCTGGGAATCGGAATCCAGAATTTCCCGGAAGGCGCGGCGGTGGCGCTGCCCCTCCGGCAGGAGGGCCGCTCCCGGAGCCGGGCGTTTCTGGGAGGAACCCTTTCCGGAGCGGTGGAACCGGTTTTTGGCATCCTGGTCGTCCTGATTGCTGCCTGGGCGCATCCGCTGATGCCCTGGCTGCTGAGCTTTGCAGCGGGCGCAATGCTCTACGTCGTCGTAGAGGAGCTGGTTCCCCAAGCGCACAGCCGCGCTGGGACCTGCGGGTTTGTAGGAGGATTTCTGATCATGATGGTGCTGGATGTGGCGCTGGGCTGAAAAACCGCGGCAGTCTTTCGACTGCCGCGGTTCGCGTTCAGCGGGTTTTGTTTTGCAGCCGCCACTCCCTGGGGGAAACGCCGTAGCGTTTTTTGAACGCACGGGAGAAATGGAGCTGGTTTGGGTAACCGCAGACGGAGGCAATATCGCCGATGGAATTGGAACTGGTCTTCATCAGCTCGGTAGCTTTGGAGAGGCGCATCCGGATCAAAAACTCCTGGGGCGGACAGCCCATGCGGTCTTTAAAGAGCTTGCTGAAATAGCTGCGGTTCAGGTTGCAGACATCCGCGATCTCCTCCACGCTCAAATCCCGCTTATAATTCTGCTCCATATAGGTGACGGCCTCATGGATATAGAAGTCGCGGAGTTGGTTGCCGGAGCTTTCCCGGCGGGTGGATGAGGATTGGATCAGGGCGTCCAGGAAAAGGAAAAAGTTGCCGATAATGTGGAGGGGCGGGGCTTTGGCATGGCTGGTGATGTAGAGCATCCGGTCCCGGACGGCTTCGCCTTGCGGAAGGCTCTGGGGAATGTAGATCGGGCTGGTTGGGCCCAGCCCGGCGCTGTCGAGGTATTCCTTGGCGCGGAGGCCATCGAACTCCACCCAGGTGTATTTCCAAGGGTCCTGTTCATCGGCGGAATAGGTATTGACAAGGCCAGGGGAGATGAGGAAGCCCTGGTTTGCTTCCAGGGTGAAATAGCGGTTTACGCCGTCGGGGAAGGTGGCGTCGAGGGTACCCCGTCCGGAGATGACATAGTGAAAGAGGTAGTGGTTGCGGACGAAGGGGCCGAAGGAGTGAAGCGGCGCACACTGTTCCCAGCCATACTGGTAAGGGCGGAGGTCCAGAAAGTTCTCGTTTGGGAACACAGAAAAGGACAATTCGTCCATAAGGTCACTTCCTTTCATCCAGGTTGCATATGTTACACCAACATGATACCATACTTTTGCTGAAAAACCAATAAAAAAGTTATTTTTTTATCAAAAAAGCGACATAATTTCCTGATATTGGAAGAGAAACGGTTCTGAAAATCCGCTAGCCGCCCTGTGTTCCTACAGCATTAGGGTTCATCTTCCGAAACAAAAGGATAGCCAGGCATTGCGCTTTTTTCCTTGACAGGCAGGAGGCGGATGCTTATAATGTCAAGGTACCGAACGAATTAAGGAGGACCCTTATGCAAGACATAGAAGAAGCGCTCATTATCTGTCTGCGGGACATCAGTCACACCATGCGCGGGCTTTACGAGGGAAAAGGCAGCCAAAAGCGTGTGCTGATCGTCCTGCGGGAGGCGGCGCCTGTCACGCAGCGGGAGTTGACGAAACGTCTGGGCATCCAGCCTGGCTCCGCCAGCGAGGTGATTGCCAAGCTGGAGAACGCCGGCCTGATCTGCCGCGTTCCCAGCGGCACAGACCGCCGGACCATGGAGCTCACGCTGACGGAAGCAGGCCGGCAGGAGGCAGACACGGCCCTGGGCCAGCGCCGTCAACGGCATAAGGAGATGTTCTCCGTTTTCTCAGAGGAAGAACAAGGGCAGTTGCTGACCCTGCTGGAAAAGCTCAACGCCGACTGGGAGCGCCGCTATCCGCTGGGAACGCGGTAAGGGGGGACTATGTGGAATTATATAAAGCGGTATTTGCATTTTGCCATCCTGGCGGCAGTTTTCATGATCGGCGAGGTGTCTATGGACCTGGTCCAGCCGGGGATCATGCGCCGCATTGTGGATGACGGTGTTTTGGGCCTTGACCGCGGCGGCGCAGGGGATTTGCAGCTGATCTGGACGCTGGGACTGCAAATGATCGGCCTGGTTTTGTTCGGCGGCCTGTGCGGGTCTATGAACAATGTTTTTGTACACCTCTCCGGCCAAAACATCGGGAATGAGATCCGCAAAGACGCCTTCCGTAAGATCATGACCTTCTCCTTCCCCCAGCTGGACCGCTTCGGACCAGGCTCTCTTGTGACGCGGGTCACGAATGACATCACCCAGGTGCAGAATTTTGTCTCCCAGTTCGTCCGAGGCATGATCCGCACCACGCTCCTAACCTTCGGCAGCATGTATTGCATGTTTCGCCTGAACTACGAATTTGGCCTGATCGTACTCTGCGCCTTTCCATTTGTCGTCGGCTGCATGGGCTTCTGCCTGTGGAAAGCAAACCCGCTGTTCACGAAATTACAGGCCCAGCTGGACACCATCAATGCCATCATGCAGGAGGATGTCTCCGGAATCCGCATCATTAAGGCCTGTGTGCGGGAGGCTTATGAAAAGACCCGGTTCGGCAAAGCAAACAGCCGGCTGATCCAAACCCAGTTAAAAGTTCTGGTTATCTTTGCCTTCATGAACCCGGCGGTCAACGCCATGATGTACGCTGTAACCGCCCTCATCCTATGGTCAGGTTTCCAGCAAGCGGCCTTAGGCGGCGCGACGCCGGGAGACGTTATGGCAGCGGTCACTTACACCACCCAAATGCTGAACGGTATCCTCATGCTGGTGATGCTGTTCCAGAACATCACCCGGGGCATGGCCTCCTGGAAACGGATGAAAGAAATCCTGAACAGTGTTCCTGACCTGAGGGACGGCAATTTTACAGGCAACGCTTCCAAGCGGGGCGAGATCACATTCCAGGATGTCTCCTTTGCCTATCCCGGCACAGACCAGCCGGTACTGGAACATATCAATTTAACCATTCACAGCGGAGAGACCGTGGCCGTCATGGGCGCGACAGGCTGCGGCAAAACCACGCTGGTCAGCCTTATCCCCCGGTTTTATGACGCAACCGGAGGGAGCGTCCTGGTGGACGGCGTTGACGTGCGGGCGTACCAGCAGGGCGCACTGCGGGAAAAAATTGCCTCGGTACTGCAAAAGGCGGAGCTGTTCAGCGTCACCATCGGGGAAAACATCTCCTGGGGCAAACCGGACGCGTCATCGGAGGAAATCGCCGCAGCGGCAAAAACCGCCCAGGCAGACGGCTTCATCACCGACGCCGCCGAAGGCTACGGCACGATGGTTGCCGAGCGGGGCATGAGCCTCTCCGGCGGGCAGAAGCAGCGGGTTTCAATTGCCCGTGCGGTGGTAAAACCGGCGGAGATTTTGATATTCGACGACGCCACAAGTGCACTGGACCTGAAAACAGAGGCAAATCTCTACGATGCCTTAGGCCGCTCCTGCCCGGAGGTCACGAAAATCATCGTTGCCCAACGGATTGCTTCAGTCCGCCGGGCGGACCGCATTGTCGTCCTGGAAAATGGCAGAATCGCCGCCGTCGGCTCCCACCAGGAACTGTTGGCAGGGTGCAAAGCTTACCAGGACATTTACCACTCGCAGATGGGAGGGGACGGACATGGCGAAGCAGACGAAATATGACCTTGCCGCCCGAAACATCCCAGGCATGATGAACCGGAACCAGCGCTTTGCCCAGGTGGAGCACGCGGAACACGCCGGAACGGCGCTGCGGCGCTTAGCGGCCTACTTTGCCAAGGAGCGGGCCATGGCGCTGGGGATGCTGACGGTGGTTGTTTTGGGGACCTTGTGCGGCGTCTGTGCCCCCAGCCTACAAAGCCGCGCTGTGGACATCATTGCCGGTGTCCGGACGGGCAAGCTGGCAGCAACCATCTTCCAAATGTTGGCTGTCTGCCTTCTATACAGCGGCTGCCAGCTTTTACAAGGGCTGTTCAGCGCCCGCTTGAGCCAGAGGATCGTCAAGCGGATGCGGAATGAGCTGTTTGCCAAACTGACGGACCTGCCCATTCCTTATTTAGACAACCACTCCCACGGCGACATCATGAGCCGCATGACCAACGATGTAGAAAATATTTCCACCACGGTTTCCCAGTCCCTGCCCTCCCTGTCCTCCGGCGTACTGACCATACTTGGCACAGCAGCGGTCATGCTGTGGTATTGCTGGCAGCTGGCGCTGCTCAGCTGTGCAACGATCCTCCTTACGGTGCTGGCTACAAAGCTGCTCTCCAGCCAGGTGCGCAAATTCTCCCAGCGGCGGCAGATGCTTCTGGGACAGCTGAACGGCACAGTGGAGGAGATGGTTTCCGGCTACCGCACTGTAGTGGCCTACAACCACCAGGACGCAACTACAGAAGAATTCTGCGCCACTTCGGACTCCCTGACCAAAGCGGGCATCAAAACCGACATCGTCAGCGGAATCATAGGGCCCATTATGAACTGCATCGGCAACATCGGCTTTGTGATCATCGCCGCCTTTGGCGGATACTTCGCCATCAACGGCCTGATCTCCGTCGGCGGCATCTCCGCCTTTATCGTCTACGCCAAGCAGTTCAGCCGTCCCATCAACGAGATTGCCCAGGTATATGGGCAGCTCCAGACCGCCATTGCCGGGGCGGAGCGGGTCTTTGCCGTGCTGGACGAAGAAAGTGAGGACGCGTCTGGAGAGCCTCTGGCGGATGCAGATCACGCCTCGGTCACTTTCCAGGATGTACAGTTCTCTTACGTTCCAGGGCAGCCGGTCATCAAGGATTTCACCCTCACGGTACCCTCCGGGAAGAAGGTGGCGCTGGTGGGTGCGACTGGCAGCGGCAAGACCACCCTGGTCAACCTGCTGATGCGTTTCTACGAGATCGACAGCGGGCAAATCCACATCAACAGACAGGATATCCGGGACGTATCCCGGGCTTCTCTGCGCCGAAACGCTGCCATTGTACTGCAAGATACGGTATTGTTCAGCGACACCGTGCAAAACAATTTGAAGTATGGCCGGGAGGATGCCGGAATGGAGGACGTGGAACGTGCAGCGCGCATGAGCCGCTGTGCGGAACTGATCCAAAACCTTCCCCAGGGCTACAACACTGTTCTGACGGGTTCCGGCGAGACGGTGAGCCAAGGCCAAAGGCAGCTGCTGGCCATTGCCCGGGCCTTTGTAGCGGACCCGCATATCCTGATTTTCGACGAAGCCACCTCCAATGTGGACACCCGCACGGAAAAGGCTATCCAGGACGCCATGCAGCTGGCTATGCAGAACCGGACCAGCATCATCATTGCCCACCGGCTGTCCACCATCCGGGACGCCGATGTGATTGTGGTGATGGATCATGGGGAAATTGTAGAAATGGGCAGCCATGACGCGTTACTCTCCCAAAAAGGGCGGTATTATGAGCTGTATATGACGCAATATGCCGGATTTGCGACGTAAGCAGCGGTAAATTCATGCAGAAAAAAGCGACCGCCAGTGCGCGGCATTCCTTTTTATAAAAAAAGCCCTGCCGAATAACGGCAGGGCTTTTTTGCCAGACAGACTGCAAATTTATTGTTTCAAAAACTCGCTGGGATCAACCGAATTACCGTCCTTCGTGACGGAAAAGTGCAGGTGGGGACTTTGCGCAGCTTCCGCAGCGGCAGTTGTGCCCACCGCGCCGATAATATGCCCGGCGGAGACGGTATCGCCCACGGCTACTGTCGGCGTTTCCTGTAGGTTTGCATACGTGGTCTGGTAGCCGTCGTCATGGTCGATGGTGACGAACGTGCCCATCAAAGGGTCGTCGCCCACAGCGGACACCGTGCCGGGGCTTGCCGCCAGCACCGTTGTGCCAGGCTTGGCAGAGATGTCCAGGCCGTCATGGGTGCGCCAGTCCGCCAGCGTGGGGTTATAGACCAGCTCATCCATCGAAAAGGCCGTCAGCACTTCGCCGTTCAGCGGCGACACGACCAGCTGCGGCGCTTCCGCGACCACTGGTGTGTCGTCTACCAGGATTTCCGGCATTGCCGCCGTTGTATCCTCTGTATCCGCCTCCGCCGGTTCCGGCGAAATGGTCTCTACCACCGCAGGTCCGTCCGCGATATACAAATCGGACACAGATGCACCTGCCGGCTCAGCAACCTCGCCGGATGGTTCGTCCTGGCTGGGGACCGCCTCCTGACCGGTCGCCGTCTCCTGTCCGGAGGCCGGTTCATCCGCCGCGGGCTCCGGACGGTCCCGCAGAAGCAGGAAGTAGCCTCCTACCGTCACGATCAGCAGACAGGCGGCTAATGTGGTGTAAAACCCCATCCCGCTGAAGACGTTTCTCCATTTGTTTTCCATAAGGTCCCTCCCTCAAAGGTAAGTCTGAGGGAAGTATGGACAGAATTTCCAAGGATTATGCAGAACAAACGGAGAATTTTCGTGGAATTTCCGGATTTATCCCAAAGTTTCCAGCTCAGCCTCCCAAAGAGCGCAGGAGGCGTCGCTGGGCATACGCCAATCGCCGCGGGGGGACAGAGCGACCGAACCGATTTTTGGCCCGTCGGGCATACAGTTCCGTTTGAACTGCTGGGTGAAGAAGCGGCGGTAGAATACCTTCAGCCATTTGAGGATAACGTCCCGACTGTATTTGCGTTCCAGCGCGTACAGTGCCAGACGGTAGACCTTTCGGGGAGAAAATCCCCAGCGGAGGACATAATAGAGGAAAAAATCGTGCAGCTCATAGGGACCTACCAAATCTTCCGTCCGCTGGCTAATCTCGCCCTGGACGGCGGGCAGCAGTTCTGGGGAAACCGGAGTATCCAGGATATCCTCCAGTACGTCGTGCAGTTCCTGCTCCTCGCTGTCCCGGGACAGATACCGCACCAAATGCCGTACCAATGTCTTGGGAATGGAAGCGTTGACTCCGTACATGCTCATATGGTCGCCGTTATAAGTGCACCAGCCCAAGGCCAGCTCGCTCAGGTCGCCGGTGCCGATGACAAGGCCGCCTCCGGCGTTCGCAATGTCCATGAGAACCTGGGTGCGTTCCCGGGCCTGCGCGTTTTCATAGGTGACAGAATGGTCTTCTGGGTCGTGGCCGATGTCCCGGAAGTGGCTGCGGACAGATTGGCTGATATCTACCGTCCGCAGGGTTGCGCCCATCTGCTCCGCCAGGATGACCGCATTGTTGCGCGTTCGGTCGGTGGTGCCGAAGCAGGGCATCGTGACCGCAATGATATCCGACATAGGTCGGTCCAGCATCTTCATGGCAAGACCGGTAATTAAGACGGCAAGGGTGGAATCCAGTCCGCCGGAGAGGCCTACCACGGCGGTTTTGGCCCTGGTGTGCTCCAGCCGCTGCTTCAGGCCCAAGGAGGCAATCAACAGAATCTCCCGGCAGCGTGCGTCCCGGTCCTCCTTCCCTTCGGGGACGAACGGCATGGGGGAAACATAGCGGGTGAGCTTGGCAGCGGCGGCGGTCAGGTGAAAGGGTACCGCGTAATGCCCGCCGGGGTTGTCCCCCAGGGCCTGGGTACGGCGGCGTTCATTGGCCAGTCTTTGGATGTCGATCTCTGAAACCAGCAAGCCGCCGTCGAAGCGGCGTTCCGTCAGAAGCGTACCGTTTTCGGCGATGAGCTGATGCGCGCCGAATACCAGGTCAGAGGTGGATTCCCCAGCACCGGAGCTGCTGTAAAGGTAACCACAGAGAAGTTTTGCGCTCTGGGTAGTAACGAGTTGACGGCGATAGGCATCCTTGCCGAGAACTTCGTTGCTGGCAGAGAGGTTGCCGATGATGACCGCTCCGGCTTGGGCCATTTTGACAGAAGGGGAGTCCGGCGCCCAGAGATCCTCACAGATTTCAAAGCCCAAGGTCAGCTCTGGCAAATCCGCGCAGGAGAAAACCTGGCCGGCCCCGAAGGGGATGGCGTCCTGTCCAAGGAGGGCGAGATAGTCGTCTTCCTCCGGCGCAGGAGCGAACCAGCGTTTTTCATAGAACTCACCGTAATTGGGCAGATGGGTTTTGGGAACGACGCCCAGAATACGCCCTTTTTGTATAATAGATGCACAATTATACAATTTGTTGTTCACTCGCAGCGGCAAACCCACAGCTGTGACAACTTCCAGATTCCGGGTCGCTTCCAATACGGTAGCCAAGGCTTCTTCGGCGCCGCGGATGAGGGCGTCCTGGGAAAAGAGATCGCCGCAGGTGTATCCGGTTAGGCCCAGTTCCGGCAGGATGAGGACTTTTACCCCCGCTTTTTCGGCGGTACGCATGAGGGTAAAGGTTTGTTCTGCGTTATAGGCGCAATCAGCTAAGCGCAGCTCAGGCGCGCCGCAGGCGACAGAAATAAAACCATCTTTCATTAAGGTCAAGCCTCCTTTTATATGTTCCTATTTTACACCGCTTTCCCTTCATTTACAAGATTCTTACCAAAATAATCAGCCCTTCCCATGGCTGTCGGCCTCTTTACGCGAGAAGGCCACACCATGCTGCCCTAAGCGCTGGAAATTTGTTTGCCCTGCTTAGAGCAGGTCCCTCTCTGCTGCATTTTGCCAAAATGCAAATTTGGGATATACATATAATTAATGATAGCCAGAACATCAACCCCAAAGAAACGGAGGCAGAAAAGATGAAATACGACTTTACTACCCTATACGACCGCGCTGGCAGAACGCGCAAGCCATCCGCTCTACGGCTACTTCAATCCCTCCCCCGCCTATTACGATGCGATCATCCACTGGCAGGCATCCCGCAATCATGCCGCTGATTTACAGCCGGAAACCATTGGCTATCAAAACGGCGTCCTGGGTGGGTGTAATCAGCGCGCTCAGCGTTCTTTGCTCCAAAGGTGACCATGTCCTCATCCACTCGCCCCTCAAACTGGACAGCGGCAGCGTGTATCGCATGGACTTTGCGGATATGGAGCAGAAGATTGTGCAAAATCAGATTCATGCCTGCGTGACCGCGTGGCCAAGGAATCCTCCCTTACCCATAACAAAACCATTGACGACGTGGAACATATGGCATGGTCCGTTGGCGTGGCGGTGCAGGACGGGCGGATGTTCCACGGCCCCTGTCACCTGCGGATGAACCTGGCGCTGCTGCAAGAGGCGTTTGCCCGCCTGGACCAATATGTCTTCAACACATAAAACCGCATAAAAAGCAGGCAAGGCCATAATTTCAACGGCCCTGCCTGCCTTTTTGGTTATGGATGCCGCCCAGTTACAGCACAGCGCCTGCGCCCCAAACCTGGGCCTGTGTGATCGCAAGGACTGTTTCCGTGGGAACGCCAGCAATCTCGCTGCCGAAAATGGCTTGCAGATTTCCGCCGCTCATCATACTGGCAAGCTGGGATTTTGCCGCGGCAGCAGAAAGCGAATCGGAGGCCTGTATATGCCGCTGCATCTGTTTCTCTGCAATCAGCTTCATAAATTCAGCATGGCGGGCCATGCGTAAATCCCACCAGCTTTCTTCATCGTCCGAACCGCTTTTGGAGTAAGTGATTTCACCGCCGCCGCTGGAGGAACAGGCATTGCAGATATTCCCATCCTCACCGATGGCAACCGCCTGGGACATGTCCCAGGTGCTTCCGGGCAGGATGGCTTCGTTCCGCGCCGCATCAAACGAAAACCATGTGTCGATTTTCGCAAAAATCTCCTGGGCATAAGCCGGGTCTTGCTCCATACGCTCCTGCACCTTGGGATGAATGACCACAGCCTTGCTCCCAGGCGGGACGTTCCCCAAGGCCTTGATTTCCTTCGGAGCGATAAACTGGCCGTCCACAGAACCGTAAAAAGGGTTCGCCCCGGCGGGCTGCCAATTTTCCAGCGTTTCCTTCGCCTTATCCCCAGCTTGATACAAGAGATAGTGAGGATAGTCGTTCCTTGTCCTCCAATTACTGCTGCTGGCGTCAAAGACATGATAGTGGATATTAGGATATTTGGCTTTCAGCATCGACTCAAGCGAAGGCGCCTCTACCGCCTCAGTCTCCGCCGTCTGCACCTGTCCGCCAGAACACACCGCCAAATTCATCATCAGGCTGGCGGGCAGAGCCGCCATGCCTGTGATGCCGCTCATGGCAGTTGTCAGCGCATCCGTCCTGCTCCGGCTGGCCTGCACAGCCATATTGAGAAAACTGTTGCCCTGCGTCCTGGCCTGCTTCGTTTCATGGGCCTTTGTCGGGGTGCTGTATGTAGTTGTCCTGTAACTTGTTTGAATGGTATTACTCATGATATTTCCTCCCTTAAAGCAGCCCCATCAACAACTCTGCGGCGCTGACCGAACCGCCGTTCATGCGGAGTTTCATCATCAGCCGCCGCCGAGCTGCCGCCTCCTGCTGAAGTTCCATAAATTTTTTGTGGCTCTCCATCCGCTGTTCCCAAAAACTGCCCTTGGCCTTATCTTCAAACATGGCCGCGCCCTGACCGCCCATGTAGCCCAGATACCAACTCTCGCCGTGATATTGTTCCTTTGTGGCTCCAAAGTGGTGTACTACATATCCGCCGCACGCCGATGTCCAGGGATTCTCAAAGCGGAAATTCTGGGCCAAAGTATCCAGCACCCATGTCTCATATTCCGGGTTGTTTTTCATCGCTTCAAAGCCTGCGTCCGTAATTTGGATGGAGATGGACTGCATTTGGCTGGATGTGGACATGGGTAAATCCGAAATTTTCTTCCAGATGGACTGCTTGTAAGCCGCCAGACTCATATCCTCAGTTCCAGAAACTGTCTTTGCCGGAGTTGTCTGTTCCGCCTTGAGCTGTTCTGCCATGCTCACAAAATCATAATTCTGCGCCGCTGAGCGTTGCGTGGTACCACTCTCTGAAAGACTTCCTGATAGCCGTGTCAAATAGTTGAGATTGATTGTATTGTTCACAAGCTGCTCCTTTCTTGCAATAAAACGGTTGCGAAAAATTCCCGCTGATTTGTTTTCAATTCCAATTCCCCCATATACTTCTCTGCCTCCCGACGCACATTGGACAAGCCAATGCCGTGCATGGGAGCATCCTCTTTTTTCGTTGTGGCAGGTAAGCCGTCCTGCCCAAATATTACCTCGCCCACGAAAGAGTTTTTGACCTCGATCAGAAAGAAACGGCCGGTTCTCCTTCCTGTCAGAATAATAAACCGTTCCCCCTTGCCAATTCTCTCGCAAGCCTCTACTGCATTTTGCAGCAGGTTTTGGAGGATGATTCCTACATCAAAGGCATCATAGGCCCCCGATTCCGGGTAGTGGAAGTCCACCAGGAAACGAATGTCCAATTTCTGGCACTGCCGCCGTTTGTCATTAATGATCACATCTGTGACCGGGTTTCCTGTCTGAAGCATCCCGTCAAAATCACGCATACTCTCGTCCATCCGGGCAATGTAATCCGCCAAGCTGGCATACTCGCCGCTTTGGGCCAGCCCTTTGATGTTGGCCAAGTGTCCCCGCATTTCATGTTTCATCTGGCGGATACGGGTATAGAACGGTTCCGCCTCATGGATACGCGCCCGGATGGCCTGTACCTGCTGATACTCCGCATAATGGCTGGCCTGTTCCTCTTGGAGCGCAGCCATCCCCTGCTGAAATGCAATGGTCAGGTAAGCGCCTGCATAAAACAGTAAGGCAAGCGCCGGCACTGCTGCCAAAAATGCCGGGTGCCGCTCATAGAGCTGGAGCAGAACGCCGTCTTTGAACTCAACCAACAGGCGGGAAATCATCTGGCCAAACAAGATCCCCGCCGCCGGCACGAGACTGCTGTAACAAAGCGCCCGCCAGTGAAGCGGAATCCTCCGCTTTCGGATCTGGTGTTGGAGGGCATAGAGCATGACCGCCAGCATAGCGGCATGGGATAATAGGAACAACGTGACTAGGAGGGCAGCGCGGAGGAAGACCGCTTCTGGGGGCTCGGCGCGGAAAGGCAGCATCCGTTCCACAAGGAAGTATAGGCTTTGCACCATCAGGCCGCTGGAAATCCTGGCATTGAAATAGAACAGCGTCAGAAGGAACACAAACGGTTTTTCCAAGCCAATCCATTTCGATACCGCCAGCAGCAGAGCCGCTAAAACCACCCCGAACATACCTTGCGGAAGGGCTGCCCAATCGCAGGCCAGTTCAAAGAGAAGGTAAACTGAAAAAACGACGAGCAGCTTGTGCCGTTTCTGCCGGGCGGCTAGAAAGGGATGGAAAAAGGCAGTGATCAAAACGGCGTATACCCATTCTGCGCCAAGGCGAAACGCCTCGTTGAAAAGCTGAAATCCGGTTTCACTCATAAGCCAGTTCCCTTTTTCAAAAAACGGAGATAAGCTTTTACAAAATCCTGGTATTTATATTTTGAGAGCAAGAGCGTTTCTCCATTTCGCAGCGCCACATCCGTTTTGGTGTACCCGACTATGTAGGCAAGGTTGACCAGATATCCTTTGTGGATGCGGAAAAACGGTCCCCGCAGCTCCGCCTCCAAATCCCGGATTTTCGCGTAATAGGCAAATTCTCCATCCTTCAGATGCAGCACAACCTTGTGGTTGCTGCTTTCAATGTAGCAAATGGTATCCAGCGGTATGGCACGGCAGAGGCCGGACGCCTGGACGGTAAGCGTGGGGATCTTTTGCGGATTTTCCCGCTCTGCCTGGATTTGCGCTGCCGCACGCAAAAATACTTGGGCGAATTTTGCCTCGTCTACCGGTTTCAGAAGGTATTGAAACGCCCCCACGTCAAAAGCGTCAAATACATACTGGTCGTAACCGGTTACAAAAATGATGACAGGCCGCGTGGGGGAAGTCCGCGTTCGAATTTCCCGCGCCAGGGCCATCCCGTCTGGGATGGGGCCGGAAGAACCCAACCCAATATCCAGGAAGATTATATCCATACCGCCGCAGTCCGAAAGACAGTCTTCGGCAGAGGCATATTCTGCAATCTCGCAGCTATAGGGCTGCGTCCGGATCAAGGACGCAAGATAAGCGCGGGTTCTGGCGTCGTCCTCACAAATTGCTGTTCTGATCATGTCGTTGTCCCTCTGGTGATGTATTCGTCTGAAAACGCGCCGCCGGAAAGGCGTTTGACGCAACTGGACCATTTGACAGCGCAACCGGGCTGCGGCGGCCTGTTTATATATCCTGATTATATCATATTTCAGCGGAAAAGAAGCGATTGACATTTTCTATATGCTATGATACAGTGAAAAAAGTTTTATCAACACTTTCCTGTATGGTCAGGCGTAGGAATAACGGGCATCTGAAATCCCGCCGCAGGCACGGCAGGGTTTGGATGCCTGTTCCGCTCAATGGCCAAAACGCCATTTGCGTATAGAACAAGGCGGCCGCTTGAGAATGATGAGGAGGACAACATGATCTATTTTCGTTCGGACTACAGCCAAGGCGCACATCCCAAGGTGATGGAAGCCTTGGCAAAAACCAACCTGGAGCACACAGATGGGTACGGCCTGGATGAACACTGCCAAAACGCCGCAGCAATGATCAAGGATCTGATCGGCATCCAAGACTGCGAAGTATACATGATGGTGGGCGGCACACCGTGCAACATTACGGTGATTGCGGCGAGTCTGCGGCCTTACGAGGCTGTGATTGCCGCCCGAAGCGGCCATGCGTATTTCCACGAAACAGGCGGCGCGGAGGCAACTGGGCACCGGATCGTTGCGGTGGAAGGTGTGAACGGAAAGCTGACGCCGGAACTGCTGGACCGCGCATGGGCAGAGTATGAGGATGAGCATACGCCCCTGCCGCGGATGGTCTACATCTCCCAACCGACAGAGATTGGTTCGATCTACAGCAAAGCGGAAATGACGGCGTTGGCCCAGAAATGCCGGGAGAGGGATATGCTTTTGTACGTGGACGGCGCACGGCTGGGCTGCGCCCTCACCTGTAAAGAAAACGATCTTTCCATCCAGGAGCTGGCACAGCTCTGCGACGCCTTCTACATCGGCGGCACCAAGAACGGCGCACTTTTCGGAGAAGCGCTGGTCATCAAAACGCCCCAAATCAATGACCATTTCCGCTGGATGATCAAACGGCAGTGCGGTCTTTTGGCAAAAGGACGGCTGATCGGCGTCCAGTTCGAGGCCCTGTTGGAAGGCGGGATGGACAGCATTTACTTTGAAATGGCCGCCCATGCCAACAAAATGGCGGAAAAGCTCCGGAATGGCCTGGAGGAGCGGCATGTACCATTCTACAGCTGTTCCCAGACAAACCAGTTATTCCCTGTCCTCCCAACCGGCGTCATCCGGGAATTGGAAAAGGATTTCTTCTTCTACGAGTGGGCGCCGGAAACCAACGGCATGACGCCCATCCGGCTCGTGACCGCGTGGGGGACGCAGGAAGCGGAAATTGACGCATTTCTAAAGAAAATTGGGGAAATCCTCGGGTAAACGCCCGATCATGTCCGGTCCAGGCGGGCGAGCGGAACGCCGTTCATCCGCTTGGGCCGGTTTGTATTTTGCCGCAGCCATCCCAAATGAAAATTGTAGGAAATGGAAAAAATATAACATGGATTTTTTGGATTTTTAACCATTTGACTTTGTTCGTTTTTTTGAATAAAATAAAAGTACAGCGTGTGGCGGAAGGCGTAAATCCAGTTGTCCGTCCCACGCTTGTTATTTTTGCAGAAGGCACGGCCCCTTGCAGTAAGGAGGTGAGCGCATGAAGCGGATCAAAGCCGCCTGCATCTGCCAGACGTTACATTTCATGCTCAAAGAGGAGGTGGAGCATTCGGACGCAGTGAAGCAGGTACAAGATGAAGTTGTCAAGTATAAGGAACAGCTGCAGAGAAACAACACCAAACATAAACTGATCGAGGAGACCGAGCAGCCTGACGGTTCTATCCTCCTGAAAATCATCAAGCAGTATAACAGCAGCCTGGTAGGGGAATACTTGGATTAAACCTCCAGATAAAAATTTTTAAACCGGGCTTGACTTTTCGCCTGTCCATTTGCTATACTCACAGTTGCAACGTGTAGCGTCACCGCGTAATTCCGGTTGACCGCTGCACGTTGTTTTTTGCTGCCCTAATTTTATAACGGAAAGTACGCGGTCAGAAGGCAGAACTCCAGCCTCTCTCCGCCGGAAGCTTTCTCTTGTTCAGGAGGTAAAGGTTATGGACAGAAAGTCCAACGCGTTTCTTGAAACCGAGCCAGTGGGCCAGCTGATGTACAAGTATGCGGTTCCCTGCGTGATCTCCCTGCTGGTTGCGGCTCTCTACAACATCGTAGATCAGATTTTCATTGCCAACGCCAGCTATCTGGGCTCCTACGGCAACGCCGCCAATACGGTGGTGTTCCCTTTGACGGTGGTTGCCCTGGCCGTCGCCGTCATGATTGGCGACGGCTGCTGCGCTTTCGTCAGCATCAGCCTGGGGTCCGGCAACAAGGAAGCCGCCCATAAAAGCATTGGCAGTGCGGTGCTGTTGTGTATCGTTTCCAGCTTGGTACTGGCGGTTCTGTACCTGGCTTTTCAGGATGGAATCTTGACCCTCTTCGGCGGTCGGGTCAATGAGGAAACCTTCTATCAGGCAAAAGAGTACTTCCTCTGGATCAGCCTGGGTGTGCCCTTCTATATGTTCGGCCAGGCTCTGAATCCCATCATCCGCTCTGACGGAAGCCCCCAGTTCGCTATGGCCTCTACTTTGGCAGGCGCGCTGGTGAATATTGTCCTTGACCCGCTGTTCATCTTCGGCTTCCACTGGGGCATGATGGGTGCGGCCGTCGCTACCGTGATGGGGCAGATACTCACCGCTGCACTGGCCGTCTGGTACCTGTGCCATATGAAAGCTGTCCGGCTGGAAAAGAGCAGCTTCCGTTTTTACGGCGCCCTGGCAAAGCGCTATCTGGCTCTTGGCATTTGCAGCTTCCTGTCCCAGATTTCCCTGGTAGCCGCCATGGCCGCAATCAACAATATGATCCGGAAGTATGGCGCATTGGATGAAGTTTTTGGTCAAGTGGAATACTCTCACATTCCGATGGCTGTGGTAGGTATTGTCATGAAATTTTTCCAGATCGTCATCTCCATCGCTGTGGGCTTGGCGGCAGGCTGTATCCCGGGCGTGGGCTATAACATCGGAGCGGGCCGCAGCGACCGCGCTAAAGCCCTCTTTACCCGCCTGCTGGCGGCAGAGGCCATTGTGGGCGGCGCCGCGTTCCTGATCGTCGAGCTGCTCCCCGAACAGCTTATCGGAATCTTTGGAGCAGCAAACGAAAGCGCGTATTACACCCAATATGGCATCAAATGCTTCCGGGTCTACCTCTGCATGACCTTCCTGGCCACTGTGAACAAAGGTACCTTCAATTTTCTACAGTCTCTGGGTAAGGCTTTTGCCTCTACAGCCATCTCCTTGGTGCGTGAGGTGGTGTTCGGTGTAGGGTTCGCCCTGCTGCTGCCCATTTGGTTTGGTCTGGATGGCGTGTTGTACTCCATGCCGGTTTCGGATGTACTGACCTTTATCCTCTGTGCCGCCGTGATCCGGTATACGTATCAGACATTGAGCGAGCCGCAGTCTACAGAACAGCACGGTAAGCGTGACCGTCCAGTTATCCGCCGGAAAACGGTATAAGCACGGCTTAGGAATAACACAGCCTGTTTGTGGTTCTTTGTCATAGAAATTTTCCTTCTGCCGTAAATTTTTCTTGACTTTACGCCATAACTTGCTAAAATAGAAGAAAGCCGTTCCCTGCATGGAAATAGGGAACGGTTCATAACCGGGTGTAGCGCAGTTGGTAGCGCGCTTGCTTTGGGAGCAAGATGCCGGGAGTTCGAGTCTCCCCACTCGGACCAAAGTATGATAATCCGAACTGCATCTTCCAAGTGGGGGATGGGTTCGGATTTATCATTTCAATCGCAACTATTCTCTAGGCGCAAAGAAGGACCGAGGGTATCGTCAGATACTCCCGATCCTTGTTGTTATACGGTTTTCTTCTGCCGCGCCTTCCATTCGGCAAACGCCCTCTGCCCTTCCTCGCTTTCGAAAAAGGCTTGAATCTCCAGGGGCAGGACACGGGCCAGAGCATCCACCTCATGCTTGGGAATCCCGGTTCCGTAGTCATTTACTTTCTTTCTGGGTGCCATTTCTATCTACCTCCATAAATCCATGTTCATTGTGTTCTGGCCGTGCAGAGCCTTGCGGCAGGTCAGCTTTTTTTGAAAGTGTAGGTTCAAGTGTGTAGCCCTGGAAAACCGTACCGCCGTCCAGGCTGCAGAGGAAGCGGCCAGGGATGTCCTTGGGCAGAGCGGCGGCATCGCCGTTGTCCAGGATGATTTGGGACAAAACCAGGTCAGACCGCCCGCAAATCCGGATGTCGATATTGTTCTTGATTTGCACGGGGAGAACATTGGCGTCGGGGCGCTGGATAGCCAGCACCAAAGGCACGGCCCAGACGGGCCGAGGTGCTCAGCTGTCCAATGATGGCAGTCACCAGCTCTTTGTTGGGCTTGTCCAGGCCCGTTGTGTCGGTCAGCTCGGCAATCTCGTCACAGACCACCATGATACGGGGCATGGCCTTGTCTGGGAAGCGGCGGTTGTACTCGTCCAGGGAGGCGCAGGGGTTTTCCCGGTCCTGGAAAGTGCTCTTCCGGGATTTCAGCATTTGGACCAGATAGGACAGCATCGAAAGGGCACTTTCCCGGTTATCGGCATAATCGCACATAGCCTCCTGCCACTCGCGAGGGAAGTCCACGCTTCCCTTCAGGTCTATCAGAAAAACCTTGTAACCCTTGTTTAATGCCTGAGCCATGTCAGATTTGACCAGGTAGGTTTTGCCGCTTGCGGACGCTGACAAAGACCGTAAAAAGGGCGAACGCAGCGGAGCCAATGAAGATCAAAGGATTTACTGTTACTTTAATCCCGGCGTCTGCGGTATAACTCGTTCCGTTCATCAGGAAAGGAACTAAGGCCCTGCCAATGAAGAAGCCCACCAGCAGGCCGATAGGAATACCAATCAGAGACAGCCGGAGCGCCTGCCGATTGATAAGACGCTTGATCTGCCGCTTTGTGGTCCCCAGCGTTTTTAGCTGTCCGTAGGACTGAATATCCTGAATGACAGAAATCTGGAAGATGTTGTAGATAATCAAGTATCCGGTTATGATAATCAGCGCAACGCCAACAATACCGGAAA
>JAAWGR010000127.1 GCA_022795445.1 Oscillibacter sp. | reverse complement strand
CGCCGATGGTGCGGATGGTATCTTCAAATTCCTTAAATTCAGTGGAACCGGCTTTGGAATACATACAGGTGCGGTAATAGCGCTCTGTCTCCAACGAAGTCCACCAGCAGCCCGCTTCCGCGTCCGGAGCACTTTCTACAAGTCTTGGAAACAGTTTGCCGGCAAGACGGACATTGATGGAGGAATTGGTGCGGAACATGATCTTTCCCGGGTCGCCGTCCGCCAGATCTTCATAGCCATCCGTCCAGATCGTTTCAATGTATTCGTTGGGATTTCGCATGGATTCCCAGTAAGCCGCCTCGACTTTTGCGATATCCGACTTTTTCCTGGAAAAGCCAATGGTAAACATCCCCTGCATAAAGGCCCTTCTTTCTATGAATTTCTCATTCTATTATAGATGCCCTCTCTCCGCTGTCAATCTTTTTTCGGAAAGCAACGGAAAGCAATTGACTTTTACCCCATCTTCCAGTAAAATAAACCTGCGAGGAAAACAGACAGTCGCGTGGCCATGCCGAAAGGCCGGTCATGAGGAAAGTCCGGGCTCCACAGGGCAAGGATAACGGGTAACGCCCGCCGAAGGCGACTTCAGGAAAAGTGCAACAGAGATATACCGCCCCGCCCTCCCTTCGGGGAACGCGCCGGGATGCAGAGTCGGCGGCATAGCCGGTGATGACGCGGAACGGGCTGGCGGAGCAAGGATGGAAAGGTGTGGTAAGAGCGCACCCGACGGCGTGGAAGCGTCCGTCGCTGTAAACTCTATCCGGAGCAACACCGGTATGGGAGCGCACAGGCTGGCCCGGCCGCTCCCGGGGTGGCTAGAGCGCGTTGGCAACAGCGCGTCGAGATAGATGACTGTCAAATACAGAACCCGGCTTACAGTTTTGCTCGCGCAAAATATGGCCCCGACCGCGTAACGCACGGTCGGGGCCTGTTTTTATTGTTCCCAAACACAGATTAACTGTTTCTATAATTCTTCTGAAATGCTCTCCGGTCAGCGGATAGTAATTTCCCCATTCATTTCGTCATAGATCATGTATGGCTTTTCTGGCCAGCGCGGCCAAGCAACAACTCCGTTCTCTCCATCCTCATCCGCATCTGCTATAACGGCGCTTCCAAAACCTCAAGCGTTGCGTCCATATAACTACCAAGTAAAAGTTCATTGATACGCTCACAGGAACGAAGCGTTCCCTCGTAGGTCTTCCGATTCCAACGGCAGTTGATACGATAACACAGCTTGGAACCTCGCCCATCGGTCAATTAGATGCTGTCAAGATCCACACTGCTGTCGCATTTCAAGCAAAGCAGATGGTCTTCCTCCTCTATATAGACATAATTGTCGCTCCCCACAGTCTCCTTTGTAAAGAATACTGTTCTTTCCCGCGTCTCATTGACATAAGTGTTCATATACCAGATAGCCAAAGGCCACGCCCAGCATCACCAGTGCTGACAGTGCCGTCCGCAAGATATTCTTTCTCCGCTCTTTTTGCCGGTTTTCCCGGGAAATCTCAAGTACTGCTTTCACAGGTTCTTCCTCCTCTTTTTCGCACGCAACCAATTCCTCTACACCCAACCCAAACGCCTCTGCTAATGGTTCCAGCAGGGTCACATCGGAATAGCTCAGCCCCGTTCCCATTTACTTACCGCTTTGTCCGTCACATGAAGTCGGTCCGCTAACTCCCGCTGGGTCAGTGCGGCACATCTCCGGTTCTCGGCGATGAACGCGCCAAGTACTTCTTTGTTCATAGAATCACCTCTTGTCCTAGTCTACTTCCAACAAGAGGAAAAAGCAACCGACCAGCGGTAGAGTACCCTTCCTCATGTTGCCTTATCTTTCTATTTTTCATTAAATGAACAAAACAAAGATTTTGTTTAATTACAACGCGCTCAAAGTGATACGACTGCTCTCTCATTACAAAAATGCAAAAAAGATTGAGGCTATTGCGGTAGCTCCTTACTGTGCAAAGGAAGTACCGCCTGACCTCAATCTCAAACAGATATTCACTAATGGCGTTCTCAATTCTTGACACTTTCAATCCCTCTCAAAAAGCTTATTATAACAAAGAGGGATCAAGTACTTTGTCTTAGAACAATATCTATCCAAACTAAAAATTAATACGCCCAAAAAACTTATTAATTATTCATACAAAAATTATTTTCAAAACAAATGTTTAGCCACTTGAAAATACAATCAATCCTGACTCCAGTTGTGCCAAACGTTCTGCACATCGTCACTGTCTTCCAGCATATCGATGAGCTTCTGCATATTTTTTACATCGCCCTCACTGCTGAGGGTAATGTAATTCTGTGGTACCATCTCCACCTCGGCATTTACGAAGCTGTACCCCTTCTCCTCCAGGGCCTTTACAACATCGTTAAACGCATCAGGATCGCAGGTGATCTCCAGCGCCGGGCCGTCAGCCTCAAAATCCGCTGCGCCTGCGTCCAGAGCGTCCATCATGACGGTCTCCTCGTCCAGCTCGCCCTCCTCATTATCGATCACGATCACACCCTTCTTGTCGAAGGACCAAGACACACAGCCAATCGCGCCCAGGTTGCCGTTACACTTGTCAAAGGCGTGCCGGACCTCCGGAGCCGTCCGCTGGCGGTTGTCGGTCAACGCCTCGACAATAACCGCCACGCCGCCAGGGCCGTAGCCCTCGTAAGTGACCGCCTCATAGCTGTCGGTATTGCCTGCACCCAGAGCCTTGTCAATCGTGCGCTTGATGTTGTCGTTGGGCATATTGACGGCCTTGGCCTTGGCAATGACCGTCGCCAGGCGGGAGTTGTTGTTGGGGTCTCCGGAGCCACCCTCTTTGACGGCGACGATGATTTCCCGCGCAATCTTGGTAAAGGCCGCGGAGCGCTTCGCATCCGCCGCACCTTTCGTTTTTTGAATATTATGCCATTTAGAATGTCCAGACATGGCAGCTAAACTCCTTCCACATAATATTGAATGGCTTCCCGATGGACAGCTGATTTTTGAATTTTCAAGCTTGGAAATTTCGCCTCTAAATAGGCAGCGACCTCATGGCAGATTGGGTCCTCCGTAGGAAAATGGCCCGCATCGACGAGGTTGATTCCCTTCGCTTTGGCGTCGACAAACTGGTGATAGCTTAAATCTGCGGTGACATAGGTATCACAGCCCGCCTCAATAGCGGCGTCCTCGAACTCGCCGCAGGCCCCGCCGCCGATACCCACACGATACACATGACGCCCAGCGTCCGCATAGCGCACGCCGTTGCAGCCCAGTTTCTTGGAGACATGGCGGACAAACTCCGGCAGTTCCACCGGCGCATCCAGCGTCCCCACGCGGACAACGCCGGTATGTTCCAGCCGGTAGACATCTCTCAGAGACAGCCACTCCGCCAGAGTGTCATTGACGCCGCCTTCCGCTATGTCCATATTTGTGTGCATACAGATTGCCGAAAGGTTGCACTCCACCAGCTGAAGCAGCAGGTGTCCAGTGACATCCTGGTCCGTCACACGCTTTTGCCCATGGAAAATCACCGGATGATGGGAAACGATCAGATCAGCCCCCCAGCGGTGCGCCTCGTCTACCACGGCCTCCGTGATATCCAGCGACACTAGAACTTTTTTTACCTCACGGCCTAGCTTGCCTACCAGCAATCCTACGTTATCCCAATCCATAGCGCAGTCCCGAGGCGCAATTTCAAACAATGCCGCCTCAATTTCACTGGCTCTTGGCATTCCGCCACTCCTCTCTCATGGACAGCAGAGCGGTGATAATCTCCCGCAGTGCGTCCGCTTTCTGCTGCTCGCGGGAACGGTTCAGTCCCGCCACCGCATTGGTTAACCGGATAATTTTTTCAATGATGTATCGTTCCCCTAACGGATCATGCAGCAAAGCTGCTCCACCATAAAGCTGCCCCAAGGAAAGCGACATTTCACCCCCAACGGCCTCTATTACTGGATACAAGGTCCCACGGTCCCGAACCAGGGCCTCTTGTTGGATGGCATAACCATGATCCATTAAAAACGCCCGCAGCACCTCTGCCCGAGTCATGGGCTGGAGTAACAACCGATGGGAACCATCCGCTGTCCACGGGGCACGCGCCAGAATCGCGGCAATATTCTCGCCTCCCATACCAGCAATGACAATCGTGTCCGCTTCCTCTGGCGCAACAACGTTCAGACCATCCCCTAAACGAAAATCAATCCCATCTGCACCATATAAACGGCCAGTCTTCTGTGCCTGTGCCAGAGGGCTCTCCCGCAGATCGCAGGCAATGGCAGAAACCACGCACCCATGCAGCTTCAACCATATAGGCAAATAGGCGTGGTCAGTGCCAACATCCGCGAGCCGTGTACCAGGAGGCGTCATATCGGCCAGCAGCTGTAGCCGGGGCGTTAATTCCAACGTTTTCATCCGCGAACTCCACTGCCCCACCACAGGTGTTCCTGCGGTGGGGCCCTTTGCAATTACTTTACTGCCTTGTTGGCTTCTTCGTTCACCAACGCAAGCAGCTTATCCACGTCCACACCGTGGACCATACACGCTTCTTCCACTGTTTCTCCGCGGGAAGACGGGCAACCCAGGCAGTGCATTCCAATGGACAGAAAAATCGGTGCGGTATGAGGGGCCAGATCCAGGATGTCGCCAATAATGGTTTCTTTTGTGATTTCAATCATCTCAGAGTTCCTCCATTTTTAAATTCTGCTTGACTCTCCTGCAGCACTTTCCACAGGCATAGCCGCTTTGCGGCTATTATAGCGTATTGTTCTCCCAAATTCAATAGAAAATCCAGAAAAAGACCTCAGCCCGCAGGAAAAGCGGCCCAGAATGGGCCGCTTTTGTGCGTTTGGTGCAAGAGACACAAACAGAAAGCCGGTTTTATCTCTGCTGCTCCTTCATCTTGGCGAAGCAATCGCTGCAATATACAGGGCGATCAGACTTCGGCTCGAACGGAACACGGGCTTCGCCGCCGCAGGACGCGCAAACAGCCGTGAAGTACTCCCGGGGGCCGCGGGCAGCGTTCTTGCGGGCATCGCGGCAGGTTTTGCAGCGCTGGGGCTCGTTCTGGAAGCCGCGCTCGGCATAGAACTCCTGCTCACCGGCGGTGAACACGAACTCCTGACCACACTCTTTGCACACTAAGGTCTTGTCTTCGTACATGATTTTACCCTCTCTTCGAAAA
>JAAWGR010000020.1 GCA_022795445.1 Oscillibacter sp. | reverse complement strand
ATCTGGGGCCGTTTCCTCCCTGAACCCATTGAAAAGTGCACCTCAAAGGGTCCGGTTTCGTTCCGGCAAAAAGCGGGGCCACGGTTTCCCGTGGCCCCCTGTGCAGTTCCCCCGCGTGGTGAAAATTTTCCCTTATTTTTTCCCTTAACAGATTGGTAAATACGTTATACAGGGTGGTATGGTTTGGTAAAGTCAATCCGGCTCAAACCGTTGCAATCCGGGTGTTTCCGGCAAAATCCCGCATGGATGGGGAAAGACATTTTTGCAATTCGAATCCTTCACCCGCTGCCACAAGATCCCCTGGACCTCAACCGGTCCAGGGGATTTTTTTATGCTCTGGGAAAGGGCGGCTCTCCTTCACATATATGAGTCCACCGCCAGATTCCCATGCGTATACCAGCAGACCGCCTTGCGCATAAACTCTTCCGTTACGCCAAAGTACTTCGCCAGGGACCAGATGTCCGTGCAGCCGGAGGCTACCGCATCATCCAGCTCCTCCGCGGAAACCAGGTGCTCAATGGCCCACTTATCCGCCCGGCGCTCATGTTTTTCCCGCACATCCAGAGCTGCCCACTGGTTATAAAAACTCCCGGTACAACAATGCCCCAGCTCGTGGGACAGCTTCACCTTTTCTTCTTCCACCGTCGCCAAATGCCAGGGGTTCATCGCAATGTAACAATCCCCATCCGCATCCTGATAGGAGAGGGATTCTGCGGAATCCAGCGAAAACCAATAAATCTGCACCGCCTGCTTCTCTGCATATTGATAGAGGTCCAGAACGTCGGTCATTTCCGCTTTTCCTCCTTTTTCTTCTGGGCGACGAAAGCGGCAAAGTTTTCCACATCCTGCCACATCGCGTCCATATCTTCCGGAGAGAGGTCCTTGTCGCCGCCCCAGAACGCCGCCATCAGTTCCTCTTTCCCCGCTTTACGCCCACCCTCCGGGATGGGCGCTTTTTCTTTTCCAAGCAGTTCCTCCACGGAGAGGCCAAGATACGCCGCGATTGCCGCCGCTTTTTCCGCCTTGAGGGTCACGGCCCGGCCTTTCCGCAGCTCCGTAAGGGTACTTCTGCTCATCCCAAGGTCGTCGCACATCTTGCTCCCTGGAATCTTCAGCTCTTTTAAGCGTGCGTCGATGATATCGGACAATCTGCCCACAAGAGCACCTCCTTATTTGTGCAATCCGACAAAATACATAATTTTGTATTTTTATTGGTTGACAAATACAAAACCTTGTACTATCCTGTAGGCAGGAGGAATACAGAGCTTTGTATTACTGATTGCCAGTGTCTTCACTGTAATACAGTTGCTTGTATTTGTCAACCTCCCGCCGAACCGAAAGGATGTTTTTGTCGAACTTGCCAAATATACAGGTTCACAATTGGAACTTCCAACAAAACAGCAGACGAGAGAAATGAGGTGAGGAATCATACGGACGTTGAAAGAACTATCCGTTGACTATCGGATCAGCGCCGCTGCCATCCATGGCCGTCTCGCGGAGCTGCGGGCTATGGAAAAAGCCTCGGCGGACCCGGAGGAGGCCTTCCGCCTCCGCCGCCGGATGGCAGAGCTGACGCCTTTGTGGCGGGAAGCCAAAGCCTTGGCGGAACTGACGGAACACTATTATGAAAGGAGTTACTATCGTGATGCGCACTACACGCTTTGAGAACCGTGCCAGCGAGTGGGAAGGAGACCTGACTGTATGGCTCCGGCAAAATGCGGAGGATAACCAGGAACAGCGGGAACGACTTTTGAAGAACCTGCGCCGGGCCATGCGGGAGGAACTGACCGAACGGCAGGCCCAGATGATCCATATGTATTTTTTCGACAACAAGACCATCCCGCAGATCGCGGCGGAACTGGGGCTGAACCGTTCCACCGTCTCCCGCACACTGAAGCGGGGCAAAGCCCGGCTCTCCCATACCCTGCAATATTCGTTTTAACCTGCCGAAAAGAGGAAACGGGCGCGTCTATTTCCCACACGCGCCCGTTTCCCTTTGCCCTGCCGCACCGCTTAGGCGGCGGAGGGCGCCGCTTCCTCGTTCCCGCGGAACAGCAGCGTGATACACCACAGGCCCGCAAGGCCAACCAGCGCATAGATGATCCGGGACAGCATCGCCAGCTGTCCGCCGCACAAAAATGCCACGGTGTCAAACCCAAACAGGCCAACGCCGCCCCAATTCAGTGCGCCGATCACCGCCAGCAGTATCGCGATCTTATCCACAAGCATGGGCATAAACCTCCATTCCTGCCGTCAGGCTGAGATATGCATTAGCCTCTCCAAGCCGTCGAACTTTATGCGTTTTGCTTGCAATTTGCCATTTTTTGCGTATTTTGACAGGAGGTCGACTCCCGTTCCCTCATAGCTCCACAGCCTTGCCTGGGGCCAGGAAATACAAAACGCGCCGCGCCACTTTCTTTTCCAATACCTGCTCCAATGCCAGGCTGTACGCCTCTACCTGGGGACGGTAGTGCTCCGCCCGGGTTTGGATTTCCTCTGCCGACCACACATGGTCTGTTTTGAAGTCCACCACCGTCAGCCCCGCATCCGCCTCATAGCAGCAATCCACCACGCCTTGCAGCAGGATGGTCTCCCCCTCAGCCGCCGCGGCGTCATAGGTCCGGGCGTCCATCAGCAGCGTAAACCGGTACTCCCGCAAGACGTTCCGGCCATTCCGCAGGTCCTCTGCCAGCGGCGAAGCCAGCAAACGCGCCAGCGCCGCTGTATCGACCCCTGCGGCCTGTTCCGGCGTCAGCAGGTTCCGGGTCCGCAAGGCCGCAACCTGTGCCGGGATATCTGGGTCCTGGAAGTCCAGATATTGTAATACCAAATGGGTCGCCGTGCCCTTCTCCGCCGGCGTAAGGCCCTTGTCCTCTCGCCGGAACTTTGGTTGGGACAGCGGGCGCACATAGGGCTTGTGGTGGGCATTCTCTGCAATTTCCTCGTCCACGAGCCTCCCCTTCAGCTGGGTCGCCGTCAGCTTGGCCGGCAAACGCGCCTCCCGGGCATACGGGTACGCAAAGGACAGCAGTTCCGGGTCGAAAGGCGTCTCCGCGGGGCCGCCAGCCTCCCCAGCGGGAACGGCCGCCTGTGGCGGGTCCCGGTAATCTTCGCTGTTGTGCAGGTATACCGACCAGGGCGCGCCGGAGGAAACGCAGCTGCCCGCCTCCACACCCGCCAAGTCCCGCAGGGGCTGAGCCTCCGTCCGGCAGAGCAGGGTCTGGAGAATCCAGTCCCCAAAACAGCGCCCCTCCGCCACGCTCTCCGGCGGCACAGGACACGCCGTGGAGGCGGCCAGCTTTTGCAGCCGCTTCTCTGCGCCGTAAAGGGAGTGGAGCAGGATCAATTTTTCCTTCGGCCGGGTCATGGCGACATACAAAATCCGCTGTTCCTCCGCCAAGTTTTCCCGCTGCAGGGTTTCCTCTATCGCCAGGCGCGCCAGGGTCGTGTAGCGAATCTTCCGCTCCAGATCCACCCGCTGAGGGCCCAGGCCCATCCCAGGATGTACCAGCACAGGGGTATGGAAGTCCAGCCGGGAAAAGTCGTGCTCCAGGTCCGCCAGGATGACGATGGGGAACTCCAGGCCTTTGGATTTATGGATACTCATTAGCCGCACGCCGTTCACCGCCGCCGCGCTGGATGCTTTCGGCGCCTTGCCTGCATCCAGCAGCCGCCGCAGCTGGGTCACAAAAGCGAACAGCCCCCGGTATCCGCTGCTCTCAAACTTTTCCGCCTGCTGGGCCAGGGCGATCAGATTCTCCCGCCGTTCTAGTCCGCAGTCCATGGCTCCGAAGATACCCAGCAGGTTCAGCTCGTTGTAGATATGCCACAGCAGACGGTGGACGCTCATGTCCCGGGCCGCCTGCCGCAGCCCGTCCAGCACCCTCAGGAAGCCGATACAATCCTTTCCGTCTGCATCCTCCGCCTGGCTGGCAGCCACTACGGCATCATAAAAGTCCTCCTCCTGGTTGAGGGCCCGCACCTCTGCCAGCCGGTCCGGCGTAAACCCGAACACCGGAGAGCGCAGGACGGAAATCAGCGCCACATCCTGCCGGGGATTGTCGATCAGCTCCAAAAGCGCCACGACGGTGGAGACCTCCATGGAGCTGAAGAACCCGCTGTCCTCCTGGAAGGAACAGGGGATGTTCCGCTCCGCCAGAGCGGCGGCAAACACGGCCGTACGGCTGCCGGGCGAACGCATGAGAATGACGATATCCTCCGGCTTACAGGGGCGGAGGCCGCCGGCGGGGTCACTGACGGGAAACCCGCTGTCCAGGAGCTGGCGGATACGCTGGGCCGCAAACCGGGCTTCCGCCGTCAGTTTTTTCACCGGGTTCGGGTTGTCCGCCGACTTCCTTCGCGCCGTGACCAAGTGGAACTCCGTATCACAGCCCGTCCGCTCAGGGTAGTATTCCGCGCCAAAGTAGAGCGCGGCATCCTCGTCGTATTCCATCTCGCCCATTTCTGCGGAGAGGATGTTCTCAAAGACATAATTCGCCGCGTCCAGCACCTCCTGCCGGGAACGGAAATTCCGCGAAAGGACCACCTTGCGGGGTTCGCCCTCGGCGGCCTCTTCCCAGGGCTTGAAGGTGTGGAGTTTTTCCAGGAAAATCGTCGGGTCTGCCAGGCGGAAGCGGTAGATGCTCTGCTTCACGTCACCGACAGTGAACAGGTTCCTCCCCGTCCCTTCCCGTGAGACGGCGCGGAAGATGGCGTTCTGTACCTCGTTGGTGTCCTGGTACTCATCCACCAGAATCTCCACATACCGTGCGGAAACCTGCTCCCCCAGTTCCGTAGGCCTGCCGTCCTCTCCGGTCAGGAGCTGTAAGGCCAAATGCTCCTGGTCGGAGAAATCCGCCGCGTTCATCCGCAGCTTCTCCGCCCGGCACGCCTGGGAGAACGCCGCCGTCAGGTCCAGCAGCGCCAGCATCGCCGGAGCCACTGCCCGCAAGTCCTCCATGGCCTCCTCCCCTTGAATGTTCAGCCAACTGTTCAGTTTTTTCAGGTCATCCTTACACCCCTGCCAGACCCGCCGCAAGGAAACCGTTACCGGCTCGTCTTTCCGCCCCTTAGGCGCCACCAGCCGAGGAAATACAATCCGCCCTGCCGCCTGCTGGGCGCCCTCCCAGGTCTCCACGTGGCTCAATTCCTCGAAAAAACGGGCCGTTTCGTAAAACTTTACGCCGAAGGCGCTTTCCATTCCCGAATCCCCTGCCGTGCGCTCTGCGCCCCAGCGCAGCTGCTCCGCCCAATGGGCCGCCCGTCGGCGGATGGAGTTCAGCAGCGCTTGGGCGTAGACTGTCCCATCGAATTCGCCGGACAAGTTCGCCCAGGCTTCCTGGCTCTTTGCGAGCCACCCCTCCGGCGAAGCGTGGCTTTGCAGCTTCCCATACAGCTCCAGCACCAGCTCCGCTAAAGCGCGGTCATCCCGGCCGGCTCCCAACGTGTCGGCCAGCTGCTCCCGGCCGGGGGTGAAGGACTCGTAAAACGTTTCCAACACCCGGTCCAGCACCCGGCGGCGCAGGAGCAAAGCTTCGCTTTCGTCCAAAACGCGGAAATCTGGCGTCAAGGCATGTTGGTCGCCCTCTTGGGGCAGGAGGTGGGTATTTTCCCGCAGAAGGGCCGTGCAGAAGGCGTCCACCGTCTTGATGTCCGCCTGGTAGACCCGCAGGAGCTGCCGCCGCAGGTGGGTATCCCCTGGGGATTCGCTGATGCGGCGGGAGAGCTCCGCAGCAATCTTGCCCCGCAGCTCCGAGGCGGCGGCGCGGGTATATGTGATCATGAGGAAATCATCCACATTGCAGCGTTCCTCCGTGATATAGCGGAAAAGACGCTCCACCAGCACCTTCGTTTTGCCGGAACCTGCCGCGGCGGACACGAGAAGGCTTCCGCCACGGTCCTCCACCGCGGCCATCTGCTGGCCAGTCAGTTTCATGACGGTTCCTCCTCCCCTTTCTCTTTCTCGTCCAGCATTTTCCAGAATTCCCCCGCTTTCATCGAGAGAATATAGTTAAAATGATCGCCGTCCCGCCCGTCCTGGAAGTGGCAGGCGGAGGCCCACCCGCAGAAACGGCAGAAACTGTCCTCCTCTGTGCGGCAGCAGGGGTCGGCGTCGATATTGCCCTGCCGCACTTCCTGGAAGATGTCCTCCAAGAGGGTTTCCACGTACCGCCCCAGCTTCCCCAGCTGGGCGGCGGAGGCCAAGCTGTCGGGCAGGTCCCCCTTCCGTTTCACCTGGACGGGGAGATAACGCGGTTCTTGCAGGGCCTCGTGCTCCATGGCTTGCAGAACTTCCGGCTCCGCCAGAAGCAGCCCTGTGCGGCGCATCTGCTTTTCCCGTTCATGCTGGAGCTTTTCCGGCGGCACATTCCGCTCGGCAGAGAGAATCTCGTCCCGGGCAGGGAAGTACAGCACCCCTGCCGGTTCGATCTCATGGCCGAAGTGTTCCGCGCCCTGCTTTTGCAGCGTGAACAGATACAGGAGCATCTGGATGTCCAGCCCCATCCGTACTGCCGAGAGGTCGAAGTCCTTATGGCCGGATTTGTAGTCGATGACCCGGAGGTACAGTTTGTCGTCCTTGATCCACCCGTCTACCCGGTCGACCTTGCCGCCGACCCGCAGCTCTCCGTCCGGTTCGGAGATTACCACCCCAGGCACATCCTTTCCGTCGCCAAAGGAGAGCTCAAAAGCCAGCGGAACAAAATCGGAGTGCCGCAGTTCCTCTGCCGCCTCGTCCACCACGGCGTAAGCCAGATTCCGCAGGCGCTTGAACAGGTACCGGAACCGGGCGCTCCGGCTTTCCAGGTTTGGCAGCTGCTGGGCTACGTATTCATCCATGTACCGCCGCACCAGGGCATGGATGTCCTTCTCATCCGTCCGGGCGAAGCCCCCCTGCCCCAGCACGTCCCGGGTAACGTTCTCCAACAGGTAGTGGAGGAAAGAGCCGATCTGCGGCGCGTCAAACACCGCGGGAGCCCGGGGCTTTGCACGGAGTCCATATTCCATAAAGTAGGCAAAATGGCAGGAGCGCAGCCGTTCCAGGCGGGAGGCCGTCATGGCGATTTTGTCGCCATACAGGGCGCGGACCGCCCGCCGGGAGAGCGTGCCTCGGGTGATGCGTACTGCCTGTTCCATCACGGCCAGTTTTTCCCGGAAAGCGGGTTCAGAGTCGAAATAGTCCCACAGCGTCCCGCCGGGCACGGCGGTTTCCAGGGCCGGGAGGGGGGCTGTCAGGCGGTAGGCCCGGTCGTTGCCCTCCTTCTCCACCCGCAGGGAGGGAAACATCGTCAGGAGGCGACCGACGACAAAAGCAGGCCGCAGTTCCCCGCCAGAAACGTCCGTCACAGGATAACTGATCAACAGGCCATCCGTAGGCTGCGCAAGGGCTGCGTAAAGGTTTTGCAGCTCAATGCCCATCTGGTCCATGCCGGTGGGAGCCAGTTCTACGCCCCGGCGGGCCAATTCGTCCCGGTCGTCCTCGTTGAGGATACCGCCGCCCTGGCTGGGAGTGGGCAGCACATGGTCATTGGCCCCCAAGAGGAACAGGTACTTGGCGGTATGGCGGTCGTTCCGGGCGATCCCGCTGACCTGCACCTGGTCCAGAGAGACAGGGATGGTTCCAACGCTGTACTGGGTCAGCACCTGCCGGAACAGGCGCGTAAATTCTTCCAGCTCCATGGGCTCTTCCCCCAGGATTTCCACGAACTGGTCCAGCACGCCGCAGAGCACATCCCACAGCTGGGCAGTTTCCTCCGCGGCCTGCAAGCGGCCTGCTGCGGCCTGCGCGTCCAGCTGGCGCTGGAGGGCGTCTTCCAGCCGAAGCTCCTCCATAAAGCTGTACAGGGCGCCGATCTTCTCTCCGGCCGTCTCACCGTCTTTCAGGCCCTCCGCCAAACGGGACAACGGCGCCTGCACACGGCGGCGCAGGGCATTTACTTGATCCAGCCGGGTTTCGCGCAGAGGCGTCCACGTCACACCATAACCGTCGGGGTTCTCTACCCAGTCGACGTCCCGCAGCCACATCCCGCCATGAACCTCCCATTTGAGGACATAGTTTTCCAGTACGTCGCATTCCTCTGCCGTCAGCCCGGCGAGTCCTGTTTTAAGCCAGCGGAACATATCGTCGTACTCATATCCCCCGCCGATGGACGCCAGTACGCCCGTCAGAAGGCTCAACACAGGCTTTTCCAGGATGTCGCTCCGGCGGCTGAGGTAGACGGGGATGCCGTAGCGCTCGAAAACCGTCTCAATCACGCCCTCATAGTCCCCGATGTTCCGGGCGGCAACGGTGATATCCCGGCAGCGGCATTTGCCGGCCGCCAGCAGGCGGCGGATGCCGGCGGCGGTCTGCTCCACCTCGGAAAACAACGTATCCGCTTCCCGGATGCGGATGGCGGAGGCACTGCCGTCATAGGGTGCGGCATCCTCAAAGAAATGGCGCTCCAAATGGCCCAGGGCGCCGGGGTCCTGGGCGGTCAGCTCCCGCACCTCTGCCGGAACACCCTCCCGTTCCGCCAGGCGGCGGAGGCGGTCCAGCGTCCGGAGGGAAGCTGCAAAAATTTCCTCCCGGCTGTTGACCTCCCCCAAGAGCGTCACCGTAACAGTGTGCGCCTGCCGCAGGAAGACCGTCAGCGCCCGCCGCTCCTGAGCAGTGAAGTAGGTGAAGCCGTCTATATAAATGTCCTTGCCCGCACAGTAGCGAGAGTCTTCCAAATTGTCACAGAGCTTGGTCATGCGGTCCCGGGCGTCCAGGCCAGGACGCCGCAGCCGCGCCTCATAAGCCCCATACAAGAGGCTCAAATCCCGCAATTTGTCCCGGGTGGCCCCTGTGATCTCCTGGGATTGGGTATACAGCACCTCTGGGGAAACCTCGTAACAGCGCAGCTCGTCAAACAGCTCCAAGAGCTGCTGCAAAAAGGCCGATTTCCGAGACGGACGGCGGTATACTGTCAACTCCGGGGAGACCTCCAGCAGCGCCTTTTCCAGCGTCAGCAGTTTACCGCCCGCATCCAGTGTTACCTGGGCCGCCCCGCCGGTGACGTTCAGCACCCGGTCGCACAGGCGGCGGAAACTCAGCACTTCCGCGTGGCGGCTGGCCGTTGGGCCGCAGGTGAGGCAGAGGTCCACTTCCGCTTGGTGGGAGGCGTGCTCCGGCACCAGCAGGATTTGCCCGCCCCCCTGGTCCCTCAGGGCCGCAATCTCCCGCAGGACCGCGCTTGATTTTCCTGTCTTTGCCCGGCCAATCCAGATTTTTAACAAAAGATGACCGCCCCTTTCTATATTACCTTCTACCGTTTATTCTTTGTTTTCTATTTCAATTTAAAAGCAGAACACATGCTAACGCTGACGATATACGGCTATTGTACCACAAACCCGCCGGAGGTACAAAGCTTTTTCCGCACCGCTGGCCCTTAGCGGAAAAAATCCGGACAAAACAGGAAAAAGGGCTTGACTTTCCAAAGTTGTCTGGTATAATAAGATCGTTCCGGGTTTGGAACGCTATATGGTATGGAGAAGTCGCCTAGTTGGTCGAGGGCGCATGATTGGAAATCATGTAGGCCCCTAAAGGGTCTCGAGGGTTCGAATCCCTCCTTCTCCGCCAACTTAGAAATTTCCATCATTGCGGCGAAAATTGCGCAATGATGGAAATTTTCTTCTTGCTCCGCCGGAAACCAGGGGGATAGAAAACCATGAAGCTGTCTGTGCCCACCGACCCGACCAAAGGCCGCCCATTGCCTGTGATTGCCCTCTATGCAGTCCCCATGCTGGTCAGCATGTTCTTCCAACAGGCCTATAACCTGATCGACGGCTGGATTGCCGGGAAACAGGTTGGGGCTGTTGCCTTGGGGGCCGTAGGAACCTGCTATCCCATCACGGTATTTTTCATCGCCATTGCCTCTGGACTTAGCCTGGGAACGTCGATCTTCTGTTCCCTGGAATACGGCGGAAAGCGGTATCGCCGCATCCAGTAGGCCATCACAACCTCGCTGCTCAGTTTCCTCCCCCTTTCTCTATTGCTGTGGGCAATTGGAAGCGCCCTCACTCCTTCTATTCTGGGTTGGCTTGCCGTCCCGGAAGAATCTCTGTCGGCCACCAGGGATTACTTGCTGGTTTACCTTGCCGGCCTCCCGTTCCTGTTCCTATATAACCTTTCCAACGGAATTCTCACTGGGATGGGGGATTCCAAAACCCCGCTTTTGTTTTTGACCATTTCTTCCAGCTGCAACGTCATTCTGGATTTGGTTTTTGTCATGGTCCTCTCCTGGGGAATCCGGGGACTTGCCTTTGCTACGCTGTTGTCCCAGGCGGCCGCATCTCTCCTCACCCTCTTTGCCGTCCGGCGGGTCTACCGGTACTTACAACCAAAGGAACCAACGAAACCCTCAGCGCGGGCATGCGTTTCCTCCGCCGTGCTGAAGGAAATCCTGTGCCTGGGTATTCCCAGTATGCTCCAGCATCTGTTTATGTCCATGGGGCAGCTGTTCCTGCAAAATATCATCAATGGCTATGGTATGGCAGTAATGGCGGGTTATTCCGTCGCTTTCCGGATGAACGGCTTGGTCATCAACTCTCTAATGGCCTTGAGCAACGCACTGTCCGGCTTTATCGCCCAAAACCTGGGCGCAAATCAATACCAACGCATCCAGCAGGGCGTCAAGATTTCCCTGGCAATCGCCCTTCTGTTCTCGCTGATGGTTGTGATCAGCTTTCTGTTCGGCGGAGAGGCCATTTTGGAATTCTTCGTAAAAGATGACGCCGAAAAAGCGGCTGTAGTTACGGCGGGTTTAGGGTTTCTTCGGGTTGTCTCGCCGTTTTATCTTCTGGTCTGCGTGAAAATCATCGCCGACGGCGCTTTACGGGGCATCGGCGCCATGACGCCATTTATGGCGGCAACCATGTCCGACGTGATTGTGCGGGTTCTATGCGGGCGGTATTTTTCTGCACGCTGGGGGATCACTGGCGTATGGGCAGTCTGGCCATGCGCGTGGGTGGTGGGAACGGCTATGTCGGTTGGATTGTACCTGTTTTTCCGGCGGAAAAAACGGTTCGAACAGCTCTGAACCCAAACCACTGCAACAACTGTGGTTCCTTTTTTTGATCGAATTTGGGATTTTTTTAAAATTGTACTTGACAACAGAAGAGAAGTATGGTATCTTACTAAATGCCGACAAGTTGCCGGTGTGGTGGAATGGTAGACACAGGAGACTTAAAATCTCCCGGTAGCAATACTGTACCGGTTCGAGTCCGGTCACCGGCACCACGGTTCTTTCAAATGAAATATCGCGGAGTAGAGCAGTTGGTAGCTCGTCGGGCTCATAACCCGGAGGTCGCAGGTTCAAGTCCTGTCTCCGCAACCATCAATCCCTAGAGCTGCAACGGTTCTAGGGATTTTCCGTTGCCCAATTTTCGTTTGCAATTGCGTTTGCCCGGAGAGTGTATCGCAGAATTGCCTCAGATCGTATCCCGCATAAATGATTCCTCCTAAAATTTTTAATCAAATAATCTCTGCGGCGATTTTTCACAGTTTTTGCAGTAAAGTAGGCAGCGCCGCAAACTTCTCAGCCAGACTGATTGGTCCGCTTCTTTTTGTTTTCCTTTCCCGAGAAGTCCGGCAGCTTGATCCCGGCGAACTTACTGCGCTTCTTTGCTCCATTGAGCTGCGGCGTAACCTCCAGCCGGGCGATATCCAACCGGTCCGTCATGCTGGCAATCGCCTCCCGCTCCGTGTCGGCGTTCTTATGAAGGTACTTCCGGGTGGTTTCAATGGACGAATGTCCCAGGATGCCTTGTACAATATTCAGCGGCATTCGCTCTTCCACCAGGCAGGTTGCCAGCGTATGGCGGAGCGCGTGGGGGTTTACCTTCTTGATCTCGCACCGCTTGGAAACAGCGTTAAGCCGGATCTCAAAGCTCTTTGGATCAAGGTGAGTCCCAACCTTGGAAGGGAACAGGAGATTTTCCGGGTTCGGCCAGCTGGAATTGGCCAGGGTGAACAAGTGCCGGACCAGAAGCTCGCAGAGGCCGTCGGAAATAGCGATTTCCCGGTTGGAGCTTTTCGTCTTGGGCGTGTCCTGGACGATCAGGTGGGTCTTTTTTGCCGGATCATAATTCAGGATGCGGATGGTCGGATTATCCAGCGAAAGGGCCGCCGTTTCGACCCGAAGCATATTCTTGTTAATAGAGAGCGTCTGCCGCTTCAGATCCAGGTCCGCAATCTCCAGCGCCAACAGCTCACCTACGCGGAGACCTGTAAACAGGTCCGTAAGAATGGCGATGCGCTGGGTTTCCTTCATAACTTCCTCTATGAAAATCTGCATTTCGTCCGGTCGAAGCACCCGCATTTCCTTTTGTACGACTTCCGGACGGGTGGTGCTGAGGGTTGGATTGCCGAAGAGCTTGTACTTCGTTTCAGCATAGGTGAAGAAGTCCTTCAGAATCATGTGGTGGTTTCGGATGGTTTTGGGGGACAAGCCGCCCTCCTTCCCATCCTGACGTGCGCCTTTGAGCTGTTTCTTCTGGTAGTAGTCCTGAATCACGTCCTGGGTGATCTCATACAGCGGCATAGCCCCAAAAGCCGGGGCAAAATGCGTGTTGTAGGTGGCGATGTAGCTGGCGTAAGTGGATGGCTTTCGGGTAGGCGGCGACTTGTAGAGCTTCAGCCACTCCATGAACGCCGTTTCAAACAGCGTCTCGGATTCCAAGGAATGTCCCAGGCGGGCAACAATGTCCTCCTGCTTTGCGGTTTCCTGCCGTTCGGCCTCTGCCTGTTCTTTCAGCCGGGCCTGCTCTGCCAGCCATTCCTCTTTTCGCTGGGTGCAGATGGCCTTGGTACGGCCTTTGAAGGACTTCCGGATCAAGGTGCCGTCCTCCCTCCGTCCCAGGGTGATCTGATGCACCCAGGTGCGGTCAGGGCGCTGATAGTAGCTGCCCTCGCCGTTAGAACGTCTCTTTGCCATAATACCAAACCTCCAGTAAAGTCTTGCATCGAGTCATTGAAGATTTGGCCTAATGATTCGCAGCGCCGGGATTCCCCAGCCATGCATAGAAAGGCTCCGCAGGAATCCGGTAGGTCTGCCCGATCTTAATAACGGGAAAAGCCTTGCTGTGGATGAGGGTGTAGGCGGAGTTAGAGCCGATTTCCAAAATCTGCTGCAACTCCTTGACGGTTAGAGTTTCCTGCGGCAATTCACGCATGAGGTTCCTCCTTCTTGCGCTGCGTGCCAGAGCCTATTTCGTTTTCAAGGTACATCCGCTGACTCGTAAGGCTATTTTACAATAGCTCTCCGGATAATTCAATAGATGCGGGGCGGCTCTGGCAGGTTTATTTTTATTTCTCAACGTCGAAAAAACGCTGAGGCAAAAAGGAGATGCCCTCCGGGGGGCTTTCGTCCCCCAGAGAGCACCTTTTTAGCAGCTTAATCATACCACGGGAAAGACGGAAACCGCAAGACCCAATAACAGGGAATTTGCAGGGAATTTAGAGGGAATCTATCGGTAACGAGAGAACTCTACTTCCCGTTTGCCGCAAACTCGTACATCGCGGTGAGCGCATCCACAGCCTGGTTCTTCAGCTTTCGCAAAGTCTTCGCAGAGAGGTGCATCTCCTTCTCTATGTTATCCATAGTCATCTGCTCCATGTAGAACAGCCGGATCACCTCGGCTTCCCGCTTCTTCAGAAGGGAAACGTAGCAGCGGAGTCGATCCTGTTCCGCTTCCAATCCCAAGAGGCGTTGAGCAATCTCGTTCGCAGCTTCCGCATTCATGCGATCCGTTTTTTCCTGATAGTTCAAGGCAATGTACATCGTCCTATCGGAGATGTGGCCCTTACCGCCGCCCATACCGTCGCCGTGCCCCAGGGACATCGTGTCAATCACTTCTTCTGGCGAAACATGGGCAGTATGTTGCATCTCATAGTGCAGGAGGGCAATTTGACGCTCTCGCTCATGGTAGTTTTCTAAAAGAATCCTGACTCGCTTTCTCATATCTACATTCATATGCTAAAATCCTTTCCCATCACAAGTGACCGTTTCAGTTTGGACTTTTTGTATACGGCCTGCCAAGCGTCCTTAAAACAGAGTTTTGGCACCCTGCCTGGCAGAGATTTTTATTATCTTTCTTGCGGCTTTGATCCCTACTGTTTCCAAAGGAGGTCTTGGCGCTTCCTCTATCATCGATTACCTCTTTCAAAGGGCTCTACTAGGAATGCATCCAAGTCTTCGGATGAGATATTTTCAAGGCGCACGAAAGACTTTTCTTGATTTTCCCCCTTACTTTTCTATTGGGAACTTTTTTCTGCTTTGACAACCAAGAATCTCAACTTCTTCAAAATTTTATTTTTACGCTTGTTGACGGCATTTTGAGAAAGGCCAAATTCGGAAGCTACATCGCGCTCAGATTTTCGATTTTCGGACAAAATCAAAGAGTCGATCAGCCGATAGCTTTCTGTATCCAGCATCCCTAATGTATCAGCGGTTTCGTCTGGAACAATCTCTTCACTACTGCCGCTTTCAGGAGATACGTCACTACTCAACGACCGCATCTGCAAATTCATTTCCTGCTCACGCAAATAATCGCTATGATCTTTCTCTTTGCGCCAATCTTTATAATCCGCTTCGCTGGCCTCAATCATAAAATCGTCCATGTCGATAAAGTACCGGCCTTTCCCAGCAGAGGAGGTGATGAGCTGGTAGAACTCTTTCCCGTTAACTGATATCCACTCAATATCTGGGCCAAGGGCAGACGGGGCTTTTTTTATGTAATACTGCTTTGCCATAGGGCAAAACCTCCAATTCTGAAATTTTGAAAAGTCAAGATTTCAGAAGCGGAGGAGAACGGCATTCTACCGAATACTTAAGGGAAAAAACAAAGCAGCCAATTCGGCACCATAGCGCTGGATCGGCCGCTTCAATAGCTGATGCAATAGAAAGTCCGCAGAGGGAAGTTTTGACCGAACGTTTCTGTTCTTCTTCGCTGACAATATCCCACACACTTTGAAAGCAATGTGGGCTACCTCCACTCTTTGTCTTGAAAACGGTGCCTTGCAGTTGAATCAGACAACGGAACTGACGAATACGATGTAGGGAATCATTCAAATTGCGTCTCATCTCCATGTCCGCTCACGCGGCTGGCACAAAGGCGGCTACAATAATTCCCATTCGTATGTTATTATGGCAGCACGATGCTGCCGCCCTGCCGGTATATATTAAGTTTTCAAATTGCCCTTCTTTTTAATAAAATCACCAAATAGTGTCGAAAAGAAAATTCGGATATTATCCATTTCCAGGATAATGCCCGAATTTAAAATTAGAGAGCCATTGATTTAGTCGCTGAATCCCAGAAAAAGTACAGGATATTGTTGTTTTTCCGCCTTGGAAAATCTATACACAAAATTAATTGAAAGATTCTTGGCTTTTTATGATATGGATTCATATAGCACCTCTTTTCCCATAGGAAAGGGAATAAAACCGCCACAAGAATAATGTAACTTTTCTATTTCCGGGTTTTATCCGTGTAATATACAAAACAAAAAATCGTTCGTCCTTTTCTGACAATATTCCAAGAGTTTTAAGGCAAAATCATCGTACCGCGCAATGGCGAATGGATTCAGGTATGGTTTCTTTAAAAATATTGAGTTATTTCTTGCTTTATCATAGTGCATGATGTATAATGTAAAAGGAGATTTGAATATGCGTTAATCTTGGTTTTAGGCGGAAAAATATTTGGCAAATCGTTATAAAAGGTGATGTTAAATGAAGAAAAAGAAAAACGCGAAAACCAGCCAAAAAAGCAATATCTCTTTAGAATCCGTTTCTGTAGAGAGCAAGGTCCTGACTGCCGAAAAAACTGGCGCGAATGAGGCAGTTGAAGAAATTGTAGTGGTAAGTCCCAAGGTTGGAGAAGGACTTGTTAAAGATATTCCGAAAACTGAGGACACGAAAATGATCGAGAGCGAAATGTCTGAGGAAACGTCTGTGGAGAGAACCCTGGCGGCGGAACCCGTGGAGACAGCAGCGACGGAGGAAGTTGATACATCCCCCAGAAAAAGTGTTGCATTCATTGGCTCAGAGTGTTATCCGTTTGTCAAAACCGGCGGCTTAGGGGACGTCATGTATGCGCTCCCCAAAGCGTTGGTAAAGCAGAACTGTGACGTGAAGGTCATTATCCCACGTTACAAATGTATCCCTTGGGAATATCAGGAGAAGATGATTTATCGGGGTTCTTTCGGGATGGACCTCTGTGCGGATGGCAGGTCTTATTATGTAGGCATTATGGAATACGTCTGGGACGGTGTGGTGTATGATTTCATCGACAACGAAGAATTCTTCAGTAACGGGAATCCGTATACCAACCTCATTGACGATATTCCGAAATACTGCTATTTTGCCAAAGCGGCCCTGGCGGCTCTGAACTATATGGATTGGATTCCCGACATCATTCATTGCCACGATTGGCAGGCCGCTCTCATTCCTGTATATTTGAGGACCTTGTTCAGCGAAACGAAACTGACCACCGCAAAGACAATTTTGACGATCCATAACCTTCGGTTCCAAGGAATTTATGATATTCCTACGATTCGTTACTGGTCCGGACTGCCGGATTACGTCTTCGACATGGATGCTCTGAAGACAGGCTGCAATGATGCAAATATGCTGAAAGGCGGACTGGCCTACGCGAATGTCATTACAACGGTGAGCCAGACTTATGCGGGTGAAATCCAGAGCGAATACTATGGAGAAACCTTGGATGCCCACTTGCGGTATCATTCCGGCAAACTGCGCGGCATCGTAAACGGTATTGATTATGATATTTGGAATCCTGCAACTGACGGTACCCTGTATGCAAATTACGACATTACCACCGTGCTGGAGCAGAAAAAGGAGAACAAGTGTAAGCTGCAAGAGGAATTGGGCCTGGCCCAGGATGACCAGAAGTTTGTAATTGGATTGATTTCCCGACTGACAAATCAGAAGGGCCTGGATTTGGTGAATGCAATTCTTCCGCAGGTCATGGATGAGTATACACAAGTTGTGGTGCTTGGCAGTGGAGATGCGGTGTATGAGGACTCCTTCCGGTATTACGAAAATGCCTATAAAGGAAGCGTATGTGCTTGCATCATGTACGATGAGGCGCGATCCCATAGAATCTATGCGGGTGCGGACGCCCTGCTGGTACCGTCCCAGTTCGAACCCTGCGGACTGACACAGCTGATCGCCATGCATTACGGTACAGTGCCTATTGTTCGGGAAACCGGCGGCTTGAAGGACACAGTTGAGCCTTATAATATGTTTGCTGATACCGGAAACGGCTTTACTTTTGACCGATACGATGCCGGGTTGTTGCTGGATGCGATTAACCGAGCAAAGACGTTTTATTTCAAAAACCGCGCGCAGTGGGATAAAATGGTTAGGCGGGATATGGAGAAAAATCTTTCCTGGGAGAATTCCGCAAAGCAATATAAGGATTTGTATCTGACTCTGACCTAAGAAAAGAAGTTTCTTAATTACATATCAGAAACGCGGCCCCTCCTGAAAAGGTCTAATAAAAGAGTTGCAGAAATTTGTGGTAACCACAAGTTTTTGCAACTCTTTTCAAATAAAATTGAGAATGATTTTTTGCTGTGAACAGTTCCTTTTCATATCTCAAATTTGTAACCGCTATTTTGCACCGTGCGAATATAACCGCCTTTTGGATTGTCAGGCCATAGCTTATGTCGCAGTTGACTGATTACATTCGGAACCGCATTTCCACAGAACTCACCGGGCTGTTTCCATACTTTTTCGTAAATTTGCTCTTTAGAATAAACCCAGCCCGGATGTTCGACCAAATAGAGGAGCGTGAAAAACTCATAAAAGCCCAGAGGAATTGTTTTCCCATAACTTGTTGCGCTCTGTTCCCTTAAGTGGATATCTAAGTTTGGAAAATGAATGATTTCTTTTTCCAAAGCGTCAGAAACCGTGTCTGAGGATGAATAAAGAACCTTTTCCTCCGCTGATCCATTGGGCATTGTTTTCCTCAGAATAATCTCCAGCATACTTGGTTCTCCTGTCTTTAGAATTGCGTAAACTCTTTATACCTGTTTTTCAGACCGCCGAAGGTATTCGGTCGGAAGAAAAGAAACGGGCACTGCTTTACAGGCAGCACCCGTTTCACCATCAGGTCATTAGAATTCGAGGTTCTTTCCGTCTCGATCAAAGAGATGGCAGACGTTTCCGCTGAAGGTGAGGTTCAGCTTGTCCCCTGTATGGAAGGAGTCGATGCGTTCACCGTTGGCACTCATGGTAGGAACAATGACCACAACGTCTTTCCCGTTAGCGTTGGCATGGAAGTGGACCTCACTGCCCATCAGCTCAGACACGTCAATGGTGGCGGATAGGGTATTGCCGGGCTGTTTTGCCAGCACCATATGGCTGGGACGGACGCCCAAGGTGATATCTTGAGGAACCACCTTATGGGCAGCCAAATTTTTCTGCTTTTCTTCAGAGAGCACGACGCTGCAATTCTCTACGGATACGGCGTACTTGCCGTCCTCCTTGGTCAGCCTGGCACTGAAGTAGTTCATCTGAGGCATACCGATAAAGCCAGACACGAACAGGTTGGCGGGATGATCGAATACCTCCTGGGGTGTGCCGATCTGCTGGATGAAACCATCCTTCATGATGACAATCCGGTCACCCAAGGTCATGGCCTCGGTCTGGTCGTGGGTAACGTACATAAATGTGGTGTTGATTTTCTGCCGGAGTTTGATGATTTCGGCGCGCATCTGATTGCGGAGCTTGGCATCAAGGTTGGACAGCGGCTCATCCATCAGCAAAACCTTGGGTTCCCGGACGATAGCCCGGCCAATGGCGACACGCTGGCGCTGGCCGCCGGACAGGGCCTTGGGCTTGCGGTCAAGATACTGGGTGATGTCCAAGGTGGCGGCAGCTTCTTTCACCCGGCGGTCGATCTCCTGGGCAGACATCTTGCGGAGCTTCAGGGGGAAGGCCATGTTCTCATAGACAGTCATATGCGGATACAGGGCGTAGGACTGGAAGACCATGGCGATGTCCCGGTTCTTGGGTTCCACGTCGTTCACCAGCTTGCCGTCAATGTACAGCTCACCGCCGGAGATCTCCTCCAGGCCAGCAACCATCCGCAAGGTGGTGGACTTGCCGCAGCCGGAGGGACCAACGAGAACAATAAATTCCTTGTCCTTGATATCCAGGTTAAACTCCTGCACGGCAACCACGCCATCCGCCGTCACCTGAAGGTTCGTCTTTTTCTCCGGCGCACCTTTCTTCGCCTTCTTCTGACCGCCGCTGTGAGGATAAATTTTCGTGATCCGATCCAGTTTCAAAGTAGCCATAATACTTCAGCTTTGACGAGACAGCCTCCGCCGTTTCGCCTTGCCCGCAGGAGCGGGCTTTACGGCAGGTCTCCACACTGCCGCACCGCAAGCCGGGGCGGTTTTTCCTCCTTCAGTCCGGTGCCTTGGGCTGTGTCAGTGGAGCAGCCAAAGGCCCATAATTTGATACGCGCGCTGGCGTCATTAAGCAACAACAGGAATGGTATTCGCTTAGTCGATTTTCAAAATCAGTTCCAGAACACGCCGGGCGGAAATTATCAGATCTGCCCGAGCAACTGCCCCAAGCTCCATAGCCTGCCGGATACGTTCCGGATAGCCGTTGGCCATCTTCAGGTCATTTCCGGCGAGAAGTTCCTTATAGTGTTCGCCGCGCGTCCACCAATCGCTCATCACCAAACCGGTATATCCCCACTCTTTCCGAAGGATGTCCGTCAAGAGTTCCCGGCTTTCCGAGGCCCGACAGCCATTGATCACATTATAAGAACTCATGATGGCCCAAGGCTGTTCCTCTCGCACGATGATCTCGAAGGCCCGCAGATAGATTTCCCGCAGGGCCCGCTGGGACAGACGGGAATCGCTGTATTTCCTGTTGGTTTCTTTATTGTTGCAGGCAAAGTGCTTCACTGTAGCCGCAATGTGCTGGGACTGGATCCCCCGGACCATAGCACTGGCCAGTTTACCAGTAAGCAGCGGGTCCTCGGAATAATATTCAAAATTCCTGCCGCACAGCGGGTTCCGGTGAATATTGACTGCGGGGGCCAGCCAGACGGAGATGTTGTTTTCCTTGATTTCCTCCGCAGCGGCGGAGCCTACACAGAAAACCAGCTCTGTGTCCCACGTCGCTGCCAGCAAAGTTGCACAGGGCCAGGCGGTGGTATGGACGCCACACACAGGCTCGATACGCAGTCCCGCCGGGCCGTCGGCTGTGGTTACGGTCGGAACGCCGTATTCTGGCAGTCCACCTATGCCAAAGGTGTTGGACACGCCCACATTGGGTTGACCACCCAAAAGATGGATCAGATCATCGTCGCAGAGTTGGGATAGGAACGTATCCAGACTCAGGGTCCCTTCCGCAACTTCAGATAAGGGCTGTATGCCTTCGGCATAAGGCTGAGAAAGCAGATAACGGTCCCGCCCGCGTGCTGCGGGTGCTACTGCCTCTGCTTGACCAGCGCAGATCGGCGTAAGCAAATTGGCTTCCGTGTCGACTGAAGCCGCAGCAGGAATATCTTCATAATGTCCGTCTGCCAAAAGACGTTTTTTCAAGTGGGAAGGTGCCAGCACATCGCCAGTCTGGCTGATAATGCGAGTTTCATCCTGGGTGTATGTATAGTTCAGTTTCGCTGCATCCCGTACAGAAGTACCCACATACAGGGTGTAGTTTCCCTGCTCCAAAACCCAGGCACAGGGCGCGATTTTACCCAGATCGTCGAAGCTGGCCATAGATTCCACCGGAAATGCCAGAGTTACCGTTTCGCTCTTTCCGGGTTCCAGCAGCCGGGTCTTCCGGAATGCCGCCAGATTACGCAGAGGCTTTTGGAGCGCTCCCCAAGGCGGATTGTAGTAAAGCTGCACGACCTCTTTCCCAGCGCATGTTCCCTTGTTGGTCACACGGACGGATATGCAAATGTTTCCATCTTCCGTTCCGGCACTTATCGTTTCCAGTGAAAAGCTTGTATACGACAGCCCATAGCCAAAGGGATAGCAAACTCGTTCCGCCGCGCCCGGCAGAGTTTCAAAATACCGATAGCCTACATAGATATCTTCCGTGTAGTCCACATAATCTATTGAGTCGTGAAAATGCTCTGTGGAGGGATAGTCGTTCAGATCCAGCGCGAAGGTATCAGGCAGTTTGCCGCAGGGATTTCTCTTTCCAGTCAGCAGCTCTGCAATGGCGCTTCCACCTTCCATCCCTGCCTGGTAGGCCAGGAGAACAGAGGAAATGCGGTCATCCTTATAAAACCAGGAAACATCCATTACACCGCCCACATTAAGGACCAGGACAATTTTCTCAAAGGAACCGGTAATCAGCTGGATCATTCGCTGTTCGGGGGCAGTTAGATAGTAGTCTCCTTTAGGAAAGACGGTCTTCGCCCGTTTGGGCATATTCAGTTCATCCGGCCAGGGGTAGTCATCTTCCTCGTGCATAACCGGGTCTCGATCCCAACCCTCGCCGGAAAAGCGGCTGAGGACGATGATCGCGGTATCGGCGTTCTCCTTTGCGGATGCCAGAAGCGCTTCCGGAAGCTCCGGTTCTGCCATCAAACCGGGAACATCCCCGGCAGCATAGCATCCAGCTACATAATCCCGGTAATACGTTGACAGAGGCTCGTAAAGGGAAACATTTTCTTCCCTTAACCCGTCGTAAATATTGCGGACATAGGCAGTTGTGACATCGCCGCTCCCGCCGCCGCCCTTTACATAGTCGAAGCTGCCTTTGCCAAACAGAGCTACCCGGCTGTCGGGAGCCAGGGGGAGCAAATCCCCCTGGTTCTTTAACAGCACCATGCCCTCCTGTGCGGCCTGCCGGGACAAGGCGATATGCTCCGGACTTGCCGTCACGCGGCGTCCATCATGCAGCGGCAGATTGGGCTGATAACGGGCGCGAATCCATTTTTCCATAAAGCGCTTACTCCTTCACGCCGCCCAGTGTGACGCCCTCCACGATAAACTTCGACAAAAGCAGGTAAATAATGATGATGGGAACAATGGCAATCGTGATCATCATATAAATTTTACCCATATCGAAATTCATGTAATCTGCGCCGCGGAGTGTTGCGATCATGATCGGCAGGGTTTGTTTGTTCTTAGAGGTAATGACCAAGGCGGGAATAAAGTAGTTATTCCAAGAGCCCACGAAGGTGAAAATTGCCTGTACCGCGATGGCCGGTTTCATGATGGGGAGGACGATGCGGTTGAAGGTACCAAACTCCCTGGAGCCGTCAATGCGAGCCGCTTCGATCAGTTCTTTGGGGAGAGAGGAATGCATATAGCTGTGCATAAAGTAGAACACAGCAGGAGAGGCGATGGAGGGGATGATCAGGGGGAGCAGAGAGTCGTCCAGCCCCATGTTCGTGATCAGGCGGAGGAAGCCCAGCGCCGTCACCTGAGTAGGCATGACCAGGATGGCCATGATGAAAGTGAAGGCTGCGTTTTTCAGCTTGAAATCGTAGGCGTAAATGCCGTAGGCCGTCAATGCGGAGAAGTAGGTGACGATGGCGGCGCAGCAGCCGGAGACGATCAGGCTGTTCTGGATGCCCTTTAGGATGGGGATAGCCGGGTCGTTGATGACATTTTGTAAGTTCGTGATCAGACTGGAGCCAGGCAGGGCGGAGAAGCCCAGCTGGAGCTGCGCATGGGAGCGGCTGGCGTTAATGATCAGGATGTAGAAGAAGAACAGGCACAAAAACGCCAGGATGATCAGCACCACATGGGCCAGAATGGTCCGGCCGTTGGATCTTTTGTTCTCCATTACGCTTTGCCCCCTTTCCTGGCGCGCTTGGCCGCAGACTTGGAGCCGTCAGGATCGCTGTCGGTGTTCATCTTGAAAACGAACCAACACAGGATGGCGCTGATGATGAACAGGAACACAGACAGGGCGCCGGCAATGCCATAGTTCTTGGCCTGGAGGTGCTTGTTCAGGAACATGATCAAAGTCATAGTGGTGCGGTCGGGAGCGCCCTTGCCGGCGGTGAGGATTTGGGGCACGTCAAACATTTGCAGGCCGCCGATAAGGGAAGTGATCAAGGTATAGGTCAGCAGAGGTTTGATCTGGGGCAAAGTGATCTTGAAAAACTTCTGGAGATGGGTGCAGCCGTCTAACTCCGCAGCCTCAAAAATGGAAGGATTGATGCCCATGATGGCCGCCATCAGCATGATGGTGGTGTTGCCGAACCACATGAGGAAGTTCATCAGTCCGACAAGCGTGCGGGCACCCAGGGTAGACTCCATAAACCGGATCGCCTCCCCAATCACACCCATCTTGAGCAGGATACTGTTGATGGGACCGGAGTTGGAAAACAGCGCAAAGAACAACATGGCGAACGCTGAGGCCATGATGAGGTTTGGCAGGTAGATCACCACTTTGAAAAATTGCTTGCCGCGAATTTTCAGCCGGGCATCGGTGAACCAGGATGCCAAAACCAGGGCCACCACGATCTGAGGTACAAAGCCCAGGATCCACATCACAAAGGTGTTCCATGCGTACTTGGGCAAATTGGCGGAGAGCAGGGCGGCATAGTTGGACAACCCGGTCCAGTTGGGGCCCACGGTTTTCAGGCCGAAAGCATAGTACTCATAGAAGCTGTTGCGAATGGTGTCTGCCAGCGGGATCAGAGAGAAGATGGCGTAGCTCAAAAAGAAGGGGAGAATGAAGATGTATCCCCATTTGGCGTAGCTGACGCTTTTGATTTTGTTCTCACTTTTCATAAGAGTTCCTCCTTTCACAATATTGCACACTCACGGCCAGATCACGCCGCCGCCCACCAGCCAGGGGTAGCGCTCGGTGATAGACATTTCAAAGTTGTCCTTGGCCTTGTCCAGGCTGATGACGCCGTTGAAGTAGTCGCCGAAGGTGTTCTGGAACTCCTCGACACAGCCCTGGTCATAGGAGGAGATGTTGGACAGGTCCACCGTGGCCGCCACATCGGACAGCACGCCGATGTAGTTCTGTCCGCCCAGCAGGTCGATGCCGAAGTCCGGGGACTGGGCCAGCTCCTCCATGAGAGGCTGGTCGTTGCTCATCTCGCCGTAGTTCATGGCCAAGGTGCGCAGGATGTTCCGGTCGGCAGTCATCGTCAGCATGATATCCTTGACCTGAGCGGCGTTATCGGTGCCGTTGGCGGCCACCAGCCAGGTGCCGCCCCAGAAGAAGCTCTGGGGGCTTGGGCAGACAGCCCAGTCCTGGGCGGCGGCGGTGTCCTTCACGTTGGGGGCGATACACACATCCAGGCCCCAGGCGGGCAGGAAAAAGCAGAACACTTTGGAGTCCGGACCCATGTCCTTGTTCCACTCGTCGTTCCACTGGCCCGGAACGTTGTGGCTGATGCCGCTCTTGATATCCTCCATGGAGCGGTCCACCCAGTTCATCATGTTGGGGTCCACCACGACCGTCTTGTCGTTCTTCACCCAGGGGGCGGAGACGTTGTTGGAATACACCCGGGCGGTGTCGGCCCGGCCGGAGTACATATAGTAACCGGCGGCTTTCATCTGTTCGGCGGTCTCATAGAATTTATCCCAGTCGGCCACAGCTGCGCCCACCACCTCCGGGTCGTCGGTGCCCAGCACCGTCTTAGCGATGGAGCGGCGGTAGACCAGCATACCAGGGGTGGCCTGATAGCTCAGACCCCGGATCTCCCCGTCGGAGCCGGTCATGGCCTCCAGAGTGTACTGATACTGGTTGGCGATGTCCCCGTCTGTGATCCCCAGTTGGGAGATGGGGAGGGCCACATTGACCTCGGGATCAACGTATTTCAGGGCGTAGTCGGCCTCCACCAGGAACATGTCCACCCGCTCGTCGGCGGAGACACTGCCCTGCTTGAGCAGCGCCTCGTCCAGCTTTTGCTGATAGACCCCGTCCTGGGTGGGGTTGACGATCCAGTGGACCTCGGTCCCGTCTTTCAGATAGGCCACCGACTTGTCGTTGGAAAGTCTCTCCACCTCGGGATAGTTCTCGTTGAACTTGCCCTGGAACTCCTCGTTCCACACGTAGATGTTGATGATCTTTCCGCCGTCGCTGGCCTCTACGCCGCTCAGCAGCCCGCCGCCGCCCCCTCCGCATCCGCTGAGCAGTCCTGTGGTCATCAGGGCCGCAAGCATGATACACAAGATCCTTTTCTTCACGTTACACTCCTCCTGCTTTTATTTTGATACAGCCACCAGCTGTGTCATTGACATCATTTTACCTTTTTCGCGAAATTAAATATACAAAATTCAAAAAAATTATGTCAGATTCATGTTTACTTTTGACAGGTCTCACAGCTTTTTATAATCCCTCTATATTTACTCCATTGCAAAAATGTCAAATTCATGATATGATAATTAGGAAATATCGATGCTGAGGGGGATATCGATGAAAAAAAGAAGTCTGGCATCCATAGAAGTCGATGGCGAGTGCGTCTGCCATCGGGAACCGGGAGAGGAATTTCTCTTTTACCGTGCCGTAGCGGGAGGGATGATCGACGCCGTACAGGAAAATTGCAGTCGCGGCGCTTTTGAGAACATGGAGGGGGCGGGCCTTCTCTCAAATAATCCGATCAACAATCTCCGATATCACTTCGTTGTCACGGCAGCTATGCTGGCCCGTTTCTGTATGGAAGGCGGGATGTCTATGGAGGAAGCCTTTGGCCTCAGCGACGAATATATCCGCCGGATGGACTGCTGCAACAACATGGCCGAAATCGTTTATGTCCACGACCAGATGGCATTGGACTATGTATGCCGTATGCGAAGCCTGAAGAAAAATGTTGCATCTTCCAGACAGGTAGCCGAGGCCATCGACTATATCTACGTCCACATCATGGAGCGCATTTCCGTCAACGACCTGGCCGCCGCCGTCTCCGTCTCTCCAGCCCACCTGTCTCGTATTTTCAAACAGGAAACCGGTATTTCTGTCAGCGAATACATTCGCCAGAGGAAAATTGATATGGCGAAAAATCTCCTGCAATACAGCAGCTATGAACTGGCGGATATTGCTGCCATGCTCTCGTACTCCTCTCAGAGTCATTTTATCCAACATTTCCATAGCCAGATGGGAATGACACCGAAAGTATTTCGAAGCAAGAATTATATGAACACTTGGAATGTCAACCGGAGACCTGAGCCTTCCGAAGAATCGGCTACATTGTCAGAATGATTTCTGTTGTCTCCGTCAGAAGTTCCGCCGGCACATAACTGCCCTCCATCGCACAGCCATTTACCATCAGCTTCCGGCAGCCGGATTCATGTCCATTCGGGTTTTCTACAACAATATGGAGCTTCTTTCCTCGGAAGTCTTTATGGATCTCCAGCGCCTTCCACTCCTTCGGGATGGAGGGCGCGATTTTGATGCCGTAAAGGTCCGGGCGCATTCCCAGAATGCCCTCCACACACCCGACCATCACTGTGGATGCCGTTCCTGTCAGCCAGTGAACGTGGGAACGTCCGGCCTGTGGACTGGCTTTTCCCTCCGTAAACTGCCCATAGCAGTAAGGCTCGATTTTGCGAATCTCTGCCCGGTCGTTCTGCATGGAAGGAGCGTTTTCCTTGAAGTAGGTGAAGGCCCGGTCTCCGTGCCCCAGAAGGGCTTCCGCCAGGATCAGCCAGCCCTGAGACTGGGAAAACACGCCGCCGTTTTCCTTCACGCCCGCATTGTAGATAACCGCCAGCGCCCCGTCGAAAGCGTGGGCATGGTAAGGCGGGTCCATCAAGATTGCACCATATTCCGTATTCAGGCGGTTATAGACATTTTCCATTGCCAATTCAGCCTGACATTTATCTGCCAGGCCACTGATGACTGCCCAGCTTTGAGGATTCAGCCACAGATCCGCCTCCGGCGCACTGTGATGCCCAATGATCTCTCCGCTCTCGGTGAACCCCCGAATAAATCGATCACCGTCCCAGCACAAATCGTTCAGCTGCGTTCTGAGCTTTGTTTGCTCACGCTCCAGCCATGCCTGGTAGACGTTATCCTTTTCAAAAATTGCAAATTCCCGTAAGATGGTAAAAGCGTAGTAGAATTGAAACGCTACAAAGGATGATTCTCCATTGGCTCCCAGACGCAGGCAGTCATTCCAGTCCGCATACAGCCCGGCGGGCATCCCGTGAGGCCCTGTGTGCTTGAGGGAGAAATCCAGAGCTCGTTTCAAATGCTCGTAGACGGTTCCTTCGTCCCGGTTGGCGAAGGGAATCACCTCATTCAGGAAGGCCGTGTTGCCGGTTTCCGCAATATACTTGTAGATGGTGGGGAACAGCCAGAGGGCGTCATCGGCCCGATAAGCGGGATGCCCGGTTTCCTGAACATAGGAGGCGTCTTCCGGAGTATCCTCATGACCGGGATTGTGGGTGAATTTTACCAGGGGAAGACCGCCGCCATGGTCCACCTGGGCCGAGAGCATGAACCGCAGCTTCTCCGCCGCCTGTTCCGGTTCCAGATGGATCACACCCTGGATGTCCTGGACCGTATCCCGATAGCCGTAGCCATTTCGCAGACCGCAGTAGAGGAAGGACGCGGCGCGGGACCAGGTAAACGTGATGAAGCTGTTATAGGCATTCCATGTGTTAACCATCGTATCGAACTCTGGACAGGGCGTTTTCACCTGAAAATGGGAGAGTTTTTCATGCCAGAAATTCACCAGCACATCCAGCTCTTTCCGGCAGGTTTCTCCGGGATCGGAATAAGTTTCTAAAATTGCGGTGCTCTCCTGCGGCGGCTTTTCTCCTAAAAGAAAAGCGATGATTTTCTCCTCTCCCGGTTCCAGCGCGATCACGGCAGAAAGCGCCCCGCAGCTGTTTCCATTGTAGTTCAGCTTCCCACCCAAGTCGCCGCTTTCCACGCCAATAGGGTTTCTGTAGCTGCGGTAGGAGCCGAGAAATTCCGCTTTGTCGCCGCAAAAAGACGAAACCAGGGCGCCTGTCAGGCCAAAGAAACGCTCCACCACAATTTTTTTATCCACTGCGCTGTTCTGGACATCCAGATTACCATGGATCTGCTGACGGATACGGTTCTCATCGAAAAGCGTCCGGGTGATGAACTGGGAGTATTGCAGATTCACCTGATCCTGTTCATAATTTCCGTTGCTGGTAAATTCCGCGTACCCCGTCAGGGTCAGCTCCCGCCGCCGCTCCGAACCGTTGACCACACGCAGCTGCCAGACTTCGTGGGTCCCATCCAGGGGCACATAATAAAGCGCCTCGCTGTGGATGCCTGAATAGTCCGCCAGCATTTTTGTGTAGCCCATCCCGTGGCGGCACTGGCTTTGATACTCCGCCAGATCCTTCCCTACAGGCTGCCAGGAAGCGGACCAGATATCCTTCGATTCATTGTCCCGGAGATAGATATACCGCCCCGGCTGGTCAAACTGGTTGAATACATAGCGCAGGATGCGCCCGTTGGCGCCGGACTTTACAAAGCTGTAGCCTCCAGCATTGTTGGAGATCAGCGCACCGTATTCCGGCGAACCCAGGTAGTTGGCCCAGGGCGCCGGGGTGTCAGGCCGGGTGATTACATATTCTTTGGCCTGCTCATCAAAGTATCCATACCGCATGATAATCCCTTCCTTTTTTTTACATCAATTCGATCATAACGAGATTGCCGGATCCCGGGAGCTTCTGGATGATCTCCCGCTTCAGGACAGCTTTTCCATTTCTCAGTTCCAGCCGGTGCATCTGCGCAGCATCTCCACTGGAGAGATAGGCTTTTCCCAGCCGGTAGTCCCCGAAATCACCGCCGGTCAGATTGGCGAAGGTCACCTGAAACGCCTTCCCGGCAAAGGCCAGTTCTACTGATGCGGTCCCCCGCTTTCCGAACTGCTCCCGTACCAAATGGGGACAAATCACCAGGTCGCCGTATTCTCCCCGAACGCCGAAGACCTCCGTGATGATCGTCAGCATATACCAGCTGGCCGCGCCGGTGAGATAATGGTACATTCCGCGGCCGTCTGCACGGAAGTATTCCGGAATGCCGGGATAGATTTTGCTGGCTTCGAAGTCTAAAGCAAAGTCTGCCAAGGATTGGAGCGCCTTGTAGCCCTCACGAACGAAGCCTCTGCGGTAGAGGGCGTTGGCGTACATGACCGTCATATGAGAAAACACTGCCCCGTTTTCCTTTTCGCCATAGGCAAAGCCGAACATCCGGCCCATGTCAAGTTTCAGATCGTGGAAATCCGTGTTCAGGCGATAACCTCCCGACTCTTTTTTGTACAGCCAGCGGTCTGCGCTTCGGGCAATGGCCTTTACCTGAGCGTCTGTGGCGGTGCCGCTCATGATGGCGAAAACCTGCCCGGTCAGCATCATGCGCACGCCGCTTTCCGTTTTCCCCTCCAAGGGCTTTTGGCTGTTGTCATAATAACTGTTGAACCAGCCGTCTTCCCCGTCTTGAATCCACTCCTGGCGGCGGATGTGTCCTGTCAGCCAGGCGGCTTTGCCGTCTAAATTGTCCGCCAGCTTGATCAGGGGGACCTGGATTATCCGGCCGCTGATGTTGTGAATGCAGCGCTTGGCATACTGTTTCAGTACCGTCGTCTTAAGAGAGATATTTTCATAGCTTTCAAAATGGTTTTCCAGCAGCTCCTGAAGTTCCTCGGGCAAATTCACCGTGTTCTGCCCGCGCTTTTGCATCTGTCGAAGCAATTCCGCCAGAGTTCTCAAATTCCCCGCATAGGCGCAGGTAAAGGCAACGCTCTCGCCGTATTCAGAGGCCATATCCAACGCGTCGTTCCAGTCGGCTCCCCGCAGACGGAAAATATTATGTACACCCACTTCATAAAAAGCGGTAAGGTGTTGGATCAACAAATGTTCCAGGATGCTCCCCATGTAGACCGCACCGGATCCGGTTCTTTGCTGATTTCCATAGCTGCCCTCCCAAAGCTGGTCAATCTCCGTTCCTCGCATAGCCTGGGAATCTTTGAAGTAAGGGACCATCTCATTTAGAATGTCAAAATCTCCGGTTTGATGGATGTAAAGCTCTGTGGTCATCAAAGGCCAAAGCGCATGATCCATCCAGACACGGGCAATGCCATTCCGGTCAGCAATAAAATTTCCGATCCCGTCCCCAATAATGGTGGCGTTGGTCCCGTCAATGCGAACGCCGCCGAAATTGGCTTTGATCATTCCACCCACACCAGAGGGGTCCATGAGCAGCAGCGACAGGCAGTCCTGCCAGAGGTCCCGCCAGCCCCGGCCTCCACGTCCATAATCGTGGTGCGGCAGGAAAGAGCAGCCGTAGAGCCTCCGCAGGAAAGGTTGGAAGCTGACCCAGCGAAGAAAGCAGTCAAAGTCTGCGTTTCCCGTATGATAGCGGATGTTTACCTTTCTTTGCCAATAGGCTTTCGTTTCCTCCAATGCTTCCTGGACCTGTTCTGCCGTGCGGCAGGAGGCAAGAACCCGGTCAACATCCTTCTCATCCTCCGAGACTCCCAAAAGAACAATATATTCCGTGGTTTCACCTGCCGCCAAGGTAACGGTCGGGAAGCAAATACCGCCCATAGCTTCTTTTCCGGCAATCTCAATGCCGCAGGATACGCCGTCTTGATGTTCATAGACCGCTCTGGGGCGGAGGAGGCTTCCGCCTTCTCCAACAAATGTGTCGACCGTGGGGAAGAATCCTGCCGGGGCTCCGCCCTTCCCGGACACGCCCAACGCATAGTAAATTTTTTGATTTTCCCGGTGCCCCTTTTCGTCAAAGGACAGTGTGGGCTTAACCAGCACACCATGTTTTGTAGTGCGGATGCGATGCAGCATTGAAGTCACGTTCCGGTGGTCTCGGAGGTTGTCTGCGCTGCGTCCGTAGATGGGGACCGCCGCTACGCCGGTTATCTTTTGTGGGACCGTTCCGGTATTTGTAATCCGCACATCCATGATTTCCACATTTTCCTGGGGCGGGATAAAAGATGTGATTTCGGCCCGAAGTCCATAGCGTGTTGTCTCCCGGCACACCATATGCCACATCAGGCCGGCGGTCAGAGTGCTCTTGTCCTGCTGATCCGTAAATCGGGTGGCCTCTTGTTCGGCAGACACCCCTGTGGCTGACCAGGATCCTGCCTCTGAAACACACCAGAAATTTCGGGTACTGCGGCTGTCCCGCAGATCTTCAATGCTGACCGGCTCCAAGAGGAAGGTCTCCTGATCCAGCTTGCAGTCCCCGGCCAGATTCGGCGCAACAGCGCTTTTCAGCCCGGTTTCACTGGCCAGCGGAAAATAAAGATGACTTACTCCCTCGGGATCCTCCAGCGTAAAGGTCCCATTTTCGTCCAGAAATCGAATCTTTCCCATAATGATCCCCTCCATTATTCAGTGTTTCTTCTGATATACTCTTACATAGTCTACCGCAAAAACAGCATTTTCGAAGTCTGTCGCTTCATCCGGATAACCAACCCAGTTTCCGCCGACTGCCAGATTCAGGATAATATACAAATCGTGGTTATAGGGCGCAGGAAAAGGTTTCCGAACATCATCGGCCCCGGCGGAAAACCACTGTGTTGTCTCGTAAAACAGACAGCCGTCTACATACCATCGAAGGGCCCCGGGCACCCACTCCAGAGAAAAGGTGTGAAATTCCTCAGCAAAATCTCCGGTGTGCAAGGTTAAACTGCCCTGACTTTCCGTGTGGGGAAGCCCATAGTGAATGGTGCCATATTCCGTCCGGGTGTCGTGACCCATGATTTCCATGATGTCGATCTCACCGCACTCCGGCCATTGGCCATATCGATCTTCGTCTGTGGTCATCAGCCAGAATGCCGGAAGAAAGCCCTTACCCTTGGGGACCCGCAGACGGGCCTCGAACAGGCCATAAGTAAAATCACGCTTGTTCTGGGTGGAAATACGTCCAGATGTATAGGTGGCGCTCCCGTCCTTTTGACAAGTTTTAATAGGGCGGATCAGGAGCTTGCTGTCCTCCAAATGGATCGTATCCTCAGAGTCCACATATTCCTGCCATTCCTGATTGACCCAACCCGGCTCATGGAGTTCTACGTTCCAGCGGCTTCGATCCAGTTCTGCTGCATCAAAATGATCCTCGAAAACCAATTCATAATCTTTGTACGAAAGTAGTTCCTTCATATGACCGAATCCCTCCTTATAAGTTTTTATTTGCCGAATATACGATTCAGGTAAAAAGAATTGAAGTAGGCTCCCGCCGCAAAGCCAAACAGCGACCAAAAGGCAGTAACTATGCCTAATAGAGAGGGAGCAAACAAACTGATCAGCAGGGGAAGCAGATTGACTGTGGTGAGCATGAACGTAACTGGCAGGTTGGCTAAGGCGAGACGCACCGCATTTGAGAGATGATGTGAGAACGTATTTTCAAAGCGTGCTGACAGCGGAAACAGGTAGGATAACAGCGCTGTTAAAAAAAGGGAAACAATTGTAAGGAATACAAATATTGTCGGTGCAATATAGAGCGTTTCAGCATAAAGTATTGTTTTCAAAATCGCTGCCAGCGTGATATCCACAAAAAACAATATGGTGACTGGAACAGATAACAGAAAATTTCGCTTAAGCCCTTGAATAAAATTTTTTACTGGAGCGTAGTCCTCTTTTCGTATCATTTTAAGCGTCACAGAGTAAAGCGATGTGATAGCTGCACCCGTGAAAACGATGGTCAAGCAGGAAAAAAGGAGCAAAATATTCAGAAAAAGCAGATCGCACACTTTTGTTAAAAAGCGGATCAGCAGACTGTCTGGATGAAGCATTTCCTATACACCCTCTTTATTATAAAACAAACTCTCTAACGGTTGGTTTCGTTGCTTTGTCTATTTTACCTTAAAAGTTTTCGACTATATATCAAGTCTATAGCTAAAATATCAAAATCATTGCATTTCAATAAAATTGGAAAACACACAAATATATCCTTGGTTCACATAATAGTTACGACGCCTGTATCTGGATGAATAAGTTTGATCTTCAATTCCCTTTTTCTGGCATAATTGACCGTCATTCCCGTCCCACTGCGGATAGAGCGATTATCATCATATACTGCCAGCAGGCAGTCAGCATGATTTATCATATAATAATTGCGGAGTTTATAGCAAACAGCGGGTGCTTGGGTTCTTTGTCCCACAATAATGTTTTCTGCACTGTGATTCAACAAAAATTGCAGACGATTTTTGCTTTGACTGTCCCAGGTCTTATTGTATCCGTCAAAGGGCAGCACTACAATCAGGTGGATGTCCTTGTAGTCGGGCAGTTCCTTCATTTGAAGCAGTATCTCCCCGGCCCACATATCTACTCCAAGGGCACCACCTACGTAGAAGCGGCGAACGCCCTTTTCATAAAGCAAAGTGAACTGCTCTTTCATTCGTTTCTTCAACCGCTTGCAGCCATTGTTGTTTTCATTGTACTTCCATTTAAACCGCGTTGGCCTATGGCCAGTAACGGCACAGGTATATAATTCCATTTGTAAATCAACCTCCAAGATATAGATATAAAATGTGAATAACTTATTTAATATGTACTTTATCGGAGTATAATTGAAATATTAGCATATTTATTATGGAATGTCTATATAAAAACTCTGCTATGCTATAAGCAGAGGTGAGCTGTGTGGACGCAAGATTTATCCAGACCCGCATTACAGAACTGCGCTTAAAGAAAAATGTTTCTGAATATCAGATGAGCACAGAATTGGGACAGAACAAAGGGTATATCCAGGCCATATCCTCCGGAAAGGCTTTGCCTTCCATGACTCAATTTCTGCGGATATGCGATTATTTTGAAATTTCACCCCTACAATTCTTTGATTCGGAAACCATTAATCCTCAGCTTCTCCACCGGGCTATGGAGGGAATGCGGAAATTAGACGAAGACGATCTTATCATGCTGATTGGCTTGATTAACCGGCTTCAATCTAGCAAATAAATGGCGGACGCTCTTTTTAGGGCGTCTGTCTTTCTTTTGCGCAAAAGAAAAGAGGCGAGGAGATATTCTCCCCGCCTCTGATTTTAATTATGTCGCTTTCTGCTTCTGAAATCGAATACTCTGCGCTCTGGCCTGCAATTCCTGCCCTAGGAATTTCAACGTGTTGAAATCGTCGTCCAGCCCATCCAGTTCCCGGCGGAGCACCTGTTCATAATGCCGTTTGTGCTGCTCAAGGCCCTGAATCTTCAAGGCCCAACGCTCCAGGACCGCCGGACTCTGGCATCCAGACTGGATGAAGTAGTCCGCCCGCTCCTGGTACTCGGCAATTTCCTTCTTCACCGCCGCGTAGAACTCCTCCGTCATTTTGCCCCGCTACTTCTCGTCGTCGATGATGTAGAAGCTGTTTACGATCAGCGGAGTTCCCTTCCGGTTCAGGCCACTCAGGAAGTTGATGAACTCCTCAAACACATCCACCTTTTCCATGTAAGTCCGGGGAACGAAGTAGAGGAATCCGGTGATGCTGAGCTTAGTGGCCTCAATGGACCGCAGGAAATTGGTGCAGATGGTTTCCACATGCTTGCGGTTGGCGCAGAGCTGGTAGAGTTCAAACAGTTCCTCCGCCTGGCGGCAGCACTTCATGACATCTACCACATCATCCATGACAAGATTATCGCACCGAAACGCGCCGTCCCGCTTGTCGTAGCTGATGTTTGCCAGCTTCTCATACTGGTTGGTCTGCTGGTTCAGGGTTTCCTTCACCAGTTCCCGGGAGAGGATATCAGCCGTGCGCTTGTTGTCCCGGCAGTAAGCCAGGTAGATATGGGTTTCACCCATCCGGGTGACGGGAATGCGCTCCTGGATGTCCCCCGTAGCGGAGCGGAAGGCGTCCGAAACAGACAGCCGTTTGCCGCCGGTGTAGGGGATGTCCAAGTCCTCGCAGAGCTTGGCCAGGGCGTCCTTCTCCACCAGGAGGTTTGCCAGGGAGTAATACAGAAACTTCCCAAGCATATGCGCCTCATTGCCCTCAGCGGCGCCGATCTTGTTGCGAATATCAAAGACTTCTCCCATAAAACAGCTCCTTTTCTTTTTAAGTGTGGATGGAGTAATATGCCCGGTCCATGTTTTCCTGCCCATGGAGAATCAGGCCGCCGCACATTCCCTGCTGACTGCCGCGAAACTCCTGGAAGAAAAAGCTGTAGGGCATAAAATCGTTGTAAAACCGGATTTCATCTGCACCCTGCCAGCGAAAGTTGTTCCGCAGGAACCGGACCAGCTTACGGCGGACCGTCTGATTACCCACCACAGCGTGAAGATTTTCCCGTCCGCAGAATACCAGCTTCGGCAGTTCCCGGGACTTCACGGAAAGGGCGGCCCATTTGGACGGCTTGGATTCCCCGGCGCTTTTCTCTATGAAATTGTGCAGACTCTCATAGGGCAGTTTCACCGTCTGTTCCCAGCCCGCCACTTGGTCGCTGCCGGAGCAGGACAGCCAGGTGAAGCGGATGCTTATCGTGTCTGTGCTGTCATCCCGCCGCAAAACTGCAAAGGACCCGCAATCGTGTTTCGTAACCTCGCCCTTATCCTTCAGCTCCGCAAAGGTGTCACGGGTGATGTAAAAGGTATGAGGAGATTTTTCCGCAGGCGTGACCGTGCGGAACAAAATACAATGATTCTCCGCAGTCATCTTAACCAGGATTCTATCGTCCATTATGCACCTCGTTCACTGCATGGCGGCTCTCCGGCTCAAAAAGTAATCGTCTACCCCTTTATAAGCCGGATTCCATGTGTATTTGTAGTATTTGATGCCTGGGATGGTCTGAACCTCCCGGCGCATGGCGAGGACGGCCTTTCGGACATTCTCGTTGGTCATCTGGTCCATGTCCATGGCTTCCACTACCTCACGGACGCCCAAATCCATCAGGGTGCCCTTCAGGCCGTGGATGGCATTGACACCTCCGACGCTGACAAAGAGCGCGTCGTTTGCCAGGAAGCTGGCGGCGTCGCCTTTCAGCGGCCCTTCCGTGAGAAAGGCCCGCTTGCTGGCGGTGTTGCCGGTGACATGAATCCAGGAATAACTGCGGGTCCCGTCGGGCAGTCCCCTGCTGGAAAGCCAGCGGTACTTGCGGTTTGGGGAATCCGCGTCGTCTAACCGTATTTTGAGGCCCTGAATCAGCCCGTCTTTATTGCGGACAGGAATCAGAAACCCGGTGGGTCCGTTGATGGACCATTCGCCGTAGTATGTACGAAAGCCCGGCAGGCCCCGCAGCTCGTGACCGCAGGCCCGCAGAAGCTCCGCGAGAAGCCTCCGGCTCCGGTCCGTTTCCGGCATACTGCGGTATTGATTCTCATGGATGCGCTCCATGGACAGCCCCCGGCCAAGCAGGTTTTCCCGGTGCCTGCCCAGGAGTGTCAGATGGTCCAGCATATCCATGTATGCGGCGTGCCGCTGTTCCAAAGGAAGCGGCTGCCGCTCCGTTTTTTGCGGCTCCGGCTGCTGCGGGAAGGGGTATGCTTTGGCTTCCTTAGACAGCTCCCGAAAAGCCTCTTTGTTGCTCATGCCCTTGATCCGGGCATACAGAGAAACACTGTTCCCATGCGCTCCACAGAGGTTGCAGCGGTATTGATCTGTGTTGGTGTTGAGGCTGAGGTGGAATTTTCCCGGCCCGTGGTCGCCGCAGAAGGGACAGCTGGCCTCGACCTCCAGACGCTTGAGCGTCCGGGAGTCGAGGATCAGCCCGCACCGCCGGGCCGTTTCCACGATGGGAATTTTCTCATAGACCAAGCGGCATACCTCCTCAAATCAAGCTGGTCACGCGGCTTTCTGCTGCCCAGCCGCCGGGATGGGATTCAAGGGACGCACGGACAATTCCGCTCCATGTACACACTTGGCCATAATCACCTGACCCGTGGGCCGGACGTTGGCCAGGTCGTCCACGGACTCCATATTGTCCACAAAGATCGGATAATTGCGCCCGGTGAGCCGCTTCATCAGCTCGGAAACCTCCATACCCGCCCGGATTTTCTCCGACAGGGACAGCCGGTCATAGCGCCGTCCAGCGTAGTTGAACTTGAAAGCGTCCTTGAGTTCTCCGGTGGACTTCACCACGTCATAGAGGGAAATTTCCACACGGTTCATTTTCAAGGAGGAGAACAGCATCTCCGCTCGCTTGGAAACGTACTGCGCCGCGTTGACAATCTGCTTTTTCAGCGCCGCGATCTGCTGGTTTGCCTGTCCGATCTGTCCGTCAATGTCCTCCGGCTTCACGGAAACAGCCTTCTCCGCCGCAGACAGGTCAGCGGCGCACTGCCGCAGCTCCTCCCGGCACTCTTTCAGCCGGTCAAATTCCTCCTGGCTGAGATTGCCATACTCAATGGCGGCGCTGAGATCTTGAATTTCCTGCCGAAGATTTTCCGCCTCCTGAGGGATAGCACTCGCCAACGCTCGGCGGCGGGCTTCCAGTTCGGACATTTCCCGAGACCACTTCTCCAAATCATCGGCCTTAAACTTCTCGAACGTATCAGCGGCTTTCTGATCCATCTTCTGGAGTTCCACAAGCTGGGCCTGCTTTTCCCTGCCCTCAGCGAGAATATCACCGGCAGCCTTTTTGATCTCCGCCTGCACCGACCGCAAAATATTCTCCGGAATGGGGCGATGGCAGGCAGGACATGGATTTCCGGCGGAAAGGCACTTGTAGTTTTGCCCCTCCTGCTGATAACGCGCTGCCAGATTTTTCACCTCAGCGGCAGTTTCCGCCAGGGGTTTGGCATATTGCGACTGATACTGTTCCGCCGATCTTTTGGCGATTTTCGCCCGAAGTTCGGAGAGCTGGTCCTGTTCCTCGCGGCCGCCGCTGTCCCGCAGGGCCTCCTCATAACGGGCGCTGAGGTCCACCAACCTCTCCCGCATGGTGGAAACGTCCAGCCCATTAAATTGTTTTTCCTCCAGGGCGGTCAGTTCCGCCTGGAGCACGGTCTGCTTCTGAGCGGCAGCTTCCGCCGCCTGACGCAGCCCCTTGCCTTGGGATTCCGCCTGATCGCGCTGGCCCTGCATATAAAGGACGTTCTCTTCCAGATTCCGAATATCCGCCCGCTTGTTCTTCAGATAGGTTGCGGGCGAAAGAAGCGGCTCGTCCTTCAGGATATAGGCCAGGTCAGCGGGAAGCTGTGCCAGAACCGTTTCCACAGGCAGTTCCGGCAGATACCGCTCCAGGAGGTTTTTGCCGCTATCTCCCAGCTCCTCAATGAAGTACAGAGGGTTGAAGATGGAGAGAAACACATCCCGCTCTCCAAAGAGGTCGTTCAGGTCCGGCTGGCGGATTTCGCCGCCGTCGTAGGTGATCCGCATCTTGCCATCCTGGCGGGTACGGACCAGCTCATGAGCCTTTCCGGTGCCGTCCACAAAGCGCATGGCAATGGACACATCCGGGTTGACCTCGTTGTGCAGCCGGTCCAGGCCCCGCTCCCCGAAGAAGGGGAGGCCGGTGACGGCAAAGGCGATGGCGTCAGCCACGCTGCTCTTCCCCCGGCCATTTCCGCCGGTGATGACGGTGGGATTCCCGAACTCCAGCTCCGCCGGTTCCTGATAGCACTTGAAACCGGAAATGGTCATGCCGGTGATCTGAAAAGACTGGATCTTTTCCATAGAAACGCCCCTTTCTCTTTACGCCGCCCGCTGATCCGGCGGGACGATCTCATAGGACTCCAAAACGTAGTACGCCACAGAGTCCTGCTGCTTGGTGGTCAGCTTCGTGTTCACCAGCACGGTGCCGGAAACAAGCATGGGATGCTCTCTCTGGACAAACGCGGAAATCTCCTTGCCCTCCGCGTTTTTCAGCTTCACTCTGGTGTTGGTGGAGTTCATGCCCTTATGCTTCTGCATTTCCGTGACGATGCAGGCAGTTTTGGGCAGACGCTCCTGTTTCTTCTCCGGGGCAGGCTGCGTATTTTCGGAGGGAATCGCCGGAGTGCCGGTCCGCCTGGGCGTATTATCCGGCTCTCCAGCGCTGCCCGCCAGCAAAGACTGAATACCGCCAGCGGAGGCAGGTTCCAGCTTCAAGGCTTTCAGCATGTCCAGATATGCCTTGTCCAGCTTGGCCCGGGCGCTCTTCTTAATAATCCAGCTTTTTCCCCGCTGTTCCACATCCACGAAAACAGTGTCCATATTGTAGAGAACACGGCCAATGCCCCACTGGACAGCGGCCCGCTTCATGCTGTCGGACAGACCGCCCTTGATAGGTTCAATGTCGGAATCCTCCGCGCCGTCCCATTTGGTGATGAAGCCCCGGTCCTCGAAAAAAACCGAGATGCCGCAGATCTGAGCCTCCTTCTTCCCGGCGCCGTGCCAGGGCTTGAACTCGTTGTACCAGCCGTCCGGCCCCACCACAGTGTCCAGGCGGTTCATGATCGCCCGGTTGGTCACATAGGGGACGGCAATGCCCGCCATCTGCCCTTTGGACTCAATGTCAACGCCAACGTGAAAATGTCGATTTTCGCCGAAACGAAATGTAATTTTTCGCCGGTCAGCACACAGGTGTATACAGCCCTTATACACCACATCA